>NZ_JBIAUK010000038.1:0-73838 GCF_042892775.1 Streptomyces sp. NPDC001717 | reverse complement strand
ACCCCCCCCCCCCCCCCCCCCCCCCCCCCCCCCCCCCCCCCCCCCCCCCCCCCCCCCCCCCCGGGCGGGGCCCCGGCCCGGCCCCGCCCCCCCCCCCCCCCCCCGCGACCGCCTCGACCACGGCCTAGGAGTGGTGGACATGGGTGCTGCCGGTGTCCAGGGAGCCGCCGAGGCGCTCGCGCAGGGTGGCCAGCGCGTCGGCCTGCGGGGCGGTGACCACCCACCGGTTCCCCACCAGGTAGGTGCCGCCGTAGATCCGGGCCTCGGCCAGCCAGGAGCGCTGCCCCTCGTCGGCGGCGAAGGTGGCCATGCGGTAGGCGCCCTGCGCGCTCTCACAACCGCCCTCCCGCAACTCCTCGGCCTCCACGCTCACTTCGGCGGTGCAGCCGATGGCCGCGGCGATCTCCTCGATCGAGACGGAACGCGTCGCGGGGGCCGTCGCGGACACCTTCTCCGGGGCCGTCCCCGGAGCTTTCGCGGGGTGGGCGCCGCAGCCGCCGCACAGCAGCGCGGCGCCCACCGCCGCCGCGACGCCGGTGGACACGGCGGCCGGTGTCACGCGGATGGCTTCGCCTTCTTCCCCTTGTCGGTCACGGCGAACCAGAGACCCTGTTTCCCCTGACCGTTGATGTCGCCCGGCTGCTTGTCGCCGGTGAAGGAGTAGACGGGCCAGCAGTCGATCGTCAATTGTTCCGTGCCGTCCGGGCGTTTCACGGAGCCGACCAATTCGGCGGCGATTCCCGAAATCTTCGCCTTGTCGACCGGTTTGGCGGGCTTCCAGGTGTCCAGGCAGGAATCCAGGCACCCGAATTTCATCGGCCAGGCGCTGTCCTTGTCGAAGCGGTAGAGGGTGCGGCCATCCGCATCCGCGAGAATTCCGCCGAGCGTGGCGTTCTGCGCCACCGAAAGTTCCACGCCGCCCTTCTTCGCCCCGGCCGCGGCGGCGCCCGCGGGCTTTCCGTCGGCCCCCACCGCGTGCCAGGTCCCGGCGACGCCCTCGCCGAGCGCCTCACCCGGCGCGGTGTCCTTGGCGTAGCGGTAGACGGGCCATCCGGCGAGGGTCAGCTGCCGGGTGCCGTCGGCCCGCAGCACCGAACCGAGCAGGCCCGCCTCGATCCCCTCCCCGGCCGTGGCCTCGTCCGCCGGAACCGGGGGCCAGGCCTTGGCGCACTCCCCGTCGCAGTTGGACTGGGGAGGCTTCGCGGTGTCCTTGTCGAACCGGTAGAGCGTCAGGCCCTGCCCGTCGGTGACCGCGGCGCCCACGGCGGGGATGTCGCGCAGTTTCAGCTGCCCCGCCGCGCGGGTCGTGACGGTGCCGGGATCGCCGGCGGGGTTGCTCCCGCTCCCGCTCCCGCTGCCGCCGACGCCACCACTTCCGTAGCCGTCGGCGTTTCCGCCGTACGCGGACCCGATCTTCTGGCTGTCGGCCACCGGCTTGACCCCGCCCGATTTCCCGGCGTAGTCACTCCCGGAGCCGCACCCGGCCGTCAGCAGCAGAACCGCGACGGCCGACCCGGCGCCTATTCCCTGTCGGATTCGTTTCACGACTGATTGCTCCTTCGGATTCGTTTCCGTGTTTCCGTGCTTTCGTCATTGATACGGGGGAAGGGGCGGCGGCAGTGAATTCGGCCCGGAATTTGTCCGATCACGCCAAGAACTCGCTCAGCCCTGGATGCGCAGCGCGAGGGCCGGGCAGCGCCGCACCGCCCGCAGGGCCTTCGGCCGCAGGTGCCCCGGCACCACCATGGACGCCTCCGCCGGATAGCCGTCCGCGTCGAGCCGTACGACATCGGGGAGCACGTCCACGCACAACCCGTGCCCCCGGCACAGGGTCCAGTCCACGACCAGTCGCTCCGGACTCTCGTCCCGGGGCAGCGGCAGCGCCCCCAGCACCCGGCGCCCGCAACCACTGCCGAGCGCGTGGTCGCGGAACTCGTCCGGGAACGCGGCCAGCGCCGACGCGACGAACCGCGAGGTCCCGTCGGGATGGCTGCACGCACCCCGCCCCAGGACCGAGCGCATCCGCGCCTCCACCGCGTCGAGGGCCGCCCGGCCCCCGCCCCGTACCGCGTCGTCCAGTACGTCGGCCAGCGCGGGCAGACCCCGTACGCAGGGGCCGCACTGGCCCGCGGACTCCCCGGCCATCCACCGGGCGACCCGTGCCACCTCCCCGGCCGGACAGGTGTCCTCGGGCAGCGGCAGCACCGCGCCCGCCCCCAGCCTCGCGCCGAGCGTGTCGAGGGACTGCCGGGACACCTGCGCGGCGCGCGCGGAGACCGGGTCCAGCCACTTCCCGTGGTAGCCGCCGACGAGTACGCCCTGACCGGGCTCGGTGCCGCACAACTGGAGGACGTACGGGAGCGAGGTCCCGGACGGGGTCTCGACGACCGTGGAACCGGCGACGGTCAGCAGCACGGTGCCCGGCTCGGAGGGCAGGCCGGCCGTCCGGTACTCCGACGCCCCGAGCCGGGCGGCGACGGCGAGCTGGGCGAAGGTCTCCGTGTTCGACAGCAGGGTGGGCATGCCGCCCAGGCCCCGCTCGCTGGTGCGCACCTTCTGCCCGGACGGCAGCGTCGCGCCGCCGTTCAGACCGTCGACCAGGGCCGTGCCCTCGCCCGTCACGAACCGCTCGGGCAGTCTCGCCACCCGCACCCGGCGTCCCGCGGGGCCGCGTTCGGCGACGGCCTCCCGTACCGACTGCTCCACGTCCGCCCGGGTCACGGCCACGGCCACCTCCTCGGCGCCCAGCGCCGCGGCGGCCAGCAGCGCGCCGTCGAGCACCAGGTGCGGGGCGTGCAGCAGCAGCGCGGTGTCCTTGAGGCAACTGGGCTCGCCCTCGCTGCCGTTGACCACGACGGCGGTGAGCCCGTCGTTGCGACCCCAGGCCGACCGGATGACCGCCCGCATCTTGCGGGCGAAGGGGAAGCCCGCACCGCCCCGGCCCCGGAGCTCGATGTCGTCGGCGAGGGTGACGAGTTCGTCCGGGTGGCAGCGGGGGAGCGGGCCGTGCACGGCCAGATGGGCTTCCCGGTCGAGCCGGGCGGCCCGGTCGAGACCGGCCAGCAGCCTGGGGGCGCCCACACAGCCGAGGCCCGGGCGCGGCCCGGCGTTCACCGCCACCGCTCCCGACCCGCGAGTTGCTCCACCCGGGGCGAGCCCACCACCGTCCTGCGCACGGACGCCCGGCGCGGCGAGGAGCGGCGCAACGACGTGCGGCGCGTCGTCCTGCCCCCGAACGGGTCCCGGGAGCCGACGGGCGGCACGACCGGCGGCGGAGTGGCCCCGCGCAGCGTGGACCGCAGGCGCAGCACGAGCACTCCGGCCACACCGGCCACGCACAGCGCGTAGGCCGCAGTCACCCACCCGGCCGCCGGACGGCCGGCCTTCAGTCCGTGCACCAGGCAGGCGGCCCAGGCGGGATAGGCGCCGACGTGCAGCGCCCGCCACCACAGCGACCGGCTCCTGGTGGCGAAGGCGCTGCGCACCCCGCCGGACACGGCGACGGCCACGAAGAGGTACCCGGCGAGCGTGCCGAGCCCGATCACCAGCGGTCGGTCCCCGTCCGCGAACGGCACCGCCGCCGCGGTGGGACTCGTACGGCCCTCCGCCACCTTGACCCATATGTGCAGGACGAGGAAGCCGAGACCCGCCACGGCCAGGCCGCGGTGCACCCCTTGGGCGAGCAGTCGGGCCCCCGGTCCCAGCAACAGCCGGTCGGTGGCGGTCAGTCCCCACAGGACGGTGGCGGTGAGCGAGACGAGCGAGAGGACGCCCGCCCCGAAGTCGAGGAACTCCCAGAGGTGTGTCAGGACGCCCGCGCGGGCCGCCACGACGGCCGATACGAGGGCGGCGAACCCGACGCTGAGCGCGCCGGGATGTCGGCGGCGCGCGCGGTGCGAGCGGGGGAGGTGCGGCTGGGGCAAGGGCATCCGGTTCTCCTGTGAACTCCGAGCCGACAGACGGGTCTTGGGGTCGGAGTGCAGAAGCATCGTGGACCTGTGCAGCACCTCCACAGGATTTATCCAACCGTGATAATTTCTCGCACCGGCTCTCCGGCGCATCGAACAAGACCGGAAGACTCCCCTTCGTCAAGGCCTCACCGGCACGATCGAGGTAACGATGTGCGAACTTCTGAACCGCATCTGGTCCCGCCCGCGCGGCGAGTGGACCCGTGTCCTGCGCCGGGAACTCCCCGCCCTGGCGGCCGAGATAGTGGAGGAACTCCTGCATGGCAATCCGGAACTATCCGCCCTTGTCGATGACAACGATGCCATTGACGACGAACTGCTCAGGAAGAAGGTGGAAGAGGCACTGCTCACCGCCCTCGGCTATCGAGATCCGGCCGAAGTCGACGGGGAATCGGACACCGACCCGGAACCCCGCACCGACCCGGCCCCCGGCATCGACCCGGAACCCGGCGCCCACGCGGAACCCCGGCACGGGCCCCCGCCCGCGTCCATACCCGACGCCGTTCCCGTTCCGGCACGCATACCCGTACCCGTACCCGCCATCGAGCCCGAGCCCGAACCCGAGCACGGTCGGGTAGCCGACCAGGCACGGCACGACCTCTTCAACGCGCTCACCGACGGCCGTGCCGCATCGGAGGGTTCCCTCTCCGAGCTCGCCCAGGCCGCGGACTGGCACCTCCCCCCGGCCGTACGGGCCATCGCGCTCGCCACCCCCGCCGACACGCAGCAGCTGGCGGCCCTGCACGACGACGCCCTCGCCGGCGTGTTCGCGGGCCGCCCGTGCCTCCTGGTCCCGACCGCCGACCCGGACGCCCGCACCCCCCTGGAACTCGCGCTGCGCGGCCGCGGAGCCGCCGTCGGCCACTCCGTCCCCCTCCGCGACGCCGCCTCCTCGCTGCGCTGGGCACTGCGCCTGCTCGCCCTGACCCCCGCCCGGGGCGGCCTGGAAGCCCGGACCGTGTTCGTCGACGACCACCTCTCCACTCTGTTGTTGCTCCAGGACGAGCCCCTGGCCCACGCGCTCGCCGCGCGCTGGCTGCGCCCGCTGGCGGACCTGACCCCCCGCCAGAGCGAGCGGCTGGAGGTGACCCTGCTCGCGTGGCTGGAAGGCGGCGGGGCTCCCGAGGCCGCCAAGGCGCTCAGCGTGCACCCCCAGACCGTCCGCTACCGCATGCGCCAGCTGGAGAAGCTCTTCGGTACCGGATTGCGGGACCCCCGGACCCGGTTCGAACTGGAGATGGCCCTGCGCAGCCGACGGCTGATGGCCCAGGTGCGCCGCCAGCACTCGCGGGTGACCCGCAGGGCGGCGCGCGTGGTCACGGCCGACTTCACCCCCGTCGTCGTCGGCCGGATGGCCCGCGTCAACGGCTTGTAGTCGGCGACCGGGGGAGAAAAGGAAGGGAAACGCGGTGCCGGCCCGAAGCCTGAGGCTTCGGGCCGGCACCTTTTCCCGGACCGGGCGCGGCGGTAGGGGAGGGGGGCGCCCGGCGCGGGGGTTCAGCGGCAGCCGCGGCCGGAGTTGATGCAGTCCACGGCCCTGGACATCAGCCCGGTCGACATCACGTTGATGAAGTCGCCGTGGTCGGTCACCGGCTTGTGCAGTTGCTCGGGAAAGCTGTCCACGGCGAACCGGGCCCCCGGCGCGATGCCGTAGGTGATCCGCTGCACCAGCTGCGGCACGGCGGTGAACCCCTTCGGGCAGCGGCCCGCGCGGTCCGCGAAGGCCATGTGCGTACGGTGGTTGGCGCTGTCGGTGTTCCGGCCGTCCCAGCAGCTCTGGAAGGTGAAGGTGCGGACCACGTCGCTGCCCTTGGGGCAGACCGGGTACTTGTCCTTCAGCTGGCGGTCCTCGAAACCGGTGCAGCTCCACGAGGCGTTGGCGTTGGCCGTGCCGTTGGTGAAGGCCTTCGCGTCGCCCGTGATGATCCGCAGGAAACGGGGCATGGCCGTGACCTTGCCGACGGGACTGCCCTGGAAGGTGATGGTCACCTGCTTGGGGCGCAGGATGGTGCCGACGTTGCCGTCCTGGCCGCCGCCGGGAGCCTTCGCGTCCTGCTCGGCCTTCCCGTCGCGCAGCCGCAGCACCGGCCAGTAGTAGCTGGACTGGTCGCCGTTGCCGCAGGTGGTGCCGGCGGCGGCCAGGCTGTTGTTGGTGGAGAAGGCGTCCGTGGACACGTTGCCGACGTAGTCGTGCATGTGGTGGGCGCCGTTGGAGACACCCGGCGCCACGATCACGTTGTCCGGGTTGAAGTGCTCGTTCTCGTTGCGGCCGCACTGCGAGGTGAAGGAGCCCTTGGAGGCGCCCGCAGACGGAGCGGGTGGACGTACGTTCGGTCGGACCTTGGTGATGTTCACGAAGTCGCTGCGCGCCGGACCGCCCTTGCGGGCGAAGTCGGGCCCCGAGGCCGCCGTGTCCTCCGCGGCCGCCTTCACCATCCGGCAGCCGCTCAGTGCCTTGAGTTCCTCGGGACGGGCCGCGGACCGGCCGATCGCATCGGTCATCCGACCGATGGTCGCGCCGCGCTTCGCGCCGAGCTCGCCCAGGAGGGCCTCGCCCTGCGCCTCGCCCTTCCCCTTGGCCTGTGCCTCGCCCGAAGCCAGCCGCCGGTAGGCGTCGGCCACCTGCCCGTCCAGCTCGGCGAGGCTCTCGTCGACCTCGGCCTTCGCCTGGTCGGGGACGTTGGTGAGCTTTTCCCCCACGTCCGGGCAGTCGATCGTGGACGTGAACTGCTGTTCCCGCCCACCGTCCTGTCCCGCGGAGGCGTTGCCGGCGACGACGGCGACCCCGCCGGCGCCCAGCACCAACGCGGAGATCAAGGCCGCCAGTTTGCCCGTCGGGCGGCGGCGTTCATGGCCCTTTCGACTCATGCGATCACTTCTTCCTCGATGGGATCGGGGGAGCGGGGGAGGAGAGCGGCGGGGAGGAGGGAACCTGCGCCGGGGCCGCGTCGGAGAGCGCGTCGAAGTCGACCAGCCCGGTCTCCTCCAGGACCGTGATGTGGTCCAGGACCGTGGTGTTGGCCGAGGTGGCCAGGGCGCGGACCATGGAATTGCGGGTCTGCGCCCGTATCCCGGCCAGCAGCGCGAACACCTTCCCGTGCGCGCGCCGCAACAGCTGGACGAACAGCCGCTCGTAGGCGTCTCCTTGGGCCTGCGTCAGCTGACTCAGCCATTCCTGCTGCTGCGCGCTGGGCTGGTTCGGCAGGTCGACACCGAGGGCCTGGCCGACGCGGATGACCTGCTGGTCCAGCTCGGTGTGGCCCATGACGAGGTGCTCCCCGGCCGTGCGCACCGCGGGGCGCGTCCCGCGCTGCTGGGCCTGCCGGCCCGCGGGAAGCTCCCACAGCCCGGCCAGCCGCACCTTGCGGACGAAGTCCCGGTCCGCGGGGGTCAACGGCCCGTACGCCGTGCTCATGGTCCCGGCGCCGTCGTCATCGGCCGCCGGGAGGGCGGCCGTCGCCCCGACCGGGGCCCGGTCGCCGAAGCCCTGGACGGGCACCAGCAGCGCGATCAACGTGACGGCAAGGGCGGTGATGACGATGCCGTTCGCGATCGTGTGCCGCGTGGTCACCGACAGGCTGTTGATGGATCGCCACCGCAGTGACAACACAGTGCCTCCTCGCTCCGTGGGTGTCACGGGACGCTAGGCGACTCGTGGTGCCGCTGCGCGTGGACCATCACCCTTGGATAAACATTCGGGTGGGCCCCACAAAGGCTGTTATCTTGCCGCGTTCGACCGCTCGACGGACCGGGTGCGGTCCCCTATGCGTTCAGGTGGCGGGTGAACCACGCCCGGGCCAGTTCCGCCACCTCGTCGAGGGTTCCCGGCTCCTCGAAGAGGTGCGTCGCACCGGGCACGACGTCGAGCCGGTTCTCGCAGCGCAGTTCCGCCTGCGCCTGCCGGTTCAGCTCCAGCACCGTCGTGTCGCGGCCGCCCACGACGAGCAGGGTGGGCGCCCGTACGTCGCCCAACCGCGGGCCGGCCAGATCCGGGCGGCCGCCCCGCGAGACCACGGCGCCGATGTCCGCTTCCGGGTCCGCCGCGGCCAGCAGCGCCGCCGCGGCCCCCGTACTGGCCCCGAAGTAGCCGACGGACGCGGGCGCGTGCCTGCTCCGCAGCCAGCGTGTCGCGTCGGACAGTCGGCCCGCCAGCGGCTCGACGGCGAACACGTTGGACCGGTCGGACTCCTCGGCGGGCGTGAGCAGGTCGAAGAGCAGGGTGCCCAGGCCCGCCCGGTTCAGCGCGGCCGCCACGGCGCGGTTGCGGGGGCTGCGCCGGCTGCTGCCGGAGCCGTGCGCGAACATCACCACCGCTCCGGAGCCGTCGGGGCCGCGGGGCAGGGTGAGGTCGCCGGCCAGCCGCAGCGCGCCCGCGTCGACCTCCACCTCGACCTCGCTCTCGGTGGTGCGAGGTGCGGGCGCAGGGGATCGCGCGGCCTCGGCCAGCAGCGCGACGACCTCCTCGTCGGGGGTCTGGGAGAAGTCCTGGTACCACTCGCCGACGGCCCGGAAGGCGCGCGGCGTCGACAGGCACACCACCTCGTCCGCCTCGGTCCGCAGCCACGCCACCGCGTCCGGCGGAGCCACCGGCGCGGCCAGCACCACCCGGGAGGCGCCCTGCGCGCGCACGACCTCGCAGGCGGCGGCGGCCGTGGCGCCCGTCGCGATCCCGTCGTCCACCACGATCGCGGTGCGTCCGGTGAGCGGGACCCCCGGCCGGCCCTCGCGCAGACGGTGCGCCTGCTGTTCGAGCGCCTCCCGCGCGGCCCGCTCGACCGCCGCGACGTCCGCACTGGCGAGACGGGCCTGGCGGACGATGTCCTCGCTGATGACGCGTACGCCACCCTCGCCGATCGCCCCGAAGCCCAGCTCCCGGTGGAAGGGGACTCCGAGCTTGCGCACCACGATCACGTCGAGCGGGGCGCCGAGCTCCCGCGCCACCCGGAAGGCCACCGGTACTCCGCCTCTGGGCAGCCCGAGGACGACGGGATCCTCCGTCGCCAGGTGCCGCAGCGCCGCGGCCAGCCGCCGACCCGCGTCGGCGCGATCGGTGAAGAACACCTCGGCTCACCCCCGTCCAGGGGAGACAGAACCCAGGCAACTCCCTCGGGGGTCGATGCGCAAGCCGATGCGCGAGCCGGCGGCGGATACCCCGGTGGGGCATCCGGCCCGGATGTTCCGTACGATGCCCCCATGATCTCCCGCGTGCAGCCACAGCGCCGCCGCCCGGCAGGGCGCGGTCTCGTGCTGCTCGTGCTCGTCGTGCTGGCCGGTGTGCTGGCCATGCACGGTCTGGGCCCCGGGCCCGCCTCCGTGCGCACGCACGCGACGGCCGCCGGCCACGCCATGGAGAGGGCCCACCACGAACGGCCCGGCCCGGAGGTACGCGCGGCCGAAGGCTGCTCGCACACCGCCGGCGGATCGGACCACACCCACCACGCCGACGCCACCTGCGCGGCGACCGGTATCGGCACCCCGTACGCACCGCCCGCCCCGGCCGCCGCCCCGGGCGGCGCGGCGTCCGCGCCCGAGGCGCCGCACGGCGTCGCGACGGCATCGGCGCAGAGCGGACGCGCACCACCCGACCTGGCGGAACTGCAACTCCTGCGGATCTAGGACGACCCGCGCCGGGGGCCTCCACGGGCCGCCGCGCTCCGTCGCATCCTCAATTCCGGACAAGGAGTCGCACCACCATGAGCACGAACCGTTCCCTCATCCGCCGTACCGCCGCCGTCGTGGCGGTGGCCACCGCCTCGCTCGTCCTCGCCGCCTGCGGGTCGGGCAAGGACGACACCGCCGGGCACGGAGGTCACGGCGACCGGACCCCGACCGCCGCGGCCTCCGCCCCCGCTTCGGCGTCCGCCGGGCAGGGCGGGCACAACGCCGCCGACGCGGCCTTCGCCAAGGGGATGATCCCGCACCACCGGCAGGCCGTGGAGATGGCCGACCTCGCGCCCTCCCGTGCCGAGTCGGCCGAGGTCAAGCAGCTCGCCGAGCAGATCAAGAAGGCCCAGGACCCGGAGATCAAGACCCTCTCGGGGTGGCTGACCTCCTGGGGCGAGCAGGTGCCCGCCGAGGGCGCCATGGACCACTCCGGGCACGGTGCGGGCGGCGATGGCGGATCCGGCGGCATGATGACGGCCGAGGAGATGGACCAGCTGAAGCAGGCCTCCGGCAAGGCCTTCGACACCGCCTTCATGCGGCTGATGATCAAGCACCACGACGGCGCGGTGGCGATGGCCCGTACGGAGAAGGCCGACGGGACCTTCCCCGAGGCCAAGACCATGGCCGACGCGATCATCACTTCGCAGACCGCCGAGATCGACCGGATGAAGGGCCTGCTGGGCTGACCGGCCCGTAGCGCAGGGCCCGTGGTGCAGGGCCCGTGGCACAGGGCCCGGAAGGGGCCACCGGACTGCGCTCCGGTGGCCCCGCCGCCCGTCAGGCGGCGGCGCGCGCCTCGAGCACGGTGGGGTCGCGGCGCATCAGTGCCCCGTACAGGGCCGCGGACACCACCATGCCGGCGGGGAGCGCCAGGTCCAGGCCGCCCAGGGCGGCGGCCACCGGGCCCGTGTAGAGGGTGTTGACGCAGAGCGCCGACGCGGCGACGCCCGCACCGAGCGCGAAGGCCCCCGCCCAATTGACCCCCGCCGTGTACCAGAAGGGGCCCCGCGGGGTTTCGTCCACGAGGGCGAGGCCGTCGTAGCGGCACCGGCGCAGCGCGATGTCGGTGGCGTACACGGCCATGGCGGGGCCGATCAGGACGACCGTCAGCTGGAGGACGTTGCTGACGGTGTCGAGGAGGCTGGAGAACAGCAGCCCGTACAGGGTGAGGGCGACGGCGACGGTCCCGTCGAAGAGCACGCTCACGGAGCGGCGGATGCGGATGCCGACGGCCTGGAGGGCGAGGCCGGCGCTGTAGGCGGTCAGGGCGTTGACGGCGATGGTGCCGAGGACCAGGGCGAGGAGGAAGACGGGGTAGAACCAGCCGGGCAGCAGTTCGCGCAGGGCGGTCTCCGGGTCGGTCATGTCCACCGCCGTCGCGGCGAGCGCGCCGAGCGCGGTGACGACGAAGCTCGGCAGGAAGGCGCCGGCGGCGGTCCACCCCAGTACGGCCTTCGGCGAGGAGGTGCGGGGCAGGTAGCGGGAGAAGTCGGCGCTGGTGGTGTAGGAGAGCGGACCCGCGGCGATGAGGCTGACGCCGGCCGCGAGGGCCGCCCACAGCCTGGTGCCGGTCAGCGGCTCGGCGGGGGCGTAGGCGAAGTCCGCGTGCCCGAGCACCGCGAAGGCCACGACGGCGAAGGCGGCGGTGAGCACCAGGGTGATCGGCAGGTAGAGCCGCACGATCAGCGCGTGTCCGTAGACGCTGATGGCCAGGGTGAGCGCGGCGATGACCAGGACGACGGCGGTCTTGACGCCGGTGCCGGGCGTCAGACCCGCCATCTCGACGAGGGCGAAGGCCGCGGTGGCGGCCGCCGCGAGGTTCAGCGCGAAGTAGCAGACCGAGACCAGCCAGCCCAGGACCGCGTTGTTGAACCGGTTGCCGATCACTCCGTACATCGCCCGCGTGATCACTTCGCTGGGGGCGCCGGCGGCGGGGCCGGAGGTGGCGAGCAGTCCGGTGAGGACCCAGAACAGGTTGCCCACGACGATCACCGCGAGGGCCTGCCAGAGGGTGAGTCCCATGAGGACCAGCGCGCCGCCGACGACCAGGCTGAGGTAGTTGACGTTCGCCGCCGCCCAGATGGAGAACAACTCGCGGGGCCGGCCGTGGCGTTCCGCGTCGGGGATGTGGTCGACGCCGTGGACCTCGATCCGGCCGGGGCGGTCCTCGGCGGCCGGGGCGCCGGAGGCGGCGGTCAGGGCGGCCCGGGTGCCCGGGTGCGGGTCGGGAAACGTCGATGCCATGCGGACCTCCGGTGCTGGGCGTACCCACCTGCTTGCTTATTGGTCGCACACTCAATAGCATCCTCGGTATGTCGTCAAGCGTCCAGCGCAAACGAGTTCGCAAATCCCCCGAAGCCCGCCGGGCGGAGATCGTCGAGGCGGGGGCGGCCATCGCCTTGACCGAAGGGCTGGAGTGCGTCACGCTGCGTCGGATCGCCGACGAGCTCGCCGTACGGCCCGGTCTGATCAGCCATTACTTCCCCTCGGTGGAGGATCTGGTGGCCGAGGCGTTCGGCGATGCCGCGACCGCCGAGCTCGACCGCCTCCTCCCGGAGACCGCGGACGGCGACACTCCGGCGCGCCATCTGGCGCGGTTCTTCGCACACGCGACCGGGGAAACGTACGACGACATCAGCAGGCTCTGGATCAACGCCAGGCATCTCAGCCGCTACCGGCCCGTGCTCCGCGACCGGGTCGCCGAGCAGGAATCGGCCTGGCGCGGCCGCATCGAGGGCGTCATCCGGGAGGGCGTCGCGCGCGGGGAATTCCGTACGGAGGACCCGCGTGCGACGGCGATACAGATCCTCGTCGTGCTCGACGGCCTCGGCGTCCACGCCAACACCGACACCGGTGACCGGCCGGCAGCGGTGACCCGTATGGCCGTCACCACGGCGGAGCGGGAACTCGGCCTGGCCACCGGCGCCCTCGACGACCCCGACCCGGCCCCCGAGGCCTGACCCGGACCCTGCCCAAGCCGCAGCCCCGGCCCGACCCGGCCCGGCGCCGCCCCCGGCGCCCGACCCGTCCCATCCCCCAGGAGTCCCCGTGCGCACCAGTCTCGTCCTGCTCTCCGCCCGTCTGCTCGACCCGGTGACGGGCGTCTTCCTCCCGGAGACGGCCCTCGCCGCGGCCGGCGGGCGGATCGCCGCCCTGGGCGACGACCGCGCGATCCGCGCGCTCGCGGACTCCGGGACGACGGTGATCGACCTCAAGGGGGCGGTGGTCACCCCGGGCCTGGTCGACGGGCACCTCCACCCCGTCTCCGGCGCCGAACTGACCCACGGCCTCGACCTGTCCGGCTGCACCGACGTGGACCAGGTCCGAACCGCCCTCGCCGCCGAGGTGCGGCGCCTCGCCCCCGGGCAGTGGCTGCACGGCTGGGGCCTGGACCCCAACGCGTTCGGCGACCGGCCCGTCGAGACCGCCCCGTTCGACACCGTGCTCGACGGGGTACCGGCCCTCCTGCTGCTCTTCGACGCCCACTCGATGCTGGCCAGCCGCCGCGCACTGGAACTGGCCGGCGTCGACGGGCCGCGGACCTTCGAGCAGGCCTCCGAGGTCGTCTGCGACGCCGACGGCAGGCCCACGGGGCTGCTCCTGGAGGACGCGGCCTGCGAACTCGTCGAGCGCGTCGCCCCGCAGCCCACCCGCGAGGAGCGCCGCGCGCGCCTCGCCGCCGCACTGCGCGCCATGGCCGCCGCCGGACTCACCGGCGGCCACGCCATGGACGCGAACGGCGACAGCCTCGCCCTGTACGCCGAACTCGACGAGGCCGGCGAGCTCCCCCTGCGCCTGCGGGTCGCCCCCTGGTGCCGGCCCGGAGCCGACGCCGACGCGGTGCGCGCGCTGATCGGACAGCAGGGCACGGGCGGGCGGCTGTGGCGGACCGACGGGGTCAAGCTGTTCATGGACGGCACCATCGACAACGGCACCGCCTGGCTGGAACGCCCCGACTGCCACGGCGAGTCCACGCACGCCTTCTGGCCCGACCCCGAGGACTACACGCGCATCATCGGCGAGCTCCACCGGGCCGGCGTGCCCACCGCCACGCACGCGATCGGCGACGCGGCCGTACGACACGTCCTCGACTCGGTGGAGAAGGCGCAGGCCGGCGGCGGGCGCGGGGTCCGCCACCGGGTCGAGCACATCGAGACCGTGCCCGACGACACGCTGCGCCGCTTCGCCGAGCTCGGGGTCGTCGCCTCCATGCAGCCGACCCACTGCTGCGACTTCACCCGCGCGGACCACACCGACAACTGGTCCCGCCGCCTCGGCGAGGAGCGCGCCTCCCGCGCCTGGCGCTGCCGGGACCTGCGGGACGCCGGGGCCGTCGTCGTCCTCGGCTCCGACTGGCCCATCGCCCCGTACCCGCCGCTGGGCGTCATGGCGGGCGCCCGCCACCGCCGCCCCTCCCGGGACCTGACCCAGCCGCCGCACGGACCCGAACAGGCCCTGACCGCCCTGGAAGCCCTCCAGGGCATGACCGTGGGCGCGGCCCACGCCGCGGGCGAGGAGCACGAGGCGGGCAGGATCGCGGTCGGCCACCGCGCCGACCTCACCGTCCTGGCGGACGACCCGCTCACCACCACCGCCACGGACCTGCCCGGGCTGCCCGTGCTGCTCACGGTCCTGGACGGCACCCCGACCCATCGCGCCTCGGACCTCTGACGCGCCCGGCGGCGGCCGCGCCGAGCTGCGCCGCCCCCGGAAGCGGGATATCAAGGACCGTGAAGGTGAGCGCGGGCCCCGGCGGTCGCCACCCCACGGCTGAGGAGTACGTCTCGTGGAGTTCGAGGTCAACGGCGCCCGGCGCGAGGTGGACGTGGACGACGACCCGGCCGCCGTCGAGGTGGTGCGCGACCGGCTGGGCCTGACCGGCACCAAGCTGGTCTGCGCGGGCGGCGTGTGCGGAGCCTGCACGATCCAGGTCGACGGCGAGCCCCGGGTGTCCTGCCTGACCCCGGCGGTCGGCCTGGCCGGCCGCCGGATCACCACCGTGGAGGGCCTGGCCGGCCACCCGGTGACCCGCGCCTTCGCCGGCGAGGACGCCCTCCAGTGCGGCTACTGCACCCCCGGGTTCGTCGTCGAGGCGGCGGCGTTCCACGACCGGTGGCGGGCCGAGCACGGCACCGCCCGGCCCGGCCGGGAGCAGATCGCCGACGCGCTGGCCGGCCACCTGTGCCGCTGCGGCGCGTACGAGGGCATCCACAGCGCGGTGGCCGCCGCCTGCGCCGGCGAATACGACGAGGAGCACGCCGACGAGGAGCGCGCCGACGGGCGGGCACGGGCCGTACCGCGCGCCGAGGCCCCGGCGAAGATCGACGGATCGGCCCGCTACACCACGGACCTGCGCCCCGAGGGCCTGCTGGAGGGGGTGATCATCCGCTCCCCGCACGCCCACGCCCACGTGCGGTCCCTGGAGGCCGGGGACGTCCCGATCGTGCCGCTGCTGCCTCCCGACGGCGTGGTGCGGTACGTCGGCCAGCCGGTCGCGGCCGTCGCGGCGCCCGACCGGGCGGCCGCGCGGGCCGCCGCGGCGCGGGTCGACATCGACTACGAGGTGCTGCCGGCGGCCCTGGACGCACGCCTGGCCCGGGCCGGCGAGGGCCCGCTGGTCTACGAGGACAAGGCGGCCCGCAAACGGGCGCCCGGCTCAGGCGAGACCCCCCAACTGCTGCCCGCGCGCTGGCGCGGCAACCTGCGCGGCCCCTCCGCCATGAGCAAGCGCCCCGCCACGGCCGTGCGCCGCATCACCGAGGCCCGCACCCGGAACCCCGAACGGGTCGTCGAGGGACTGTTCACCACCGCCGCGCAGACCCACACCCCGCTCGAACCCCACGCCGCTCTCGCCGAATGGGTCGACGGAGCCCTCCACCTGGAGGTCTCCACGCAGTCCCTCAAGCACGTGGCCGGCCTGGCCGCCGAACGCTGGGGCGTGCCCGTCGAACGGGTCGTGGCCAAGGCCGTCCACGTCGGCGGCGGCTTCGGCTGCAAGATGGGGCTGACCACCGACGTCGTCGCCGCGGTGGAGCTGGCCCGGCTGCACGGCGCCCCCGTGAGGGTCGTGCTGGACCGCGACGAGGAGCTCACCGACGGCGGATACCGGCCCGGCACCCGGATCCGGGTGGCGATGGCAGCCGACGAGGCCGGTGACCTGAGCGCGCTGGCCATGGACGCGGACAGCGACGGCGGGATCTCCGTGGGAGCCTCCGTGGCGGCACAGGCCCGGTTCATGTACGGCAAGGCCCCGCGCCGGCTCCGCGACTTCGACACCGTCACGCACCGGCCGCCGGGCGCCCCCTTCCGCGGCCCGGGCGGACCCCCGCTGTGCTGGGCCCTGGAACAGGCCGTCGACGAGATGGCCCACCGACTCGGCGAGGAGCCGATCGCCCTGCGTCGCCGCTGGGACGGCAATCCCAAGCGGCACGCCCTCTACGACCTCGCCCGGGCCCTCCCGTTCTGGGCCGGCCCCCGCGGCGGCGGCGGACGCTTCCGCCGGGGCGTCGGCGTGGCGGCCGCCAACTGGCTGTACTTCCTCGACCCCGCCACCGAGGTCGAACTCGCCGTCGAGGACGGCGTCGTCGTCGCCCGCTGCGCCGTACAGGACATCGGCACCGGCGCGCGCAGCGTGCTGCGCCGGGCCGTCGCCGAGGAACTCGGCCTGCCGCTCGGCCGGGTGCGCGCCGAGATCGGCGACAGCGACACCGTCCACGGCCCCACCTCCGGCGGCAGCCGCACCACCCCCTCCCTCGCGCCCGCCGCCGCGGAGGCCGCCGCCCGGTTGCGCGAGGCACTCGGCGGGGGAGACGTCGCCACCCGGCTCGACACGGCGCACGGCGTACGGGTCACCGGCAAACGCCCCCGCGACCACCGGGGCTTCGTGACCCCCTTCGGCATGACCATGGGCGGTATCGCGATCGGCCGCGGGTTCACCGGATCGGTACAGGTCGCCGAGGTCGAGGTGGACACCCGGCTCGGCCGGATCCGTCCGCTGCGCGTGTGGAGCGGCATCGCCGCGGGCCGCATCCACGAGGACATGCTCGCCCGCAGCCAGTGCGAGGGCGCCGTGGTCCAGGGCATCGGCTACGCACTGTTCGAGGAGCGGCGCGTCGACCCGGCCACCGGGCGGGTGCTGACCGACAACCTGGAGGACTACCGCCTCCCCGGCATCGGCGACACCCCCGAGATCACCGTCCACTTCCACGAAGAGGGCTTCGAGCACGTCCCCGGCGGCGGCGTCGGCCTCGGCGAGATCGCGACCCTGCCCACCGCGGCCTGCCTGGCCAACGCGGTCCACGACGCCACCGGATGGCGCCCGTACGACCTGCCCATCCGCCCCGACCGGCTCCTGGAAGGACTGGGTACGTGACCACCGAGCCCGCCCTCACCGACCTGTCGGCCGCCGTCCGCACCCGCGGCGGCGAGCTCCGCGCCGGCGGCACCGACACCACCGCCCGGCAGCGCAGCGGCGTCTCCCCGGGCCCCTTCACCGACCTCGGCGCCGCCGCCGGCCTGCGCGGCTGCACCCCGCTGCCCGGCGGCGGGCTGCGGATCGGCGCCCTGACCACCCTCGCCGAGCTCGCCGCCGATCCCCAGGTGCGCGCCGGTTGGCCCGGCCTGGCACTCGCGGCCGGGGCGGCGGCCACCCCGCAGATCCGCGCCGCCGGCACCCTGGGCGGCAACCTGCTCCAGCGCAACCGCTGCTGGTACTACCGCAACCCGCACGTCGACTGCTTCCAGAAGGGCGGCGACGGCTGCCCCGCGCAGCAGGGCGACCACCACTTCGGCGTGGTCAGCGGCGACGGTCCGTGCATCACCCCGCACCCGTCCACCCTCGCGACGGCCCTCCTCGCCCACGACGCCGAGGCCGAGATCCACGGTGAATCCCCGCGCGACGTCGCCGACCTGTACGGGGACGGCGACCTGCTCTTCCGGACGGACCACCTGCTGCCACCCGACCGCATCCTCACCGCGGTCAGACTGCCCGCGCCCCTCCCGGGCGAACGCGCCGCGTACCACCGGTCCATCAGCCGGGCCCACGCCGAATGGCCCCTCGTCGAAGCCACCGCCCGCATCGCGTTCGACGGGACCACGATCACGCACGCCGCCGTGGCCGCGGGCGGCGTGGCCCGGGTCCCGCTGCGCCTGACGGAGGTGGAGACCGCCCTGACCGGCCGCGAGGCCACCCCCGAACTCCTCGCCGAGGCGGCCGCGACGGTCCTCACCCGCTGCCGCCCCCTGCCGCAGACCGGCTACAAGGCGACGCTGTTCCGCGACACGGTGCTGGAGGTCCTGGAACGGGCCGCCGCGGGCTGACGGGCCCTAGGATGCGGACGGGGCGGCCGACCGGTCGGCCCCGACGGCCGCGGCCTCCGCGCGGCCCACCGCGGTCCGCAGCGCCACGGTGGCCGCGCCGCCCGCCGCCAGTCCGAAGAGCAGGGCCGCCGGAAGGCCGTCGCCGAGGCCCGCGAAGAGCTGCGGCACCCCGTACGGAGCGCCCGAGTCGTCCATCGCGATCCGCAGGAGCCGGCTCACCAGCAGACCGAGGACGGTCGCGCCCACCGCGCCGAGCGCCATCGCCGGGAGGGTGGTCCGGGTGAGCAGCACGGGCAGCCGCCGCAGCGCCACCCACACCACGGCGAGCAGCAGCACGTCGGCCGTCCGCTGGACCAGCCAGCTGCCGACCCCCGCGCTCGACGGGAAGTCCCAGAAGCCGAGCAGCAGCCACTGGCGCAGGAACTCGCCCGGCTCGGAGAACATCCCGTCGAACGGGGAGAACATCTGGATCTCCGCCGCGACCGTCCGGTACGAGAGCACCACCAGCGACACGGCGACCACCGCGGTGCCCACGGTGGCGGCGAGCCGGGTGGCGCGCTCGGGGACGATGTTCTGCGGCACCGGACCGGCGCCCTTGGCCGTGACGCGCGCGACGAGCACGGTCACCGCCGCCGCCACCAGCGCGGCCACCACCGGCACCTGCCGCCCCGAGGCCATCACGCTCGACAGCTGGGGCAGGAGGCGGTAACTGCCGTGGCCCATCGAGGCGATCAGCCACGGCGCCGAGACCGTCATCGCCAGCATCCCGGCCACCATCCCCCAGGCCCACACCGCGAGCAGCGAAGCCGTCACCCGGCCCTGCACGGGCGGCAGTCGGCGGATCAGCAGCAGTGCGCCGGGCACGAAGGACGCGAAGACCGCGGCGAACCGGATCTGCGCCGCTGTCGCGTAGAGCGAGGCGTAGTCGCCGGTCCCGCCGGACCGTCCGGGGTCGCCGAGCGACGTGAGCGACGAGGGCGCGTACGACCAGGGGGCCAGCCAGCGGTCCAGCTCCGCGGTGACCTCGACGCCGAGCACGCCGCGGCTGCCCGCCAGGTGCAGCGCCTCGGCACTCGCCCCCGCCCACCACAGGAGCGCCGTGAGCAGCAACCCTCCCACCAGTGCCGGTATCGCCGCGCGTCGGTATGTCATGAACTGCCCCCGCATTGTTCGGTCGATCGGTGAATCCGCTGGTCAAGAAGGCTACGTCGGGGCCGGCGCGAGCCGCGCACCGGTCCGGCCGACCCCTCGCCGTCGAGCTCAAGTTCGTTTGCGGAACAGTGCGTTGATCGCCGGGTGCGGCGGGTCGGCGGCGCATATGCTCCGCACGTGGGCCCGTGGTTCAGGGGGGCCTCGCGAACGAAGGGGGAACGCGCCGTGAGCGTCCGCATACAACCCTCCTCCCAGGTCGACGAGACGGCCGAGCTCGGCGAGGGGACGACCATCTGGGATCTGGCGCAGATACGGGAGGAGGCCCGGCTCGGGCGTGGCTGCATCGTGGGGCGCGGGGCGTACGTAGGGCCCGGCGTACGCATCGGCGACCACGTGAAGTTGCAGAACTACGCGCTCGTCTACGAGCCGGCCGTACTCGGCGACGGCGTGTTCATCGGCCCCGCGGCCGTGCTCACCAACGACTTCTACCCGCGGGCGGTCGACCCCGACGGCAAGCTGAAGCGGGACGGCGACTGGGAGGCGGCCGGCGTCGTGGTGGCCGAGGGCGCCTCGCTCGGGGCCCGCTCCGTCTGTGTGGCCGGGGTGCGCATCGGGCGCTGGGCCCTCGTCGCGGCCGGAGCCGTGGTCTCCCGGGACGTGGCCGACTTCGCACTCGTGGCCGGTGTGCCGGCCCGGCGGATCGGCTGGGTGGGGAAGGCCGGAGTCCGCCTGGTGGAGGCCGGGGGGAAGCCCGGCGTCTGGGAGTGCCCGAGCACCGGCGCGCTGTACGAGGAGAAGGACGGCGTGCTGGCCGAGGCCGGCTGACGACATGTCGGCAATTTGAGGCAACGCCATTTCCTCAAAACCACAATCAACGAACATCCGTGGGCATACCGTGTCCCTGCACAACGGGATCTGAGCAGGCAACAGGCCATGCTCAGTGGGGGGTTGTACACGACGAGGCACCGGGGCAGTGTCATGTCCGGGCGCGGCGCCACCGCGCCGGACGGGACACTGCCGATCCGCGTGCCCCGGTCCGCGGCATCGCTGGGGGGTTCCAGACGCAGCCGTCGGACGGTTCGGGCCACGGCGCACGCCGCCGCGGGCCGGAACGTCGTCATGCGCGATCCCCCTCCGCCGAGCGAGCAGAGGGGATAGGTGTGTTGGAGCGCTACGGCTCGGACATGCGGGGTGCGAGGAGCACCCGGGGAATCGGGGTGGGGACCCGATGACCACCAAACGATTAGGAGCACTGGCTCACGAGGACCCGGCGCTGCACGCCCTCGCCGAGCGGCTGCTCGCGCTGGCCGAGTCGGGTCTGCCCGCGATGTACCTGGCCGGGGAAGAGACCTTCGTGTTCACCCGGGTGGGCAAGGTGTCGCCCGACGGCACGCGCGGGCTGGAGCAGCGGGGGACCAGCACCCGATACGCGGCGATCACCGCGCTCGGGGCCCGGTTCCTGCCCGAGGAGCGCCAGCGCGCGCTGTTCGGCGGGCGCACCGCCGAGGAGTTCACGGGACTCCTCGTGCAGCGGCTGCCCGGGGTCGTCAACCT
This sequence comes from Streptomyces sp. NPDC001717, assembly GCF_042892775.1. Lineage (NCBI taxonomy): Bacteria > Bacillati > Actinomycetota > Actinomycetes > Kitasatosporales > Streptomycetaceae > Streptomyces > Streptomyces sp. NPDC001717. Next base: position 53,181 of record NZ_JBIAUK010000038.1, on the reverse strand, counting down.
CGGCGACGCCGCGCTCATCGCCTGGGCCGCCGCCGAAACCGGCCACGCCAAGCTGTCCGACGCCCTCGACCGGGTGGCCGCCCTGGACCTGCCGGGCCGGCCGCAGTACACGGTCGAGGCGGCCTGGGTGCTCTCCGCCCTCGCCGCCGCCCGCGCCGCGGTGGACGTGGAGGACCGGATCCCGGCCGCCCGCGACCGCCTGCTCGCGGCCCGGTCCGCGGACAGCCCGCTGTTCCCGCACGCCACCGCGCCGGGTCTGGTGCCCGGCTACCGGTCGCACGTGGCCTGCTTCGCCGACCAGACCTATCCGCTCCAGGCCCTGGCCCGGCTGCACGCGAGCGGCGAGGACCACGAGGCCCTCACGGCCGCCGACGCCTGCGCCGCCCGCATCTGCGCCCTCCAGGGCGACGGCGGACAGTGGTGGTGGCACTACGACGCCCGCCACGGCACCGTCGTCGAGGGCTACCCCGTCTACAGCGTCCACCAGCACGCGATGGCCCCGACCGCCCTGTTCGACCTCACGGAGGCGGGCGGGACGGACTTCGGTACGGAGATCCGCCGAGGGCTGCGCTGGATGACGGAGGTGCCCGAGATCGCGGGCGCCACCGGCACCCCGCGCGAGCCGATGATCCGCGACGAACTCGGCGTCACCTGGCGCAAGGTCTACCGGGGCGACCCGAAGAAGGCCGTCCGGGCCGCACGCGGGCTCACCACCCGGGTCGCGCCGCGCGCCCGGCTCGCACCCCTGGACGGGCTCTTCCGGCCGCTCGCGGTGGACCGCGAGTGCCGTCCGTACGAGTTCGGCTGGATGCTGTTCGCCTGGCTCGGGGGTCCCAGATGACCGGACGCCAGTTCCTCTTCGGGGTCGGAGTCGACCCCCTGACCATGGACGAGACCGTCCAGCGCTGCCTGGACGCCGTACGGCGCGGCGAGCAGATCGAGATCGGCATGGTCAACGCCGCGAAGCTCGTCAACATGCGGCGCGACCCGCTCCTCGCCGAGGCCGTGTCCGGCTGCGACCTCGTCCTGGCCGACGGCCAGGCCGTGGTCTGGGCCGGCCGCGTCCTGGGCGTCCGGCTGCCCGAACGGGTCGCGGGCATCGACCTGTTCATGCGGCTGCTCGCCGCGGCCGAGGTGGCGGACATCCCCGTCTACCTGCTCGGGGCCAAGCAGGACGTCCTGGAGCGGATGCTCCGGCAGATCTCCGAGCAGTTCCCGAAGCTGTACGTCGCGGGCAGCCGCAACGGCTACTTCGACGACTCCGACCAGGAGTCGATCGCCGACGCCGTCTCCGACAGCCGCGCCGGTCTGCTGTTCCTCGGCATGACCTCGCCCAAGAAGGAGATCTTCACCGCCGGTTACGGCAAGCGCACCGGCGTGCACGTCGTGCACGGAGTCGGCGGCTCCTTCGACATCCTCGCCGGGATCACCAAGCGGGCCCCCCTGGTCTGGCAGCGGATGGGGCTCGAATGGTTCTACCGCACCCTCCAGGAGCCCCGCCGGCTCGCCAAGCGCTACTTCACCACCAACGCCGCCTTCCTCGCCATGACGGCCCGGGAACTCGTCCGCCGCACACCGCCTGCCGGCCTTGCGAACAGGAGTAACTGATGCGCGTCGTCGTCGTGGGACAGGGATACGTCGGTCTCCCGCTCGCCATCCGGGCCGCCGAAGTCGGCCACCAGGTGATCGGTTACGACGTGGACTCCCGGCGGGTCAAGAGCCTCGCCGCCGGTGAGTCCTTCGTGGAGGACGTCACCTCCGAACGGATCGCCCGCGCACTGGAGCGCGGCAGCTACCGGCCCAGCGAACTCGCCCGGGACTGCGGTGGTTTCGACGTCGCCGTCGTCACCGTCCCCACCCCCCTCCGGGAAGGCACGCCCGACCTGCGCTACATCGAGGAGTCGGCCCGCACCCTGGCCCGCTTCCTGCGCCCGGGCGCCACCGTCGTCCTGGAGTCCACCACCTATCCCGGCACCACCGAGGAACTCTTCGCCCCGATCCTGGAGGACGGCTCCGGGCTCACCGCGGGCGCCGACTTCCACCTCGGCTACAGCCCCGAACGCATCGACCCCGGCAACACCGTCTGGGGCTTCCAGCAGACCCCCAAGGTGGTCTCGGGCGTCGACGCGGCCTCGCTCAAGGCCGTCGAGGCCTTCTACGGGGAACTCGTCGACACCACCGTGCCGGTGAGTTCGCCCAAGGAGGCCGAGCTGGCCAAGCTGCTGGAGAACACCTTCCGGCACGTCAACATCGCCCTCGTCAACGAGATAGCCATGTTCGCCCGGCACCTCGACATCGACGTGTGGCAGGCCATCGAGGCGGCCTCCAGCAAGCCCTTCGGCTTCATGAAGTTCACCCCCGGCCCCGGCGTCGGCGGCCACTGCCTGCCCATCGACCCCTCGTACCTGTCCTGGCGCGTGCAGCGGGAACTGGGCCAGAACTTCCGCTTCGTCGAGCTCGCCAACGACATCAACAGCCACATGCCCGAGTACGTGGCACGCCGCGTCATCGACGCCCTCAACACCAAACGCCGGTCCGTCAACGGCTCCCGGGTCCTGCTCCTCGGGCTCGCCTACAAGAAGAACACCGGCGACGCCCGCGAATCGCCCGCGGTGCGGATCTCACAACTCCTGATCGACATGGGCGCCAAGGTGCGGGCCGCCGACCCCCACGTGGTCGAGAGCATCGCCGTGGACGCGCGGCTGGTCCGCGTCGAACCCACCCGCAAGGAGATCGCCGCGGCCGACGTCGTCGTCCTGATCACCGACCACGACTCCTTCGACTACAAGCTGATCGGCGAGCACGCCTCGTTCGTACTGGACTGCCGCAACCGGCTGTCGGGACCCAACGTGGAGGTGCTCTGAGCCGTGGGCAGCCCGAAGAGGATCATCTGCGTGGCCGGAGCGCGACCCAACTACATGAAGATCAAACCGGTGATGGACGCACTGGAGCGCCGCGGCGCCGAGGTGATCCTGGTCCACACCGGCCAGCACTACGACGAGTCCATGAACGACGTCTTCTTCCGCGACCTCGGCATCCGCAAGCCCGACCGGTACCTCGGCGCGGGATCCGGCACCCACGCCGAGCAGACCGGCCGGGTGATGGCCGCGTTCGAGCCGCTCGTGGACGAACTGGCACCGGACGCCGTCGTGGTGGTCGGCGACATCAACTCCACGCTGGCCTGCGCCCTGGTGACCGCCAAGGCCGGCCCGCTGCTGGCCCATGTCGAGGCGGGCCTGCGCAGCCGCGACTGGGGCATGCCCGAGGAGGTCAACCGGGTCGCCACCGACCGGCTCAGCGACTACCTGCTGGCCCCCTCGCCCGACGCCGCCGCGAACCTGCGGGCCGAGGGCTACCGGGAGGACCAGATCCACGTCGTCGGCAACGTCATGATCGACACCCTCCTCGCCAACCTGGGGCGGGCCAGGCAGTCGGACGTACTCGACCGCCACGGCCTGACCCGGGGCGGATACGGCCTGGTCACCCTGCACCGGCCGGCCAACGTGGACGACCCCGGGGCCCTGCGCGGCCTGCTCAAGGCCCTGGGCGAGATCGCGGACCGCTGCCCGCTGCTGCTGCCCGTGCACCCGAGGGCGGCCGAGCGGCTGGCCGAACTGGGCGTACCCGGCGGCATCCGGCTCGTACCGGCCGCCGGATACCTCGACTTCATCGCCCTGCAGGACTCCGCCCGCCTGGTGCTCACCGACTCCGGGGGCGTCCAGGAGGAGACCACCGCGCTGGGCGTGCCCTGCGTGACCCTGCGGGAGAACACCGAGCGGCCCATCACGGTGGAACAGGGGACCAACGTACTCGCGGGCACGGACCCGGACCGCGTCGTGGCCACCGTGAACCGGGTGCTCGACGATCCGCCCGCGCCCCGCTGCCCCGAACTCTGGGACGGCCGGGCGAGCGAGCGCATCGCCGAGGTCCTGCTGGAGGGCGGGAGCCGGCACACCCGGCCCCGGCCCACCGACCTCGTACCGCAGTAGACAAGCAGTTCAGAGAAGGGGAAGACCTTGGATCTCGCCGAAATCTGGCGGGTCATGCGCAGGCGCTGGTACGTACTCATACCCGGGCTGGTGATCACGGCGGTGCTGGCCGCCGCCGTGCACTTCCTCGTCCCGGTGGAGTACCAGTCGCAGAGCACGGTGACCCTGCTGAACTCCAAGAAGGCCACGGAGGCCTTCGACGGCAACCCCTTCCTGAGCACCCAGACCTCGCTCACCGGAATGGCCGACGGCCTGGCCCGCAACCTGAACTCCGACGGGGCCGTGGCCGACCTGAAGGCCCTGGGCCTCACCGGCAAGCACGAGGCGAAGATCGCCGACAACGCCCTCGGCCCGTTCATGTGGCTGACCGTCACCGGAACCGACCGGGCGGCCGTCCTCGAATCGGACGAGATCCTCACCAAGTACGCGCAGAAGAGGCTGGACGAGTTCCAGACCCAGCAGACGGTGCGGCCCGAGGCCATGATCAGGATGGCCACGATCGTGCCGCCCCAGGAGCCGCAGGCCCAGACCAAGTCCCGGATCCAGTTCCTCGTCATGGCGGGCGCACTGGGCTTCGTGCTCAGCCTGGTCGCCACCTTCTTCGTCGAGGCCCGCAAGCGCCGGGGCCCCGGCAAGCACCGGCCCGACCCCGCCGAGGACCAGGGGGAGGGGCCGGAGGCACGGGCGCCCGAGCCGGAGGAGCGACCGGCCGCCCCGGCCCCCGCCCGCGCCCCGGCCCCTGTCCCCGCCCCCGTCTCCCGGACGGAGGAACCGGCCGTGGAACGGACGCTCGGCATCCGACGGCCGCCTTCCTGGGCGCGGTCCGACGCGGACGGGCCGGCGGCCGCGCAGCCCGAGGCACCACAGTCCGTCATGGCCGCGCCGACCACCGCCGAGCCGCTCGACGAGGAGTCGACCCATGGACACCGTCCGCACCCCGGACAGTGAGACCGGTGCGCCGGGCGCGGCCCCCGCTCCGCCCCCTCCCGCATCCACCGTTCCTCCCGCCCTCGGCCGCAAGGTCCGTTCGGCGGCCCGATGGAGCCTGATCAACACCCTGGTCCTGCGCCTGGGCAACTTCGCGACCGGCATCGTTCTGGCACGCTTCGCACTGGGCCCGGCGGAGTGGGGCGTGTACGGCGTCGCGCAGACCGTGCTGCTGGTCCTGCTGTCCGCGAACGAGCTGGGAGTGAGCCTGGCCATCGTGCGCTGGGAGGGGGACCCGCGCCGGTTCGCGCCGACCGTGCTGACCCTCAGCACCCTCTCCAGCGGCGTGCTGTACCTGGCGCTGTTCGCGGCGGCGCCGATGGTGGCGGGCCTGCTCGACTCGCCGGACGCCACCGGTGTCCTGCGGGTGCTGTGCCTGTGCGTGCTGATCGGCGGGGTGGCGGCGGTGCCCGGCGCGTTCCTCACCCGGGAGTTCGCCCAAGGCAAGCGGATGGTCATCGACGGACTCAACTTCGTGGTCAGCACCTCGGTCACGCTGCTGCTGGCCTTCGCGGGCTGGGGCGCGATGAGCTTCGCCTGGGGAGCCGTGGCGGGGAACACCGTCACGCTCATCGGGTGCCGGCTGGCCGCACCGGGCACCCTGAAGTACGGCTGGGACCGCGGGCAGGCCCGGGAGCTCCTGAGGTTCGGGCTGCCGCTGGCGGGGGCGAGCCTGCTGGCCCTCGCGGTGGTCAACGTCGACACCATGCTGGTCGGCGCGACGGTGGGCGACGTGGCCCTCGGCTTCTACGTCCTCGCCTTCAACATCTCCGGCTGGCCCGTGCGGATCATCTCCGAGGCGGCCCGCAGGGTCGCCTTCGCCGGCTTCTCCCGCCTGGCCGAGTCGCCGCAGGAGCTCGCACGGGGCTTCAGCCGCGCCCTGGGCGTGGTGGTCACCGGCACCGTCCCGCTGTGCGTCCTGCTGGCGGGCTTCGCGGCGCCGGCCATCGAGCTGATCTACGGGAGCCAGTGGACGGCCGCAGCACCGGCCCTGCCCTGGTTGATGGCCCTCGGCCTGATCCGCATCGGCAGCGAACTCGCCTATGACTGCCTGATCGCGGTCGGGCAGCGCCGGTCGCTCTTCCTGGTGCAGGGCCTGTGGCTGGCGGCCCTGATCCCGGTGCTCCTCGTCGGCGCCCGCCTGAACGGCATCGTCGGAGCCTCCCAGGCCCATGTCCTGGTGGCGGGCGGCCTGGTGGTGCCCGTGTTCCTCTACGCCCTCAACCGGGGCGGCATCGGGGTCGGCTGGGTGGCGAGGGCGTGCGCGTGGCCCTTCCTCGGCGGCGCCGTGATGGCCGCGACCGTCCTGGGCCTCGAGCGCCTGCTCGGCGACGGCCCGCTCGCGCTCGCGGCGACCGGCACGATCGCCCTGGCCGGCTACACCGTGTGCGTACTGCCCAGCCGCGGCTTCCTGCGCGGCACCGACGGCGGCGACGGGCCCGGCGGCGACCGGCCCCGCCCCGGCCGGCGCCGGTCGCCCGTACCGGCCCGGCCCACCCCACAGGACACGAGGTGAACCCGATGCCACGGCGCACCAGCCGAAACCCGCTCGCGGGACTGCTCTTACTCGCCCTGCTCGCGGTCCTGGGCGTGGCCTGCTCCGGACCGGACCGGTCCGAGCTGCCGGACTGCCCGGATTCCGCGCGGACCTGCCCCGCGAGCGGGTCCCCGGCGTCACCGGACTCCGCCGCGCCGAGCCCGGACGGCAAGACCACGGGCAGCCCCGCCACCTCCGCGTCACCGACGGCGAAGCCCACCGCGACGGCGGCCGCCGGCACTCCCTCCGGCTCACCCGCCGCCAAGGCAGCCTGTGCCTCCTTCAGCGCCTGCGGCTTCCCCGACGCCTCCACCACCGGCCCGCGGATCCCGCTCACGCCCCACAAGACCGGCTACATGGCCGTCCGCGAGAACGGGCTCGTCATCCGGGGCTGGGACATCACCGGCTCGCTCGACATCTACGCCAACGACGTCACGATCATCGACTCCAAGATCACCTCGGACAGCTGGTGGGGCGTCAACCTGCGCCCCGGCTTCAGCGGCCTGCGGGTCCTGCACTCCACCATCACGGCCGTGCCCGGCAAGGGCCCGGACAACGGAGGCGTGGACTACGCGGTGTCGAACATGGGGGGCAGCTCCATCGAGGTCGGCTGGTGCGACGTCTCGGTGTTCGGCGACGCCCTGTCCATGGGGCAGGGCAACCTGCACGACAACTACGTCCACGACATCGTGCCCTTCGTCAACCTCGGCGGCGAGTGGCAGCACACCAACGCGGTGATCAGCGGCGGCGGCAACACCGGGGAGCTGATCATCCGCCACAACACCCTGCTCAACCCGACCGGCCTCAAGGAGGGCGCCTCGGGCAGCATCGGCCTCTTCGCGGACACGGGTGTGGTCCGCAACGTCACGGTGGACGACAACTGGATCGCGGGCGGCGCCTACGCCCTCTACGGCGGCAGCACCGGCGCCACCGGCATCAAGGTCACCGACAACGTCTTCTCGACGGAGTACCACCCCGCCGCGGGCGGATACGGCGTGGTCGCCCACTGGAACCACAGCGGCCCCGGCAACGTGTGGCGGGGCAACCGGATGTCCGACGGCCGCCCGATCGAACCCGAGCCGGCCCCGTGAGCGGCCTCGTGCGCGGCCTCGCGCGGGCGCCCTGGACCCTCCTCAAGGCGCTGTTCGGCTGGCTGGTGCTCTTCGAGACCAGGAACAAGGTCCTGCTGGCCCCCACCGCGCTGCGGCTGCGCCGCGTCGAGGACGCCGAGACCCGGCGGCTGGCCCGCGTCCTCGCCTCCCCGCCCTCGGCGCTGGTCGCCACGGTGATCGCCACCCACCGTCGCCCCGAGCAGCTGCGCGCCGCGGTGCGTTCGGCCCTGGAGCAGACCGTCCGGGACCAGGTCGTGATCGTGGTCGACGACGGCGCCGGACTCGGGGAACTCCCCGAGGACCCACGGCTCTTCGCCGTCTCCCTCGCCCACAACACGGGCGTCGCGGGGGTCGTGCGCAACGTGGGCATCCGCCTCACCCGCTCGCGGTACGTGGCGTTCCTGGACGACGACAACCTGTGGGAACCCGACCACCTGGAACGGACCCTGGCCGCCCTGGAACCCGCCGGAGGCCCCGACGCCGTCTACACGGCGCTGCGCCGCGTCCTGCCCGACGGAACCGAACAGGACGTCCTGTCGGTGCCCTGGGACCGGCGCCGCGCCGCCCGCGAGGCCTTCCTGGACACCAACGCCTTCGTCGCCCGCCGCAACCGCTCCCTCCACTTCAGCCGTCTGCGCCGGACCCCGCAGGTGCTGCCCCGCGAGGACTGGGAGCTGATCCGCCGGTACGCCCGCCGGCACCGGGTGCGCCACCTGCCGCACCCCACCGTCCGCTACCTCATGAACCCGGCGAGCTTCTACACGCAATGGCAGCAGTCCAGTTGAAGCCCGCCTCTCTTCCGCTCCGACCACAGGTGGTTGATCCGATGCCCCGATCCCGGGCCCTCAGAAACAAATTCGTCGACGCGCCCGGCTCCTTGGGCGAACGCATGCGCATCGCACGCTGGGAGCGGTTCCACCGCTGCTTCCCCGGCATCGAGAACATGAGCGTCGTGGACCTGGGCGGCACCGCCGAGATGTGGCTGCGCGCACAGGTGCGCCCCAAGCACGTCCACCTGATCAACCTGGAGGAACACCCCGCCGAACTGCCCGACTGGATCAGCGCGGAGATCGCCGACGTCACCGACCCGGAGGTCGCCGCCGAACTGAGCGCCCGCGGCGGATACGACCTGGTGTTCTCCAACTCGACCATCGAGCACGTGGGCGGCCACAGCCAACGCCGGCTGTTCGTGGCCGCCGTCGAGCAACTGGCGCCGCTGCACTGGATCCAGACGCCGTACCGCTACTTCCCGGTCGAGCCGCACTTCGTGGCGCCCGGCTTCCAGTTCCTGCCCCTGGCCGCCAGGGCGCGCCTGGTGCGGCGCTGGCCGCTGGTCCACAGCCGCCCCGACAGCCCGGAGTCGGCGATGAACGCGGTGATCAACATCGAGCTGCTGACCCGCACCGAAATGAGCTACCTGTTCCCCCGATCGGTGCTCCTCAGCGAGCGGATCGTCGGTGCCACGAAGTCGCTCATCGCCGTACGGAGGGAGCCCGCATGCTGAACAACCTGATCAACCGGCACGACGCGGACCGGCTGCTGCGCAAGGTGCGCAAGCTGGACCTCGACCCGGTGCTCGCCAAGCTGCGGGTGCGCGGCGGCGCGCGCGTGGTCCAGCACTGGTCCCAGGTCGATCCCTCGCTGACCGAGTGGTGGGCGATCCCGGCCGTCATCAAGCGCTGGAACCTGCTGATGACCGGGGACGCGGAGACCTCCTATCCCCAGTACGTGGCCGCCAGGCACTTCGCGCCGCGCACCGACCTGCGCGGCCTCTCCCTCGGCTGCGGCACCGGCGGCAACGAACTGCTCTGGGCGAAGACCGGCGCGTTCGGTCTCCTGGAGGGCGTGGACGTGGCGCAGCAGCGGATCGACTTCGCCACCCGCACCGCCGCCGAGGAGGGGCTCGCCGACGTCCTGCGCTTCCGCGTCACCGACGTCAACCGGATGACCAGCGACGGGGAACGCTTCGACGTACTGCTGGGCCTGCAGTCGCTGCACCACTTCGACAACCTCGGCGAGACCCTGCCCAGGCTGTCCCGCCTGATAGAGCCCGGCGGCACGTTCGTGATCGACGAGTTCGTCGGCCCGACCCGCTTCCAGTGGACCGACGCCCAGCTGGACGCGGCGAACGCGCTGCTGGCCAAGCTCCCCGAGGAGCGGCGGCGGCTGGCCGACGGTCGGATCAAGCACCGCGTCGTACGGCCCAGCAAGCTGTCGATGGTGCTGGACGACCCCTCCGAGGCCGTCGACGCGGCCGCGCTGCTGCCCGGCCTGCGCCGCCACTTCGAGGTCGTCGAGGAACGGCCGTACGGGGGCACGGTGCTGCACATCGCGTTCTCGGGGATCGCGCACAACTTCCGGGACCAGGAGCCGCGGACGCTGGAGCTCCTGGAGGAGTGCTTCGCCGCGGAGGACGCGGCGCTCCCGGAAGTCGGGCACGATTTCATCGCCATGGTCTGCCGCCCCCGCAGCGGCTGACCACCGGCGGTCAGGGCCCCGGCGTCGCGCGCAGGGCGCCCGGCCGGACGAGTGCGGCCGCGGCCGCGCGCGCCGCCGGGCGCCCGAGCGCTGCCCGCGAGGTCTCCCGCAGCAGGACGGCGGCCCGGAACGCCGCCGTCGCCACCGGGCCGTGCCGGCGCTCGTAGAGCCGGACCCGGTTCAGCGTCAGCAGGGTCCACAGGCGCGGCGAGACCTGCGAGTCCCCGCCGAGGTGGGTCGCCGAGGCCGCCGGCTCCAGACGGGTCACGAAGCCCCGGTCCCGGGCCCGCAGGCAGTACTCCGTCTCCTCCGAGTAGAGGAAGAACGATTCGTCCCACGGGCCGCAGGCGGCGAGGCAGTCCGCGGACAGCGCCATCAGCGCCCCGGTCGCCCAGTCCGCCCGCGTCGGCCGCTCGTACGCGGCGGAGTCGGTGACCAGCTCGCTCAGGTGGGGGAAGCGTCCCGCCCGGCGGTTGCCGATCACCGCCTCCCCGAGGGCGCGGGTCACGCTCGACTCCCGGCGCAGCGAGTGCACGAGGGTGCGGCCGTCCTCCTCGTACAGCAGCGGCACGCTGATCCCGACCCGGTCGCCGTCGCCCACGGGCGCGCCGAGCCCGTCCACGAGCAGCTTGGCGCAGCCCGGCCGCATCCGGATGTCCGGATTGCAGACGAGCGCCGCCCGCGGCCCGTCCTCCCAGTCGGCGGCGGCACCCAGCGCCGCGTTCACCCCGGCCGCGTACCCGGCGTTGCGGCCGGTCTGCACGATCGTCGCGTCCGGGGCCAGCGAGCGGATCACCTCCACGGTGTCGTCGGCCGAGTCGTTGTCGGCGACGACGAGCCGCCAGTCGAGCCCCGTCATGGCCTCCGGCAGGCAGGAGAGGAACTCCGGGAGCACCGCGGCGCTGTTCCAGGTGACGACGAGGACGGCTACGGGACCGGAACCGCCGGCCGGGCGGCGGGGGGCTGGGTTGTCGAACCGCATGAGGACTCCAGGGTCGGTGGCTGCGGCGCCGCGCGCCGGATGAAGCCGAGGTAACTGCCGCCCGCGGCGATCGTCAGGAAGAACATCCCCGCGAACATCGGGAAGCTGAGTGCGTCGAAGGTGGCGGCGCTGACCAGGGCGACGAGGGCGGAGGCGAAGAACGCCTGCCCGAGCTCCCGGTCGGACTCGTCGCGGGCCAGCCGGCGGATGGCGCCGCCCTGGTGGATCCCGGTCAGGAAGAGGACGAGGAGGGCGGCCAGCCCGAGGAAGCCCATCTCCGCCAGTGTCAGCATGTACTGGTTGTCGGTGAAGAAGTAGAGCTCGGGGATGAAGGTCCCCAGCCCCTGCCCGAACCACGGCCGCCCCTCCAGATAGGGGACGATCGCGCTGTACTTGACCGTACGGGCCTGGGTGCTGCTGTCGGAGTTGGCGAAGAAGGACCCGAACAGGGTGGTGATGGTGCCGATCAGCCCGGGGACGATCACCTTGAAGCAGGCCACCGAACCCAGCAGCAGCCCGAGCGCGGTCCACCGCCGCTGCGGCTTCCACCGCGGCACCATCACCAGCACCACGATGAAAGCGCCGATGATCGAGGTCCGCGACACCGTCAGCGGCAGCGAGCCGCCCACCAGCACCACCGGCAGCCAGCGCCGCCACCACTTCAGGTGCGCCCGCACCGGATCGAAGGCCTGCTGGATGGCGAACGGCAGCAGCAGGGCGAGCATCCCGCCGAACTCCAGGGGGTGCGCCGTGGTGGAGCGCGGCCGGGTGAAGGCGCCGCGGTCCATGGCGGCGAGCTGGGGGACGCTGTTCGAGAGGCCGGGGATGCTGATCTGGTCGGCGATGTTCGTGGCGGCGAAGAAGTCGTAGAAGCCGATGGCGGCCACCACCGACGCCATCACCACGGCCCGGCGCAGCAGCGTGTCGAGCCGCGCCCGGTCCTGGATCGCGGCGGAGACGAGCACCACCAGGGACACCCACACCAGCAACCCGATCAGCCCGCGGTCCGCTCCCAGGAGCTCCTTGCGGGAGGCGCCCCGGGTCGCGTTCGACAGGTAGGCGGCGAGCACCGCGACCGCCAGCAGCAGCATCACCATCCGGGGCAGCCGGGTGCCCGGAGCCGGCCGGATCCGGCCGGTGATCCACGCGGCCAGGTACCAGAACAGGCCCAGCAGCGCGAACACGTTGGCCGGCGTACCGACACCGCCCATCCCCGGCAGCGTCATGTTCGACGGGATGAAGAAGGCCAGCACCAGATAGCCGGTGAGCAGCGTGACCGCGTCCAGCTGACGGCCCCGGGCCCGCCTGCGGGCGCGCCATCCGCGCACCCCGCCGCCGACCCCGGACGCACGCCTGCGGCGCACCGTCACCACCAGGGTCTCGGTCACGAAGGACAGCGCGAACCCGGCCGTGGTGCAGATGATGAGGACGCTCAACACCTGCTGGTAGCGGGTCTTGAGCTGGGGCCGCGGGATCTGCGGCAGCACCACCGGGGTGGTCTGGACGAAGTACGCGGGCGCGACCTTCGCCGCCGCCTGGAGCGCGCCGAGCTGTTCCCCGGCGAACTCGGTGAGGATCTTCGTCTCCCGCAGGACCTTCTCCCGGTCGGTCCCGGTGACGGTCAGCGTGAGCATCGGACCCGAGGCGTTCGCGGCGAAGGAGACCGTGTACGGGTCCGTCACCCCGAGGCCGTGGAGGTCCCGGGCGGCGTCCGCCCCCGACAGGGTCCTGATCAGCACGTCCGCGGTCACGACCAGCGTCCCGCCCGCGTTGGCGATGGGATTGCCGAACGCGGGGGCCAGCTCGGCCACCGCCTTGGAATCGATCAGCGCCACCGAACTCTGCGACTGGTACGACACCGGCACCGAACGGTACAGATGGCCGGCCGCGAGCAGCCCGATCAGTGCCATCGGCACCATCACGTACCAGCGGCGCCGGAGCACCGCGAGTATTTCACCGATGGTCACGAACACCCCTGAGAGCTACCGGATTTGATGGCGCGCCGACACGTGTCCTGACAGGATCGATCACGACGTGGGGAACGGAAGGAATCGTGTGTCGCCTGGTGAGTTGGTCCGAGCGCTGCTCCGGCGCTGGTACGTCCTGGTCGTGGCGATGGCGCTGGCGGCCGCAGGAGCCCTCCAGGTGCTGCGCCCCAGCCCGACCTACCTGAGCTCGGCGATCGTCGTGCTCAAACCCCCGGTGACCGGGACCCAGCCGAACCAGCTCGCCAACCTGCAACCGCCGCTCGCCGCCGTGTCCTACGCGGCCGTGCGCCAGTTGGAGTCGCGTGCCGGAACCGACGAGCTGCGCGCCGCGGGGGTCGAGGGAACCTACCGGCTGATCCCGCGCAACAGCGGCACCAGCGTGACTCCGCGCTACCTGATCCCTTCCCTGCAGATCCAGGCGGAGAAGCCCGCGCCGGCCGCTGCCGACGCGACCGTGCAGAAGATCATCGAGGTCTACTCGAAGCACCTGACGGACCTCCAGGTCCAGCAGGGGATACCCGAGGCGGCGCGGATGAGCATCACGCTCCTGGTCCCGCCGAACTCCGTGGCGCAGAGCGGCACCAAGAGCCGCGGACTGGCCGGACTGGTCCTGCTGGCCCTGGTGGCCGGAGTGCCGGTGGCCCTGTGGACCGACCAGCTGCTCGCCCGCCGTTCCCGACGGGCGAGCAGCTGAATGGAACGGACGGGTCATCAGATCCCTCGGCGCTTCCACGAACGCCACCACAGCCACTCGCGCCCGCGTTCGGCGACGGCCGACAGCACGAGCGGCTGGAGGTACGGCATCACCCGCGCCCCGATCCGCCGGCGCAGGCGCAGCGCCCGGTACTCGCCGAGCCCGGTGTAGCCGCCGGGCAGGCACTCGGCGGCGAACGCCACGAGCTCGTCCACCGGAACGACCCCGGTGCGCCCCCGGTCGTACGCCCGGTAGGCGCGCCGCAGCGCGTACCGGGCGAGCCGGGTGCGCGCCGCCCGTGACAGCCGTTCGGCGTCCGGGAGCTGCCCGCCGCACTTCTCCAGCACCGAGTCGAAGGCGACGAGGCGCTGGCGGAGGTCGTCGAGCTGCCCGCCGAAGTCCGTGGTGGACATGTTGTTGCCGTGGACGCGGTAGAACGCCTGGTCGGCGCCGCTGACGTAGCCGACGTCGGCGTGGGCGGCGAGCCGCATCCACATCTCGATGTCACCGGCGTGCGGGAGCTCCGGATCGTAGCCCCCGACCTTGCGCTGGAGGCTCGTGCGCACCACCACCTCGGGCGAGGTGATGCACCCGGTGCCCTCCCGGAAGCGGCGCTCCAGCCACCAGTGGCCCGGGTAGACCACCGACCCGGTGGACCGGGTGCGGGCGGCGGGCAACGGACCGCCGTGCCGGAAGCGCAGGGGCCTGCCGTAGGCGAAGCCCGCCTCCGGGTGGGCGTCGAGCAGGGCCGCGGCACGCACCAGCGCGCCGGGGACCAGCCGGTCGTCCGCCGAGAGCAGGGCGACGTAGTCCCCGTCGGCCCACTCCAGCAGCCCCTCGTTGTAGGTGGCGATGTGGCCCCGGTTCTGCTCGTGGACCCGCACCTCGATCCGCGGGTCCTTGGCCGCCAGGGCCCGCGCCACCTCCGCGGAGTCGTCGGGCGAGGCGTCGTCGATGATGAGCACCCGGACGTCGACGCCCTCCTGTTCGTCCAGGACGCTCTTGACGCAGTCGGCCAGGAAATGGCCGTACTTGTAGCAGGGGATCACCACGCTGACCGTGCTCACTGGCCGGACACCTCCGAGGGGGCGGCGGACTCGGCGAGCGTCGCGGGCGCGGTGGTGGTGAAGATCGGACCGACCCAGTAGTTCACCGAGCCGAAGGTGTTGGTGGGGAACGTGGAGGACGCGCCGTACTTGTACAGGCCGTTGGCCCCGCCCGTGCCGTCGGCCGGGGCGACCAGCGGGTAGGAGCGGTGCGCCGCCGTGAAGTAGCCGCCGTCCACGGAGTAGTTGCCGTTCGGCGCGTGGTAGGAGGCCACGTACGAGGTCCCCGCGGTGATGGCCACCGGAGTGGCGAACTTGAGCTGCTGCCAGCCGGTCAGCGTTTCGCTGCCGAAGGTGCCGGTGGCCAGCAGCGTGCCGTTGGCGGACCAGAGGCTGCCCGTGTGGGTGCCGGTGTTGTTGGGGCCCTTGTAGAAGGTGACGCCGGTGATGTAGCCGTTCACCGCCGATTGGAAGCGGGTGCCCAGCTCGACGGAGTTGGTGTCGTCACCCACGTTGGCGGTGCTCGGGGTCGTCGTGCCGGTCCACAGCGTGCACGGGCAGTTGACCGTCGGCGGTGTCGTGCTGGTGGTGAAGTTCCACGTCACCGGCGCGGCCATGGCATTGCCCCACAGGTCGGAGGCCTGCACGGACGCCGTGTAGGTGGTGCTGAGCGCGAGCTCGCCGGCCGGGGTGAAGGTGGCGCTGTTCGACGCCGGCAGCGTCTTGGTCCCCGGCACCGTGTTGCCCCCGGAGTCCTTCAGCGTGAACACCAGGGTGTCCGCGTCGACGGCCCCGCTGAAGGTCGCCGACACGGACGCCGTGATCGCCGTCCCCGTCGCCGCGGACTGCGGGGAGATGCCGGTGACGGTGGGCGGTGTCGTACTGGCCGTGGCCGTGTCCAGGACCGCGTCCACCCAGTAGTTGCTGCCCGAGGACGCGTTGTTCGGGAAGCCGCCCGTGCCGCTGTAGCGGTAGACGCCGTTGCCTCCGTCGGTGCCGTTCTTCAACGCGGTGAACGGGGCCAGGCCCGCGTCGGACGAGGCGAAGGTGGTGTCGTAGGAGTAGCCGCCGTGGGGTGCGAAGTAGGAGGCGATGTAGGTGGTGTTGGGCTTGATCGGCACCGGCGAGGAGAAGTTCAGCTGCTGCCAGCCGGACGCCGTCTCGTTGGTGAAGGTGCCGGTGGCCAGGCGCTGGCCGGTGCTGCTCCACAGGCTGCCGGTGTGGGTGCCGGTGTTGGCGGGGGACTTGTAGAAGCGGACGCCGGTGATGGAACCGGGCACCGAGGAGCGGATCTTCACGCCGAGCTCGACGGCGCCGCCGTCACCGGCGTTGACCGTGCCCGGCACGGTCGCGGCCGGCCAGACGGTGCAGGGGCACTGCTGCGGACCGACGGTCAGCGGCACCGTGGTGGTGGCGCCCATGTTCACGCTGTCGTCGACCGCACGGACCTTGATCTGGACCGCGCCGGGAACGGTGGGCGTCCACGTGTACGTCCACGAGCCGATGCCCGTGGTCGCCTTCCAGGTGGTCCCGCCGTCGGTGGAGACCTCCACGCGGGCCACCACCCCGCCGCCGGTGTCGCTCGCCGTGCCCTTGACGGTCACGGGCCGCAGGGCCGGCACGGTGGCGTTCGACGCCGGGCTGGTCACGGTGACGGAGGGGCCGACGGTGTCCGTCGATGCCGTCGCGGCGACCAGGTTGGCCTGCAGGGACTTCGGCTGCACGCCCATGTCGGCGAAGACGTTCACCGTGGCCTGCTGCATGCGCTTGTCCTCGGTGACCACCGCGTCGTCCGGATTGCCGGTGGGCATGTTCGTCAGACCCCAGGACCACTGCACCGTGCCCGCCCCGAACACCAGGGCGTGCGAGGTCTGGTCGCGGAAGGCGACCAGGCTGTGCGTCGCGGTGCCGTTGCCGTAGTTGTTCCCGTAGTCCTGCCGGAGCTTGCCGTCGGTGATGTCCACCGTGGTCGACGACATCGCGATCTGCCCGGGCGGCCGGTAGCCGTCCTCCACGTCGCTGTCCCATTCGTAGCCGAGGGTGCCGACCGGGAACGTGGCGGTCTGGGAGGGGGTCAGGGCCGCGACGGTGGTGTTTCGCCACAGCCGCATCTTGGCGAAGGAGCCCGGCACGGTGATCGCGTCGGCGCGGTAGCCGTTCACGGTGAACAGCGAGCCCGTCAGCTGGTTCTGCGGCTGGTAGGTGCGCCCGTTGGTACCGCTCGCCGGGTCCATCCAGGTGCCCGTCCAGATCCCGCTCGGGTCGGGCACGCCGTTCGGGACCGGGAAGGACAGCTTGGTCTCCTTGTAGCAGACCAGCGTCCGGTTGGCGGTGTTCGCGCCGTCGATGCTCGGGGCGAGGCGGGTCTTCCAGAAGACCTCGTTGCCGCTGAAGTACGTCTGGTTGACCCCGGCCCGGCGCGCGTTCAGCGCGTTGGTGAACTGGTCCTGGGTCCAGTACTCGTCGTGCCCCGAGGACATGAAGACCTTGTGGTTCTGGAGCTGCGCGGCACCCCGGGTCGACACGTCGATCCCGGACATGTAGCTCACGTCGTACCCGTTGCGCTCCAGCCACGCGACCATCTGGTACTCGGAGCCGTAGATCCCGTTCTCGCCGCCGATGTCCATCGGCCGGTTGTAACTGACCTCGTACGCACGCCCGTCCGGGGCGGGCCCGGCGCCGTCGTACAGGTCCTGGCCGCCGTAGTTGTTGTACGCCTGCCAGGTCTGGTCGCTGGTCTGCACCACGATGTCGGAGTGGCTGGAGTCGTTGCGGACAACGAACGGATAGGGCATCACGCCGTTGCCGTCCGCCTGGTCGAAGTTGACGATGTACAGGCCGGAGACGGCGTCCGCCGGTACGGTCCACGTCGCGGTGACGGGCCAGTTCCCGCAGTCGACCAGCCCCGTGGAGGCCTTGGTCGTGCAGCTCTTGGGATTGCCGCCCTGCGCGAAGTTCGCCGGATACGTCTGCGCCGCCTGCGCGGCGGTCGACATCAGGCGGGCCCCGTTGCCCCCGTAGTGGCCGAGCCGGTAGACCGAGACGTGGTACGCGGTCGACGACTGGATCTTGAACTGCACGGTCTCGCCGGCCTGAACGCTCGTCTGGGCCGGGAACCCCTTGATGTCGCCGTAGGCGCTGGGTGCGAACCAGTCGGACATGGGAGTGCCCGGCTTGGAGTTCTCGCACACGATCGCATTGCTCCCCGGGCCGCAGGGATCGGCCGCGGTGGCCACCGCGGACGGCGGCAGGACCGTGGCCATGAGAGCGGCGACCACGGTGAAGAGACCGTACCGGAGTAGCCTTCTCCGTCTGTTCATCTGTACCTCTTCTTGCGTCAGCGCAGCGCGCCTGCGAGCGCGTCGACGACCCGCTGCTGTTGGGCAGCGGTGATCTGCGGGAACAGCGGAAGGGAGAGCATCCCGTCCGCGGCCCGTTCGGCGTGGGGGAAGTCGCCGCGGTCGTGACCGAGGTGACGGTAGGCGGGGGTCAGGTGGACGGGCGCGGGATAGTGCACGCCCGCCCCGATGCCCTCCGCGCCCAGCTTGCCGACCACGGCGTCCCGGTCCGCCCCGGCGACCCGTACGACGTACAGGTGCCACACGTGGACGTTGCCCGCGGCCGTGACCGGCAGGGTGATCCGGCCGGCCGCCGCGAGGTCGGCCAGCAGGGCGTCGTACCGGGCGGCGGCGGCCCTGCGGGCCGCGTTCCCGTCGGCCAGCCGGGCCAGCTTCGCCCGCAGGACCACGGCCTGCAGACCGTCCAGCCGGCTGTTGAACCCGGTCACGTCGTGCCGGTACTTGGCGACACCGCCGTGGTTGGCCATCGCCCGCACCAGGGCGGCCGTCTCCTCGTCGTCGGTGACCACGGCGCCCGCGTCCCCGTACGCCCCCAGGTTCTTGCCCGGGTAGAAGCTGGTCGCGGCGATCCCGCCGCTGCCGGGGGAGCGGCCCTCGCGGGTCGCGCCCTGGCTCTGCGCGGCGTCCTCCACGACCCGGACGTGCGGGGGCAACTCCGCGGCCAGGGCGGCCGTGTCGGCGCACTGCCCGTACAGGTGCACCGGGACCACCGCGCGGGTGGCCTCCCCGACCGCGGCCAGCGCGGCTCCCGGGTCCATCAGCAGCGAGTCGGGCAGGCAGTCGACCAGCACCGGGCGGGCCCCGATGCGGGCGACGGCGCCCGCGGTCGCGATGAAGGTGTTCGCGGGCAGCACCACCTCGTCGCCCACGCCCACCCCGCTCGCGCGCAGGGCCAGTTCCAGGGCATCGGTGCCGTTGGCGACACCCACGCAGTGCCCGACCCCGGAGAACTCCGCGTACTCGCGCTCGAAGGCGGCGACCTCCTCACCGCCGATGAAGGCGGTACCGGCCAGCACCCGGTCGAACCCGGCGCGTACTTCGTCCGCGACCTCGGCGTGCGCCGCCTTCAGGTCGACGAGCGGTATCTGGTTCATGCGACGTGACTCCCCATCCGTGTCTCCGGCCTCAGGCCGGTCCCCTCCCCATCGGCCCGCAGTTCGTCGAGGGCCGGGCCGTCGGCGGCCCGCAGCCGGCGGGCCGGGCTCCCGGCCCACACCTCGCCGGGCGGCACGTCCGCCAGGACCGTGCTCCCCATGCCGATCAGCGACCAGGCGCCGACCACTCCGTACTCGCGGACCAGCGAACCCGCACCCACGTAGGCGCCGCGCCCCAGCCGCACCCCGCCGCCGAGGCGCACGCCCGAGGCGAGCGTGGTGAAGTCCCCGACCACGTCGTCATGGGTCAGCACCGTCTGCGGCATCACGGCCACGTGCGATCCGACCCGGACGGACGCGGTCAGCACGACGTGCGCGAGCAGCACCGTGCCCACGCCGAGCATCGAGCTGTCCGACACCACCGCCGTGGGGTGGACCACCGTCGCGTACCGGTTCACCGGCAGCCCCAGGCGCCGCACCAGCCGCGCCCGCACCGCGTAGTCGCGCGGACTGCCGACGCAGACCACCACCCGGGCGCCGCCCAGCCGGTGCACCTCCTCGCAGCCGCCGAGCACCGGAACCCCGTCCACCTCCCGGCCCGTCAGCGCCGGGTCGTCGTCGAGGTGCCCGACGAGCCGCCAGCGCGGGCGGCGGCCCCACGCCAGGTCCGCGGCGGCCACGTCCCGAACCGCCTGAGCGGTCTCCCGCGCGAAACCGCCGGCGCCCACGATCACCAGGTCCTCGGTGTCCGGCCGGCCGCCGCTCATGCGCGGGCCTGTTCGCGGAGCACCGCCACCACCCGGTCCTGCTGGGCCTCGGTCATGGTGTGGAACAGCGGCAGGATCAACGAGTCCCGGCTGATCCGCTCGGTCACCGGCAGCGGTGCGGCGCCGTGGCCCGCGTACGCCGGCTCCAGGTGCGAGGCCATGATCCCGCGCCGGGCCGAGATGCCGGCCTCCGAGAGCGCCGCGAGCAGCGCGTCCCGCCCGACCGGGAAGTCCGCCGACGGCAGCACCCAGTACGACTGGAAGTTGCCCTCGCCGTACTCGGGATCCCGCACCGGCGTGAGGCCGGGGACCTCGGCCAGCAGCCGCGTGTAGCGGGCCGCCAGCTCCCGGCGCCGGGCCACGATCTCGTCCAGCCTGCCGAGCTGCACCAGGCCGACCGCGGCCTGGATGTCGGTCATACGGTAGTTGTAGCCGACTTCCAGATAGCTCTCGACGATCGGCTTGCCGCTCGCGTGCCGGTCCGCCGCGGACACGTTCATCCCGTGCTCGCGCAGCCGCCGCAACCGCTGCGCCCACTCGGCGTCGTCCGTGGTGACCATGCCGCCCTCGCCGGTGGTGATCACCTTGCGCGGGTGGAAGGACCAGGCCGCGAGCAGCGCCCCGTGGCCCACGGACTTGCCGCCGACGGTCGCGCCGATCCCGCAGGCCGCGTCCTCCACCAGCGCCAGGTCCCAGTCGGCGCAGGCCGTGCGCAGCGCGTGCACGTCGGCCGGCACCCCGCCCTGGTGCACGGCGAGCACCGCCTTGGTGCGCGGGGTGCGGACCGCGTCGACGGTGGCCGGGGTCAGGTTGCCGGTGGCCTCCTCGACGTCCGCGAACACCGGCGTCGCCCCCACGTAGCGCACCGCGTTGGCCGTGGCGATGAACGACAGCGAGGGGACGACCACCTCGTCGCCCGGCGCGAGCTCCAGCGCGATCAGCGCCAGGTGCAGGGCGGTGGTGCACGAGCTCACCGCGATGCCGTGCGCGGCGCCCACGCGCTCCGCGAAGGCCCGCTCGAACTCCGCGACCCGGGGGCCCTGGGCGACCCAGCCGGAGAGCACCGCGTCGGCGGCGGCCTTCGCCTCCTCCTCGCCCAGCCACGGCACCATGACGGGGATCCGCTCGGGCGCGCTCATCGGCCGGCCTCGCCGTCCGCGCCGGCGGCGTCGGCGGCGCGCTCGGCCCGCCACCACTCCACCAGGTCCCGCAGCCCGGTGCGCAGGTCGATCTCCGGTGTGAAGCCGAGGCGCTCCCGGGCCCGCGAGGTGTCCGCGAGCCGCCGGGTCACCCCGTTCACGGCCCGGGCCGGGCCGTGCTCCGGGTCCAGGCCGTCCGCGTCCATCGCCTCCAGCAGGCCCTGCGCGAGCTGGAGCAGACTGGTCTCGGTGGAGCTCGCGATGTTGAAGACCTCGTCGGTCAGGTCGGACTCGGCGGCCAGCAGGTTGGCGCGCGCGATGTCCCTGACGTCGACGAAGTCCATGGTCTGGGTGCCGTCGCCCAGGATCAGCGGCGGCTCGCCCGCCGAGATCCGCTCCATCCAGCGGATCAGCACCTCGGTGTACAGGCCGTGGATGTCCATCCGGGGCCCGTAGACGTTGAAGTAGCGCAGCGCGACGTAGTCCAGCCCGTACATGGAGTGGAAGCTGCGCAGCATCCCCTCGTTGAAGGCCTTCGCCGCACCGTAGAAGGTGTCGTTGTTGTAGGGGTGGTGGCGCTCCGTGGTCGGGAAGGTCTCGGCCAGCCCGTAGACCGAGGCCGAGGACGAGGCGATCACCTTGCCCACCCCGGCCGCGGCCGCCGCCTCCAGCACGTTGAACGTGCCGTCGACCATCACCTCGTTCGCCAGCCGCGGTTCCTCCGCGCACTGCGTGATCCGGATCGCCGCGAGGTGGAACACCAGGTCCGCGCCGTCCGTGGCCTTGCGCACGGCGGCCACGTCGCGGATGTCGCCCTCGACGAGCTCCACCACACCGCTCGGCAGGGCACGGGCCAGGTTGGCCGTGCGCCCCCGCACGAAGTTGTCGAGTACGACGACCTCGCGCGCCCCGTTGTCCACCAGGAGGTCCACCACGTGCGAACCGATGGTCCCCGCCCCTCCGGTGACCAGAATCCTCTTGCCTCGTACGCTGCTCAACGCCCTGCCCCCACTGAATCGTTCATCGTCTGTCGTGCGAACGGCCCGGCCGCAGCCGGGCCGAAGATCAACGCCCGGTGCGCAGTCCGACCACCGCGCCACGGAACTCCAGGCTCCGCGAGGCGGCTTCGAGGATGTCCAGGACCTTCAGCCCCGCCCGGCCGTCGGTCAGCGGGGCGCGCCCCGTCCTGATCGAGTCGGCGAACTCCTCCACCATGCTGCGCAGGGCTTCCTTCTCGCCGATCGCGGGCGCCACCATGTCGCCGGTGCGGTACGAGACGAGCATGTCGCGGCGCTCGTCCACGCCGATCTCCTGCGGCGCCGTCAGGTCCACCCCGCGGTCGAACACCGCGACCCGCTGCGAGGGGTTGAGGTCGTCCCAGACCAGCGTGCGCTTGGACCCGCCGACCATCGTGGTGCGGACCTTCGTCGGGGAGAGCCAGTTGACGTGCACGTGGGCGATGGCGCCGGTGCTGAGCTGGAGCGTCAGATAGGCCACGCAGGACTGCCCGGCCCCGATCGGGTCGGCCCCGTGCGCGGCGACCGCGACGGGCCGGACGTGGTCCGGGAGGATGAAGTCGAGCACCGACAGGTCGTGCGGGGCCAGGTCCCACAGGACGTCGATGTCCTTCTGGACCAGCCCCAGGTTGATCCGGACCGAGTCGACGAACTGGATGTCGCCCAGCTCCCCGGAGTGCACCATGTCGCGGATCCGGGCCACCGCCGGCGTGTAGCAGTACGTGTGGTCGCACATCAGGGTCAGACCGCGCTCCTCGGCCTCCCGCACGAGCTTCAGCCCGTCCTCGTAGGTGGCGGCGAGGGGCTTCTCCACGAGCACGTGCTTCCCGGCGCGCAGGGCGGCCAGCGCCACGTCCAGGTGCGTGCCCGCGGGAGTGGCCACGGCGACCGCGTCGACCTCGGGGTCCGCGAGGACCGCCGCGTAGTCCGCGGTGGCCTGGACGGTGGAGTACGCGCCGAGCACCTGCCGGGCCCGGTCCACGTTCAGATCGCAGAGCCAGCGCAGCCGGAACGCGGGACTGGACTGGAAGTTGCGGACGAGATTGGGGCCCCAGTAGCCCGCGCCGACCACGGCGACGCCTAACGCGGCCCCGGGCTCCCGGCCGGCGGCGACGGCGTCCCGCCCCGCGTTCTTCGCGGTGTCCTTCACAGCGTTCCCCTTCCCTCCGCGCACACCTGACGGTGCGTCGACAACTCGTGGCCGGGACGCGTGTGATGGAGGGACGGGCCGTCGAGGGCAGCCCGGACGCCTGCGCGTCCCGTGCGTGACCTGCTCAACGGTGATGGCCCCCCACAACCGATGCTGCGTAAACCGCGTGCTTCCGCCCCCCGGACCGGCCGCTTGTTCCCCCAGGCGACCGAACCGCTACAGCGCGCTCAATCTAGACCACCTTGCCTACGCCTGGGGAGAGTTGGGGGAATCACCCGAGTCCGTTGATCGAACGTGCATACTGCCCGGGTGACCAGCATCGTGATACCGGCCCACAACGAGGGCGTGGTCATCGGCCGACTCCTCGACGCACTCCTGGCCGATACCGCAGACAGGGACCCCGGCGAGGACGACATCGTCGTCGTCTGCAACGGCTGTACGGACGACACCGCGCGGGTCGCCGCCGCCCGCGGCCCCCGCGTACGGGTGGTCGACATCCCGACTCCCTCCAAGCACACGGCACTTCGGGTCGGCGACGAGCACGCGCGCGGCTTCCCCCGGCTCTACGTGGACGCCGACGTCATCCTCGGGGCCGCCGACGTACGCGCCCTGACCGCCGCCCTCGACGGGAACCCGGAGCTCCTCGCCGCCGCCCCCGGCCGGGACATCCCGCTCGCCGGCTGCGCCTGGCCGGTGCGGGCGTACTACCGGGTGTGGCAGCGGCTCCCGGCCGTCCGCGAGGGCCTGTTCGGGCGGGGGGTCATCGCCGTGACCGAGGCCGGGCACGCGCGGATCGCCGCGCTGCCGCCGCTCATGGCGGACGACCTGGCGGCGTCGCTGGCCTTCGGACCGGGGGAGCGGAGCGTGATCGAGGCGGCCCGGGTCGTCGTCCGGCCGCCGCGCACCTGGTCCGACCTGATCAAGCGGAAGGTCCGCGCGTCGACCTCCTCCGCCGAGCTGGAACGCGTACAGGCGGCCGAGCGCACCGGGGAGGAGCCGCCCGCGCCGTCCGCACGCACCGGCACCGCGGATCTGCGCGCCGTCCTGCGGGAGCGGCCGGGGCTGCTGCCCGGGGTCGTGGTGTTCGTCGTGGCGGCCCTCGCCGCCCGCCGGGGGTCCCGCAAGGCCATCAGGGACGGGGACTTCTCCACCTGGCTGCGGGACGAGAGCAGCCGGCAGGGGAGCGCCTGACCATGTACCTCGCGGACCGCTCCGCCCCCGCCGACGGGGCGAAGACCGCGCCGGGCACCGCCCCCGGACGGACCCCCGCGGTGGCCTCGACCGTGCTCGCCCTGGGCACCGTCAGCCTGATCACCGACATCTCCTCCGAGATGGTCACAGCGGTCCTGCCGCTCTACCTGATCGTGGGGCTCGGCCTGAGCCCGCTCGGCTTCGGCGCCCTGGACGGCGTCTACAACGGGGTCAGCGCCCTCGTCCAGCTCACCGGCGGGCACCTCGCCGACCGGGTCCGCAACCACAAGCTGATCGCCGGGCTCGGCTACGGCCTGTCCGCCCTGTGCAAACCGCTGCTGCTGCTCGCCCACAGCGCGGGCCCGATCGGCGTGGTCCTCGCCCTGGAACGCACCGGCAAGGGCCTGCGCACGGCCCCGCGCGACGCGCTGATCTCCCTGTCCACCCCCGCCGGACAACAGGGGAGGGCCTTCGGCGTCCACCGCGCCATGGACACCACGGGCGCCCTGCTCGGCCCCCTCGCCGCCTTCTTCATCCTGAGCGCGGCGGTGGGCGGCTACGACGCGGTCTTCGGCGTCAGCGCGTGCGTGGCCGCACTCGGCGTGGTCGTACTCGTCCTCTTCGTCCCGAGCCGCAGCCCGCGGACGCGCCCGGCGGGATCCGGTTCCGCGGGGTCCGGCCCGGGGCAGGCGCGCACCGCGAAGAGCGGCCCCGGGCGGGCTCGCGCCGCGCAGGCCCCTTCGACGGAGGCGGGCCCCGGGCGGGCTCGCGCCGCGCGGGGCGCCGCCACGCAGGCCGTCCCCGGGCAGGCCGGCTCGGCGGGGACCGGTCCGGCCGGAGGCGGAGCCGCTCCGGCGGGTCCCGCTCCGGCCGGTGCCGCCGGGGATGCCGCTGCCCCCGCCGTCGGCCTGCGGCAGGCACTGGCGCTGCTGCGCCTGCCCCGGCTGCGCGCGCTCGCGGTCTGTGCCGCCCTGCTCGGGCTGACCACCGTCAGCGACGCCTTCGTCTACCTCCTCCTCCAGGACCGCACCGGCCTCGACGCGCGCTGGTTCCCGCTGCTGCCGCTCGGCACCGCCACGGTGTTCCTCCTGCTGGCCGTACCGGCCGGGGCACTGGCCGACCGGATCGGGCGGCGCACCGTGTTCCTCACCGGGCACGCCCTGCTCCTCGCCGGCTACGGGCTGCTCCTCTGGGCGCCCGCCTGGCCCGCCCTGCCCTACCTCGTCCTCGCCCTGCACGGGGTCTTCTACGCGGCCACCGACGGCGTCCTGCCCGCCGCCGTCGCCGCCACCGTCCCCGGGGAGCTGCGGGGCACCGGCCTCGCCCTCGTCGGCACCGGCCAGGCCCTGGCCCGGGTCGCCTGCTCGCTGGCCTTCGGCGGCGCCTGGTCCCTCTGGGGTCCCGGCCCGGCGCTCGCCGCCGCCGCGGCCGGGCTGCTGTGCTGCGCGGCCGTCGCGGGCTTCGTACTGCGCGACCCGCGCGACCCGCGCGACACCCCTCGTACCGACCCGCCCCGACGCCCGTGAGGACCCCCCGATGACGCTGTCTCCCAAGCGCCGCCTGCTCGTCCTCGCCCTGGCGGTGCTGCTCCTCGGGGGAGCCGCCACCGCGATGGTGCTGCGCGCCGCCGACCGCGCCGAGCAGCCGCGGCGGGGCGGCCCCGCCATCGCCGCCGGCCAGGTCTCGCTGGGCCGGCCGGGCACGCTGCTGCTGCTCAACACCGCGCAGGGCCCGCACCGCGGGACCCTCGCCTCCGTCCCCGCCGACGACCCCGAGGGCGAACGCACCGCCTCGGACCTCAGCTGCCAACGCTTCCACGCCGCCGCCGGCACCGGCGTGTGCCTGCGCTCCACGCCCGGCGCCCTCGCCCAGGACAATCAGGCGATCATCGTCGGCGCCGACCTGAAGACCCGCCACAGCTTCCCCCTCGCGGGCACCCCCAGCCGGGCCCGGGTCTCCCCGAGCGGCCGGTTCGCCGCCTGGACGGTCTTCGTCGCGGGCGAGTCCTACGGCGCCGCGTTCTTCTCCACCCGCACCAGCATCGTGGACACCACCACCTGGCAGCTCGAACCGGACCTGGAGAAGTTCACCGTCCTCATGGACGGCAAGAAGTACAGCGCGGGCGACGTGAACTTCTGGGGCGTGACCTTCTCCAAGGACGACGACACCTTCTACGCCACGCTCGCCACCGCGGGCCAGACCCACCTGGTCAGGGGCTCGCTCTCCGCCCGAACCGTCACCACCCTCGCGCAGAACGTCGAATGCCCGTCCCTGTCCCCGGACGAGACCCGCGTCGTCTACAAGAAGCGGGTGCAGCGCGGGGCTTCGCTGTGGCGCGAACACGTACTGGACCTGAAGACCCTGCGCGACCAGCCGCTCGCGGAGAAGCGCAGCGTCGACGACCAGGCCGCCTGGCTCGACGACCGGACCCTCGCCTACGCCCTGCCCACCGAGGGCGCCACCGACGGCACGGACCTGTGGACCGTCCCCGCGGACGGCAGCGGCAGCCCGCGCCTGCTGGCCCCGGGAGCCTCCTCCCCGGCCCGCCTGGGCTGAGGAACCGGCACGATCAGCGTGGGTTCCAGGTGAACTTGCCGCCCGCGACCCACCGGACCTCGTCGGGGTCGTCCAGGTCGTGGATGGTGATCCCGAACTCCGCGGCGATCAACAGCACGTCCGTCATGGACATCGCCCTGCCGACGAACTCTCCGTCGACCTCCACGATGCGGAAGGGCGGATTGCCGGTCTGAACCCCCAGGACGGTGACCCGCGCCGGGTGCATGTACGGTGCCGAACCTTCGGTCATGAGGAAACAGTGGCACAGCCTCAGACGGGGTGCCCGTCGGAGTCGGTGTGGTCCTTCTGGGTGGAGAACCGGTTCAGGAAAACGTCCCAGCGCCCGTCGGGGCGCAGGGTCAGGGTCGCGCCGTCCTGCCAGGTGCCGTTCTGGGGCCACCATTCGCTGCCGTACGGGTCGCCCTGGTTCTGGTGGACGTTGTGCATGCCGAGGCCCGCGTCGAAGGGTTCGCCGAAGACCAGGATCGGCCGTCCGAGCTCCAGGATCCGTTCGAGGGCCAGGGCCGCGTCCAGATTGGAACCCGTCTGCCACGGCCGCGTCGGTCGCACCCACCGGTCGAGGCGGTCCCGCAGCGCCCGCGGCAACCACGCGGGCCACGCCGGGCGGTCCCGCAGGGCCGGATGGCGCAGGTAGTCGAGCGCCCCGGACGAGGACGAGCGCGCCAGCTCGTGGTAGCCCTGCGCCTGCGCCAGTGCGGTCACCGGCCCGAGCATCGAGGCGTCCACGGTGAAGGACCGCCACCGCACACCCGTCGCCGAGTCGTGGCTGTCCACGTCCACGGCGCACCTGTACCGCCCGTCGGGCGCGTCCACCCTGAGGTTGACGTGGAACCAGGCGCCCTCGTCGTCGGGGGTGTCGCGGAAGTGCTGCGACAGCGTCCCGGCCAGTACGCCGTAGTGGTCGAATGGCATGCCTTCCAGTGAAGCACCGGCCGCCGCCGCGGGCCATCGGGACGCCGCCCGCCGTCCCCGTGTCAACACGGGGACGGCGTGCTCACCCCCTCCCGCAGATCGGCCGCCCCCGGAGCCGCGGGCCGCCGACCGCCCCACGGGCGCGCGGCCCCCACCCGCGGCCGTGCCCGGGCGGGCGCGGGTGCGCGGCGCCGGAGCGGCGATCCGCGGTCCCCGTTCGGTGCCACCATGCGTGCGCGATCAAGAAACCAGCGCACGGACGACATCAGCGCACGGACGAGAGGTGGGGACGTGACCCCTCAGGTGGTCGACGAAGCGACACGGCGCCTTCCCGAGCGGCAGAAGCCGAAAGCCGCCGCGAAGAACGAACCCGCCGTCCCGCCGGAACCGGGCCGCACCGACGCCGAGTTGCTGATCGCCGCCTCCGTGCTGCTGGCCGACGCGGCGCTGACGGCGCGGCAGGCCGGCGCGGAGCTGACCGGAGCCCTCGGCAGCCGGCTCTTCGGGCTGGCGGCCCTGCGCCGCCCCACCTGGGCGCTCGATGCCGCGTTCTCCTGCGCCAGGGCGCTGACGAACCCGGCCGGCCTCGGATTCGGGGCGAACGGCGGCCTCTTCGGGGAACTCGCCCGGTTCGCCGGGAGCGTGACGTACCGTCGGCCCGCCAAGGTGGCCATGGCCGTGGACGCCTTCGCCCTCCGGATCCGGGCGGCCGCCGCCGAGCACCCGAACCTGGCGGCGCCGGCGGCCCGGCGCCTGACCGACGCCATGGTGGCCGGGAACCGGATCGAGGCACTCCGGGCCCTGCGCGGGCTCGTCGAACGGCTGGGCATCACCCGCGCCCTGACCACCCTGAGCCCCGTCATGATGGAGCTCCTCGCCCTGCTCGGGCTCCTCGACGAGAACCCGGTCAACGACTCCTTCTCCTGGGTCACCCTGGCCGGCGGGGTCCCGACCACCGACCCCTTCATGGGACTGCCGAGTTCCCTGATCAAATACCTCAACCCCGGGCCGGGGCGGGCCGAGCGGACCGAGCCGGACTCCATCCTGGCCAAGGTCCTCGAGACCTCCCGCAACGACATCGTCAGCTACGTCAACGACATCGGCGCCCTCGGCAACCACGGACTGGCCCTGTTGCGCCGGGTCCGGTGTGCCGACGGGTCCGTACGCCACGTGCTCCTGCTGCCCGGCACCAGCTTCGCGCTGCTCAGCAACAGCACGCCCCAGGACGTGATCGGGGCGTTCGACGGCTGCCTGCGCACCGACACCACCTACACCCGCGCCGTCCGCAACCTCGTGGAACGTGCGGGCGTCCCGGCCGGATCCGAGCTGATGATCGTCGGCCACAGCCTCGGCGGACTGACCGCGATGAACCTGGCCTCGGACCCGGTGTTCTCCTCGACGTACCGCCTCACCCACGTGATCGCGGTGGGCTCGCCGATCGACGCCAAGCGGCCCGCCGACCACACCACGCGGGTGATCAGCCTGGTCAACGAGCACGACGTGATCCCGACGCTGGACGGGCGCGGCCCGGCCTCCCCCAACGACATTCCCGCCGACTGGGTCGAACTGTCCTGGCTGGACGAGTCGTACGACTACCCGCTGTCGCACGCCCCGCAGGCGTACTCCGACAGCCTGCGCGGCCCGATGGCCCACCACCGGGAGCGGGTCAACGGGCTGATCGGGGCCTACGAGGGCGAGATCACCGCCAACCAGCCGTACATGCTGCGCGACAAGTGACCGCGAGGGAGAGGGAACGACCGATGGCAGACGAAGAAACCCGCGACACCCACGACGGCCGCGACACCCACGACAGGCACGACACCCGCGACGGCCGCGACCGCGACGGGCACGACACCCGCGACGGGCACGACGGCCACGAAGACGGGGAGACCCGGGCCGCGGCGGCGGTCCGCGGCCCCGCCGCGGCCTGGCCCCTGGAGAACGCCCTGTTCAGCGCCGCCGTGCTGGCCCGGCGGCTGCCCTGGGCGGATGCCCCCGCCCGCGCCCTGGGCCTGGACCTGCTCACCCACGAGGGGATGACCCGCGCCCTGCTCGGGCACCTGAAGCGCACCCGGTCCGGGCGGCCCGTACGGTTGCGCACGCCGTTCGGTTCCTTCCTCGTACCGCTCCGCGCCGGCGACGCCGCGGCCCTGCTCGCGCACGCGGAGCGGGAGGGCGCCCTGGGCACCGCGATCGGGATCGACGCCGGGGGACGCCGCTACGGGCTCTCCCCGCACGCCGCCCCCGACGCCGCCCGCGCCCGGGAGGCCACCCCGCCCGCCGACGCGCTCCGGGCCCTGGTCCGCGACGACGTGGACGGGATCACGGGGGCCCGGCGCGGGGACGGCACCCTCGACTGGAAGGTCTGGCGTGCCGGGACGCTGCGCCTGGCCCGGCGGGTGGTGGCGGGGGCCGCGGCCGCCGAGGACACCCTGCTGAGCGAGGTGCTCGCCGCGGCGACGTCGGCCGTCGACAGCCGGTCCGGCGAAGCCAGGACCGCGGCCCTGGGCCGTCGCCTCGCGCCGTACCTGACCGACCCGGACCCCGCCTCGCTCGCGGGCCGGCTGTCGCCGGGCGGCGAGGCCGCAAAGACCCTGGTCGGTTCCCTGGCGCACGCGCTCGCCGTGGTGTCCGAGGCCGCCTCCGCCACCGCGCTCCAGGCCCTGGCCCTGGACGCCGCGGGGGCCGCGGACTCCCCGGAACGGGCGGTGGCGGAGGCGCTGCGCCACTGGCCGCCCGTGGCCGCCGCCGCGCACCCGGTGCGTGCGTCGTTCGTCTGGCACGACCTGGCGGTGGAGTCCGGGACGGAGATCCTGTGCGCCCCCGGACTGCTGCCGCACGAACCGGGCGGCGACGGCCCGGCCCCCTGGCCCGGAGCGCTCTGCACGGCGCCCGCCGGCTGCGCGTGGGCGCCCTTCGCGGAACTCGTCGCGACGGAGACCGTGCGGGCGGTCCTGGCCGGGGCCCGGCCGGTGCTGATCTCCCCCCGGTTCGGTCCGGACCGGCTGCCGGACACCCTGGAGCCGGGCGAACTGCTCGTGGCCCTGACCGACCGCGAGGGACGGTCCGGCGACGGGCGGATCACGGTCGGCCTGCCGACGGCGCTGCCGGTCGCCGCCCACGGATACGCGCCCGCCTCGTACGCGGCGCTGGCGCAGGCCAGCGCGGAGCGGCTGGAACGGCACGCGGAGAGCCTCGCGGCCTGCGCCGGCCACACCGGCTGGAACGACGACGAGGCCGGCGAGCACTTCCGCATGGTGCTCCTCGGCCACGCCGACCGGTGTGCGAAGGCCGCGGCCGACGTACGGCGGGCCGCGCAGCGGCTGGCGGGCTGAGGAACCCGGTCGACGACAGGCGCCCGCCGGGCCCCGGGCCCGGCCCTACCAGAAGGGCGTCTCCCGGCGGCCGACCTCGTGGTCGAGCATGCCCTGCACGGCGGCCTGTGCCTCGGCGCAGAGCGAGCGGGCCGCCGTCGAGCGCTCGGCGAGCGACGAGGGCCGGGCGGGCGGCTCGATCGGCTCGCCGATGGTGATGAGCCACTTCGCGGGCAGCGGGAACGCCGGGGTGAGCGGGAAGTAGGGCAGGTCGAAGAGGCGTGCCAGGGCGGGGATCTCCCCGAGCTTGGGGTACGCCTCCTCGGCGCCGACGATCGCCACGGGCAGGACGGGTGCGCCCGAGCGGATCGAGGTCACGGCGAATCCCGGGCTGAAGGGGCGGAGCCGATAGCGCTCGTGCAGGGGCTTTTCCAGACCGGAGATTCCCTCGGGGAACACTCCCACGAGTTCCCCCGCGTTCAGGTGTTCCAGTCCGAGCGTCGGGTCGATCGGGAAAGCGCCCTTCTTCCGCGCGTACGAGCCGAGCACCGGCACGCGGAAGGTCAGCGGGGCCGCGGGAACGTGCAGGGGCCGGCGCAGGCTCCGGGTGAGGACCTTCATCAGCACGAAGGCGTCCAGCCCCCAGGCGCCGGAATGGTTTGCGACGAGGACCGCCGGGCCTTGCGGCGGCACGTTCTCCAGCCCCAGGACGTCCAGCCGGAAGTATTCGTCGACGAGCCAGTCCAGGGTCCGGTCCCAGGCGATCTCGCCCGCCTCCCCGAACAGCCGCCGAAAGAGCCGGAATTCGACTGCGGCCGCCTCGAGGAAATCGGTCAGGCTTTCGGGCATCGAGGACTCTCGCTCTCATGTTTCGGAACGTCAACAATCGGCCCCACCAAGGGTTTTGCAGGAATTCGCCGACGTGGTAGTTATTCCACCACGAGATCCATTCCCGCCGTTCCATGCGAGGTGCCGTGACCCTTTCCGCGCAGGAATCCGTCATCGACGTGATCACCGAACTGCTCACCGAGACGCTCGAGGTGCCCGCCGAGGAGGTACGGGCGGACGCACCGATGCGCCTCCTGGTGGAGGACTCGCTCGTCGTCGTCGAACTGGCCATCGCGGTGGAGGAGCGGCTGGGTGTGAAGATCGACGAGGCGGAGTTCGACGACTGCACCCTGGGGGAGTTCGCCGAGGCCGTGGCGGCCCGCCGGGCCGCCCGCTGAGCCCGGGCCCGGCGACGGTCGAACGCCTGTCGCGCGGGTGAGCCCGCGGCCCCGCCCGGACCCCGCCGGCCGTCCGAACCCCGCGGGCCCTCCGGGCCGCGCCGCACCCTACTTGGCCGGGCCCGTGTCCTCGGGCCAGCCGTAACCGGTGCGCGGCGGTTCGGGCACGCCGCCCACCGCGGCCAGGTCCTTGTCCGCCGCCCGCATCAGTTGACCCGCCAGATCGCGCATGGCCCGGCTCGCGGCCAGCTCGTCACCGATCGCGGGGACCTCCACGTCCGTCGGATTGCAGCGCGCCTTCCCGCGCCCGACCATGGTGGTCTTCCCGTTGTCGAGCACGGCCCGCGCCTTGGTCGTACCGTCCTCCTCGGTCAGGTAGACGCCCACCTGCCATTCCTCGGCGTGTGTCATGACGTGCCTCCTCACACTCCGATCCCACTGGTTCCAGAATCCCCCCGTACGGGCCGGTCCGGCCATCCGCGGCCGCCGGCGGTGGGCCGGGGCCGGTGCGAGGGACGGCCGTGGACCGCGTGGACGACCTGCCCGGCACGAAGCCGTCGCTCAGCGTGACGCCGGTGCGCGGGAACGGGCGTCGAGGGCGTACGCCCCCGCCGGCGCAGGATCCCCCGGGTGCGGAAGGGGCCGGTCGACCGCCCGCCCGGGTCGCACTTCGCCCGCGCGGCGCGGTGTGATCAAATCACCCTGGATCCTTGCAGGTTACCGATTGAACGGGGGAGTTCGATCATGCGTGTGGTGCTGTCGGCGTACGACTCGCGCGGGGGCGTCGAGCCGCTCGTGGGGCTCGCGGTGCGGCTGCGGGAGCGCGGCGCGGAGGTGCTCGTGTGCGCACCGCCGGACGAGGAGTTCGCGAAGCGGCTGGCCGAGGTCGGCGTGGAGATGGTGCCGACCGGGGCGTCGGTGCGGGACCTCGTCAGCGGGAAGACCCCGCCGACGCCCGGCGGCGTGCCCCGGCGGGCGGCCGAGCT
Source organism: Streptomyces sp. NPDC001717 (assembly GCF_042892775.1). Classification (NCBI taxonomy): domain Bacteria; kingdom Bacillati; phylum Actinomycetota; class Actinomycetes; order Kitasatosporales; family Streptomycetaceae; genus Streptomyces; species Streptomyces sp. NPDC001717. The sequence continues at coordinate 19,637 of NZ_JBIAUK010000038.1, read as the reverse complement.
GGTCGCGGCGTTCCACGAGAACGTCACCGCGGTGGCGGAGGGCTTCGACGTACTGGTGGCGACCGGGCTCGTACCGGCCGTCGCCGGTGTGCGGTCGGCCGCCGAGACGCTCGGCATTCCCTACGTGTACGCGAGCTACCAGCCGGTGAGCCTCCCGTCGCCGCACCACCCGCCCATCCCGCGGCCGGGCCGGCCGCTGCCCGCCGACGTCACCGACCACCGCGAGCTGTGGGAGCGCGACGCCCGGGACGCGCAGGAGGTCTTCGGCGAGGCGATCAACACCCACCGGGCGTCGGTCGGCCTGCCGCCGCTGGACGACCTGCGCGACCAGGTCTTCACCGACCGCCCGTGGCTGGCCGCGGACCCGGTCCTGGCCCCGTGGCGGCAGCCGGCCGACCTCGACGTGCTGCAGACGGGCGCATGGGTGCTGCCCGACGAACGCCCGCTGCCCGCGGAGCTGGTGGCCTTCCTGGACGCGGGGACGGCGCCGGTGTACGTGGGCTTCGGCAGCGTGCCCGTGCGCGACCCGGGAGACGTCGCCCGGGCGGCGGTCGAGGCGATCCGCGCGCAGGGCCGCCGCGTGGTCCTCTCCCGCGGCTGGGCGGAGCTGGCCAGGGTCGACGAGCAGGAGGACTGCTTCGTCGTCGGCGAGGTCAACCACCAGGCGCTGTTCCGCCGGTCGGCCGCCGTCGTCCACCACGGCGGCGCGGGCACCACGACGACGGCCACCTGGGCCGGGGTGCCGCAGGTGCTGGTGCCGCAAGGCGGCGACCAGCCCTACTTCGCGTCCCGGATCGTCGAGTTGGGCATCGGAGCGGCACACGACGGTCCGACCCCGACCTTCGAGTCCCTTTCGGAGGCGCTGCGTTCGGCCCTGGCGCCCGAGACGGCCGCCCGGGCCGGCGCCGTGGCCGGCAGGTTCAGCGCCGACGGGGCGGCGGTGGCCGCGGACCTGCTGTTCGCGACGTACGGCTCAGACCGTCGCCAACTGGGGGATCAGGCTTAGCGCGTTGTCGTGGTAGACGCCCGTCAGCTGCTCCGGGGTGAAGGCGGGGTCCGCGTCGAGGGCGGGCAGCGCCAGGTCCACGACCGTGTCGGCGGGGGCGGCCGGCCAGTCCGTGCCGAACAGGATGTGCTCGGCCGGCACGTGGGCGAGGAGGGCCGCCGCCGGCGCCATCGGCCCCGCGGTGTCGTAGTAGAAGCGCCGCAGGTGGTCGCGGACGGCGCCGGGGTCGACGGCCGGGTCGCAGAACCGTCCCAGGGCCTGGATCCGCGGCGCGATGTACGGCAGGAACCCGCCGGCGTGCGGCAGGATCACCTTGATGTTCGGGAAGCGGTCCAGCGTCCTGTGGCTGATCATGTTCACGGCGGCGCGGGTGGTGTCCAGCAGGAAGTCGCACACGAAGTTCGGGATGCCGGGGACGGCCGCCCCGCCGGGCGGGCTCCCCGGCAGGTTGTGCGGGTGGGTGTCCACCACGGCGCCGAGGTCGTCCAACTCGTGGAACACCCGGTCGTAGGAGGGATCGCCGAGGTACACGCCGCCGTGGTTGGCCGTCACGTTCACCCCGACCGCCCCGAACTGGCCGAGGCCGCGGCGCACGGCCCAGGAGGAGGCCTCCGCGTCCTCCAGGAAGAGGGGGGCGTAGAAAGAGAACCGCCCCGGATGCGAGTTCGCCACCTCCAGCATGGACAGGAGCGTGATGTTGACCGCCTCGCGCAGCTGTGCGGACGAGTGGTACTTCGCCGGGAGCATGGGCTTGAGCACCGCCGTCGCGATGCCCACGCGGTCCATGAAGCGGATCGAGTCCTCCGCGTCGAACCGGGCCCAAGGCGGCAGCTGCCGCGGGTTGACCAGCTCGTGGCGCTCGGCCCACTCGCGCCACTCCGGAGCGCAGAAGTGATGGTGCATGTCGATCTTCGCCTGCACCGCCTGTCCGGCGGCGGCCTCGGCCTCGGCCGACGCCAGTCCCGGCAGGTGCAGTTCGGAGGTACTCGTGGAGTCGGGCATACCGGTCCGCCGTCCTTCGTCGAGGTCTGGATCAGGTTCCTGCCGTGGGTACCGACGCGAATTCCCGGACGATCCGCGACGGACCCAGGACGAGTCGGAGGTGCTGGAGCCCCCGGAACGCCGCCATCGGGCCCTTGAGCCACGCCGCCTTGCTCTCCTCCGCGTCGCACAGCGCCATCCCGGGGAAACGCCGCAGGAGCGCGGAGAGCGCGACCTCGAGTTCGAGCCGGGCCAGCGGCGCGCCCAGGCAGTAGTGCGTGCCGTGACCGAAGCCCAGGTGCGCACCCTGGAGTCCCTCGCGCGTCACGTCCATGACGTCGGGACGGTCGAACTTCTCCGGGTCCCGGTTCGCGGAGGAGATGGCGATCTGTACGAGTGATCCCTTGGGGATCCGCGTTCCGCGGATCTCGGCGTCCTCGGCCGCGTACCGGAAGGTCGACGTCTCCACCGATCCCTCGAACCGGACGCTCTCCTCCACCGCCTGCGGGATCAGCAGCGGGTCCGCTCGGAGCCGCTCCAGTTGATCGGGACGCAGCAGCAGGTTGAGGACCGTGTTGCCGATCTGGAAGGCGGTCGTCTTGTGTCCGGCGAAGAAGACGACCCACAGCGAGGACAGGAGCTCCGTCTCGTCGAGTCCCTCCTCCGCCCGGATCAGGTCGCTCAGGAAGCAGTCCGACGGGTGCTCGCGCGTGTGTGAGATCAGGCGCGTGAAGCGGTCGCGCAGCCATTCCTCGGCCGCGAGCAGCTCGGCCTTCAGTCGGGGATCGAACCGGGAGCGCGCCACGATCGAGAACTGCTCCGTGATCTCCGCGCGCTCGCCGTCGGGGATGCCGATCAGTTCGCACAGCACCGCGATGGGCAGCGGGAAGGCGAACTGCGACATCAGGTCGACGGGCTCGCCGCCCTCGCACTCGTCGAGGAGCCGCTCGGCGATCTCGGTGATCCCCGCCCGCATCTCCTCCACCCGGCGGGGCGTGAACGCGGTCCGCAGGCTGCGCCGGAGCCGGGTGTGCCGGGGCGGGTCGGCGAACAGCACGTTGTCGTCCAGTGCGTCGAAGACGCTGCCGTACACCGCGTGATAGGTGTCGAGGGCCCCGTGCATGTCCTTGCTGAACCGCGGGTCCGACAGGGCGTCCCGGGCGTCGTCGTAGCGGGTGATGAGGTACGTGTCGATCCCGTGCGGAGGCGTCAGCCTGCACACCGGCGCCTGCTCGCGCAGGGCGGCGTAGGCGGGATGCGGACACGTCCGGTATCCCGGAGCCCCGCCGGCCACGGCCGCCACGATCTCGTCGAGGGTGTCGCCACCCGCCGGTGCCGTCTTGTCCTGCGCCATGCTCCGCACCTTCCGTCACACTCGCGTTTCGGCGACACACCGGTTCCCCGCGTCGGCGGCCCGCGAAACGTCGGCGGTCCCGTTCGAGTGGTCTTCTCCGCGCCGGATACGGGCCCTTCGCGTGCGGTGGCCCGCGAGGGTGCGCGCCCGGCGGTCGGCCGATCGGACGTCGGCCGTCCGGTCCGGCGGTGTGGCACGCCCGCGCGGCCGGGGACATGCACCCAGTCCACCCGACGCGACCACCCGGCTCGACCACTCGCCCCGTCCGCCCGGCTCGACCATCCCGTTCGTCCGGCCGGTGTCCCAAGGAGTCCGCGCATGCTCCGAAGCCTCGCCCTGGTGCTCACGACAGCCGCCTCGCTCGCCCTGCCGGCACCCGCCGCCAACGCCACCGTCTCCGCCGCCTCCGACGCGGACGCCGCCCGGGCCGCCGCGGCCCGCGCCGCCGTCTACCGGGCGACCGCCCGCTACCAGCGGCACTCCGAGGCGGTGCGGGCCGGATACGTACCGGACAAGTACTGCGTCGCCAACCGCAGCGGTGCCGGCGCACTCGGCTACCCGCACTTCAACCACGCCTACGACAACTCCGTCGACCCGACCAAGCCCGCCGCGCTCTACTACGAGGACGACGGCCACGGCGGCAAGCGCCTCGTCGGCGTCCAGTGGTTGGTCTACGACCGCGACCGGAACCCGGCGACGGACGACGACCGCCCCTCCATGTTCGGCATGCCCTTCACGGGCCCGCACCGCGGCAACTTCCCCGGCCAACCCGTCCACTACGCCCTGCACCTGTGGCTCTGGAAGAAGAACCCGCTCGGGGCGTACGAGACCTTCAACCCGGCGGTGACCTGCCTCCCCGGAACCACGCGTCCCGCGCCCGCGCCCCCGGCGTAGTGCGGCCCCCGCCGGGAGCGGCGGACGTCCTCGCGGCCGGCGGCACGCCGAGGACCGCCGTGGCCTGGATCCCCCCGGCGGAGCTGTGGCCCGTGATCCAGCGCATCCGCGAGGAGCACGATCCGCAGATCCGCCGGTGGCCCCCGCACGTGAACCTCCTCTTCGGCTTCGTCCCGGAGTCGGACTTCGACGCGGCCGCCGCCCCGCCGGCGGCCGCGGCGGCCGAGTGCGCGCCCTTCGACGCGCGGCTCGCCGGGGTCCACAGCTTCCGGCACCGCGCCTACTCGACCGTCTGGCTCGACCCCGCCGCCGCCGACCCGGCCCCCTGGACCGGGCTCGAACGCGCACTGGTGGAACGCTTCCCGCTCTGCCGGGGCCGCGCTCCCCGCTTCACCCCGCACCTCTCCCTCGGCCGCACCCGGGACCCGCGCCGGCTGGCCGCCGAGTGCGCCGCACGGCTGGGCGGCATGCCGGTGCGGGTCGACGAGCTCGTCGTCCTCTCACGCCGCGGCTCCGAGCCGATGCGCCCCCGCGCCACCGTCGTCCTCGGTACGGGCGAAGTGCGCCGGGTGGAGCCCGCCCCCGGCGCCCCGGGCGGACCCCCCTCCCACCGGCACCACGCCGCGTGGGCCGTACTGACCGTGCGCACGGAGCGGGACGAGGAACCCGGCGCGCGCCTGGACCTCGTACGGGAACGGCTTCCCGAGCTGCTCGAAACCCTCGCGCGGGCGGGAACGACCGACGCCGACGCGTGGCCCCGGCCGTTCGAGACCCTCCCGGACGGGGCACGGCTGGCGGTCGGCCTGGGCCGGAACCCGCCGGACGGGTCCCTTCTCGCCGGGATCACCGCGGACTGGCTGGGGCGGCTGCCGGGCGTGGAGATCGGCTGGGCCGAAGGCGGAGCCGTCCCCACGCTCGACTGACCCCGCGCCCGCGCCGGGTCTCCCCGGTGGGCCGGTGGGCGGCAGGTCGTCACGCTTACCGTGACCGATTTCTACAGCCCCACGCGGTTCGCCGCGCGAGCCGGGGCGCCCACCACGCTGGTGTTGCACGGCCGGAACAGGGCGGCTCCGCCCGGAGCGTGGAGCTCCTGATCGAGGGTACGCACTGCACCGGCTGGAGGAATCGGCCGAGGTCGATCCGGCGGCCCTGACCGCCGCGATCGAGGCGGCGGGGCAGTACACGGCACGGGTCGTCGGCTGATGCGCTCGCGACGTCTCACTACCGTCCTTTCCCAGCCACGCGCAAGGTGTCGGCCAGGATTTCCGTGGTGACGGACTAAAATGACGGGCTGTTTGGCGCTGGATCGGAACAACCCGGGCAGACCCGGTCTCCGCCGGCGACCCGGACGTTTCCGGGAACGAGACGCGAGGGCCGATGGCAGCCACACCTCAGAGCGGTGCGCTCACCCCGCCGGGCGACGGGGAAAACCATGAGGAGTCCGGCAAATCGGCCCGGTTCTTCGCCGGGCCGGCCTCCCCGAAGCGCACCCTCGTCGACATCTTCGAGGCTTCCGTGAGGGAGCACCCCGAAGAACCCGCCCTGGACGACGGCACCACCCAACTGACCTACCGTGCGCTCGCCGTCGAGGTCGAGCGCCGGCGGGTCGCCCTCGCGGCCGCCGGTGTCGGGCTCGGCGACCGGGTCGGCGTCCGCGTGCCGTCCGGGACCAACGAGCTGTACGTGGCGATCCTCGCGGTGCTCGCCGCGGGCGCCGCGTACGTCCCGGTGGACGCCGAGGACCCGGACGAACGGGCCGAACTGGTCTTCGGCGAAGCCGGGGTGCAGGCCGTGATGGGGGCCGGACGGCGCATCGACGCCGCCGGCCCGGCCGAAGCCACCGGCCCCAACGGCGCCACCGCTCCCAACGGCGCCACCGCTCCCAACGGCGCCACCGCTCCCCACGGCTCTGCCGGGGGCCGGATCGCCGCGCGGCCCGGGCCCGAGGACGACGCGTGGATCATCTTCACCTCCGGCTCCACCGGCAAGCCCAAGGGCGTCGCCGTCACCCACCGCAGCGCCGCCGCCTTCGTGGACGCCGAGGCCGCGCTGTTCCTCACCGAGGAGCCGATCGGCCCCGGCGACCGGGTCATGGCCGGGCTGTCCGTCGCCTTCGACGCCTCCTGCGAGGAGATGTGGCTGGCCTGGCGCTACGGCGCCTGCCTCGTCCCCGTCCCCCGCTCCCAGGTGCGCAGCGGCGCCGACCTCGGCCCCTGGCTGGTGGAGCAGGAGATCACCGTGGTCTCCACCGTGCCCACCCTGGCCGCGCTGTGGGAGCCCGAGGACCTGGCCGAGGTCCGGCTGCTGATCTTCGGCGGCGAGGCCTGCCCGCCCGAACTGACCCAGCGCCTGGTCACCGAGGGCCGCGAGGTCTGGAACACGTACGGCCCCACCGAGGCGACCGTCGTCGCCTGCGCCTCCCTCCTGACCGGAGAGGAGCCCATCCGGATCGGGCTGCCGCTGAACGGCTGGGAACTGGTCGTGGTCGACGAGTCCGGCGAGCCCGTGCCCATGGGCGGCAGCGGCCAGCTCGTGATCGGCGGCGTCGGCCTCGCCCGCTACCTCGACCCCGAGAAGGACGCCGAGAAGTACGCCCCGCTGGAATCCCTGGGCTGGGACCGCGCCTACCGCAGCGGAGACCTGGTCCGCGCCGAACCGGAAGGCCTCGTCTTCCTCGGTCGCGGCGACGAGCAGATCAAGCTCGGAGGCCGCCGCATCGAGCTCGGCGAGGTGGACGCGGCGCTCCAGGCCCTGCCCGGCGTCGCCGGCGCGGCCGCGGCCGTGCGCACCGCCCGCAGCGGCAACCAGCTGCTGGTCGGCTACCTGGTCACCCAGGACGGCTGGGACCACGCGGAAGCGGTGGGGCGGCTGCGCGCCGAGCTGCCCGCCGCCCTCGTACCGCTGCTCGCGCCCGTCTCCGAGCTGCCCACCCGCACCTCCGGCAAGGTGGACCGCGACGCGTTGCCCTGGCCGCTCCCCGACCTGGAGACCGCCGGCCCCGCCGAGCAGCTGTACGGCACCGAGGCCTGGCTCGCCGAGCAGTGGAGCGAGACCCTCGGCGTGGCCGTCACCAGCCACGCCGACGACTTCTTCGCGATCGGCGGCGGCAGCCTCTCCGCCGCCCAGCTCACCACCAGGCTGCGCACCCGCTACCCGAGCGCCGCCGTGCTCGACATCTACCAGCAGCCGGTGCTGCGCAAGCTGGCCCGGCGCCTGGAGAAGTCCGTACAGGAGGACGGCGCCGCCCGCACCGTGGCCCCGGTGCCGCGCCGCGCCCAAGTGGCGCAGTCGCTGCTGTTGCTCCCGCTGTTCACCGTGGTCGGACTGCGCTGGACACTGGCGCTGCTGGTGCTGGGCAACGTACTGCACCTCCTCGGGCCGTATCCGTGGGCGCCGACCGCCTCGTGGTGGCTCGTCGCCGCCGGTGCCGTCGTGCTCTTCAGCCCGCCCGGCCGGCTCGCCGTGGCGGCCGGCGGCGCACGCCTGCTGCTGCGCGGGGTGAAGGCCGGCCGCCACCCGCGCGGCGGCAGCGTGCACCTGCGGCTGTGGACGGCCGAGCGGCTCGCCGAGTACGTCGGAGCGACCTCGCTCACCGGCTCCTGGCTGGAGCGGTACGCGCGGGCGCTCGGCGCCAAGGTCGGCCCCGAGGTGGACCTGCACTCGCTGCCGCCGGTCACCGGCATGCTCAAGCTCGGCCGCGGCTGCGCCGTGGAGTCCGAGGTGGACCTCTCCGGGTACTGGCTGGACGGGGACCGCCTCGTGATCGGCGCCGTCAAGGTCGGCGCGGGCGCCGTGGTCGGCACCCGCAGCATGCTCTTCCCCGGCGCCCGGGTCGGCAAGCGGGCCGAAGTGGCCCCCGGCTCCGCCGTCGTCGGGCAGGTCCCCACCGGCCAGCGCTGGGCCGGGGCGCCCGCCGTCAAACTGGGCCGGGCCAAGCACAACTGGCCCAAGGAACGCCCGCCGCGCGGGCTCGCCTGGCGGGCCATATACGGGCTGACCGGCTTCTGCCTGACGGCCCTGCCCGTGCTCGCCGCGCTGCCCGCCCTGCTCGTCGCGAGCCGTTTCGTGCCCTCCGACGCCGCCCTCGCCGACGCGACGCGCGGAGCGTTGATCGCGGTGGTGCCCGCCGCGCTCGCCTACGGATTCGCGTACGCGCTGCTCCTGCTGGTCTCCGTACGCCTGCTCAGCCTCGGACTGCGCACGGGCAGCCACCCCACGCACAGCAGGGTCGGCTGGCAGGCCTGGACCGTCACCCAGCTGATGGACCTCTCCCGGGAGACGCTCTTCCCGCTGTACGCGGGGCTCATCACCCCGGTGTGGCTGCGCCTGCTCGGCATGAAGATCGGCCGCGGCGCGGAGGTCTCCACCGTGCTGGCGCTGCCGAGCCTCACCACCGTCGGCGAAGGCGCCTTCCTCGCCGACGACACGCTGACCGCCCCCTACGAACTGGGCGGCGGCTGGATGCGGATCGGACACTCCGAGATCGGCCGCCGCGCCTTCCTCGGCAACTCCGGAATGACCGCGCCCGGGCGCAGCGTGCCCGACGACGGGCTGGTCGGCGTGCTGTCCGCCACGCCGAAGAAGGCCAAGAAGGGCAGCTCGTACCTGGGCCTGCCCCCGGTCAGGCTGCCCCGCTCCGCGGCCGACGCCGACCAGAGCCGGACGTACGACCCGCCCGCGCGCCTGCTGTGGGCGCGCGGAATCGTCGAACTCTGCCGACTGGTGCCGGTCTTCTGCTCGGCCGCGCTGGCCGTGCTCACCGCGGCGGCGTTCTGCGCGCTGATCACCGACGGCCCGGGGACATGGGGGGCCGCCCTGCTGTCCGGGGCCGTCCTGATCGCCGCCGGCCTCGCCGCCTGCCTGGTGTCGGTGGCCGCCAAATGGCTCCTGGTCGGCCGCCACCGTACGGGGGAGCACCCGCTGTGGAGCGGCTTCGTCTGGCGCAACGAGCTCGCCGACACCTTCGTGGAGGTGCTGGCCGTGCCGTGGCTGGTCGGATCGGTCCCCGGCACCCCGCTGCTGGGCCTGTGGCTGCGCGCCCTGGGGGCCCGGATCGGCCGCGGCGTGTGGTGCGAGAGCTACTGGCTGCCGGAGACGGACCTGGTCTCGCTGGGCGACGCGGCCGGAGTGAACCGGGGCTGTGTGTTGCAGACCCACCTCTTCCACGACCGGATCTTGAGGACGGATACTGTGGTTCTCCGCGAGGGCGCCACCCTGGGCCCGGGCGGCATCGTCCTGCCCGGGAGCACGATCGGGGCCCGCAGCACGCTCGGGCCGGCATCGCTCGTGATGGCCGGGGAATCGGTCCCCGCCGACACCCGCTGGCTGGGCAATCCGATCGAGGCGTGGCGCTCCTGACCGGGCGGCCCGCACCAGCACGTCGTACGAGCACAGCGCAGGGAGCGGAACCGGCAGTGAGCGGCCAGCAGACAGCGGTAGCGGACCCGTACTTCCCGGCCAACGGCGATGCCCGTTACCGCGTGCACCGGTACGAACTCGCTCTGGAATACCGTCCCGGCCCGAACCGGCTGGCCGGGACGGCCCGGCTCAGCGCGATCGCGGGGCGGGCGCCGCTCACCGAGTTCCACCTGAACCTGGCGGACTTCAAAATAGGCCGCGTCCTGGTGAACGGCAGGGCCCCGCACTACACGCACCGGGGCGGCAGGCTGCGCATCCGACCGGCCAAGCAGGTGCCCGCCGGCGCCGCCTTCACCGTGGAGGTGCACTGGGCGGGCAACCCCAAGCCCGTGCGCAGCCCCTGGGGCGGCCTCGGCTGGGAGGAGCTCACGGACGGCGCGCTGGTCGCGAGCCAGCCCGTCGGCGCGCCCTCCTGGTACCCGTGCAACGACCGGCCCGCCGACAAGGCCTCGTACCAGATCTCCGTCAACATCCCGTCCGCCTACACGGTGGTCGCCGGCGGCCGGCTGCTCACCCGCACCACGAAGGCCAGCACGACCACCTGGGTGTACGAGCAGTCCGCGCCGACCTCCAGCTACCTGGTCGGCCTGGCCATCGGCATGTACCAGACGGTGCTGCTCGGCGACCCGGGGCTCGGCGGGGTCCCGCAGAGCGCCCACGTACCGGCGCACCTGCTGCCGAGGTTCTCACGCGACTTCGCCCGGCAGCCCGCCATGATGCGGCTGTTCGAGGAACTGTTCGGGCCCTACCCCTTCGGCGAGTACGCCGTGGTCGTCGCCGAGGAGGAGCTCGACGTTCCCGTGGAGGCCCAGGGACTCTCCCTGTTCGGCGCCAACCACGTGGACGGGGCGCGCGGCTCCGAACGCCTCATCGCGCACGAGCTGGCGCACCAGTGGTTCGGCAACAGCGTGAGCATCGCCGACTGGCGGCACATCTGGCTGAACGAAGGGCTCGCCAAGTACGCCGAATGGCTCTGGTCGGAGCGCTCCGGCAGCCGCACCGCGCAGGAACTGGCCTCCATCGCGCACCGGCTGCTGTCCACGCAGCCGCAGGACCTGAAGCTGGCCGACCCGGGCCGCAAGCTGATGTTCGACGACCGGCTGTACGAGCGCGGGGGCCTCGCCGTGCACGCGGTCCGCGTCGCCCTGGGAGACGGGGCCTTCTTCCGCATGCTGCGCGACTGGGCGTCCGTGCACCGGGGCGGAGCGGTGACCACGGCCGGCTTCACCGCCCACGCGGCGCGGTACGCGGACGAGCCGATGGACGACCTGTTCAAGGCCTGGCTGTACGAGCCGTCCCTGCCCCCACTGCCCGTGGGCTAGCCACCGGTGCCGGTGCCGGTGAACACGGAGGGCGGCAGGTGCCCGGCGCCGGCGTACACGGCCATCAGGGCGCGCCCGCCGAGGGGCAGGTAGCGGCCGGCGATGCCCAGGTTCGAGCCCGGCCGGCCGGGCTCGGTGACCAGCGCCGGCTGAAGATCGACCGCCGTCTGCTCGGCGGCCGCCAAGCGCCGGGCATGGCCCACGTGGATGCCCGCGAGCCGCGCCGCGACCCGCAGCGTCGCCGGCTCGTCCTCGCCGAAGCCCTCGTGCGCCCGGGCGGCGAGCACCCTCCCGTGGACCTCGTCACGGGCGGCCAGCGGTACCGCGACCACGTGCGCGCCCGCACCGTCGCCGCGCACGTCCAGGACCTGCACGGGCCGGGCCGGATCCGGTGCCGGGGCCGGGCCCTCCAGCAGCCCGGTCGCGCCCTCCGCCGCGACGCGCTCGTGCCCCGCGCCGCGGCCGGACCGCTCCACCGCCGCAGTGCGCGTACCCCCGACCGTCCCGGCGGCACCCGCCGACCAAACCGGATCGGTCATCGGGCGGCAAAGTCTTCTCCGGGTCGCGTGACCGGGTTCCGGCCGGCGCGTTTCCCCCGACGTGACGCTCGACGACCTGTACACCAGCATCGTGGCCGAGGAGATCGAATCCCCGGCCGAACCCGAACGCCTGCCCCTCCTCACCCGCGCGGAGGCCGACCTCGCGCTCGCCGTGCTCGACGTCGTCGCGGGCGGCCCCATGGACGAGGAGGTACGGTCCACCGCCCGGGCCCTGCGCTCCCGGCTCGGCCTGCGGCTGTGCACCGAAGGCCCGTATTCCGGTTTGACCTCGAGGTAGGTGGAGGTTGCAGGCTTGGATCATGAACATCCTGCCGGCAGAGACCGGGGGCGCGCCGACCGCCGCCCCCACCACCGACCACCCGACCCCCGGGACCCGCCCGGGGGACCGGCCCGCGGACTTCCTCCCCGTCCCCGACCCCAGCCCGACCGACCACCGGCCCGACCGGTGGTCCGGCGAACTGCTCGACCTCGACGCCTATCTGGCCCGGATCGGCTACGAAGGCCCCCGCGAGCCCACCCTCGCCGTCCTGGGCGACCTCCAGCGCGCCCACACCACCGGCATCCCCTTCGAGAACGTGCACGCCGTCCTCGGCCGGGACCTGCCGCTCGACCTGCCCTCCGTGGAGGCCCGCCTCGTCCGCGACCGCCGCGGCGGCTACTGCTTCGAGCACGTCCTCCTCTTCGCGGCCGCCGTCGAACGCCTCGGGTTCCACGTCACCGGGATGATCGGGCGGGTCAGCCTCGGCGCGCCCAAGGTCCTGCCCGCCACCCACGGCCTGCTCGCCGTGACCGCCCGCGACGACGACCGCGAGTGGCTGTGCGACGTCGGCTTCGGGGCCGGTCCGCTCGGCCCGATCGAACTCGCCGACGGCGCCCAGGTCGCCTACGACGGCTGGCGGCACCGGCTGGAGCGGAGGCCCGGCGCCCACGGCATCGACCAGTGGTGGCTGTATCAGACCGCCCCCGGCCCGTCCGGCCCGGACGAGGACCCCGAGCGGGTCCCGACCCCCTGGATCGACCGGCACACCTTCACCCTGACCCCCCAGTACCCGATCGACTACGTCGTCGGCAGCCACTTCGTGGGCACGCACGCGCGCTCCCCGTTCGTCCGCAGGCTCTTCGCGCAGCGCCTGACCCCGGCCGCGCACCACAGCCTGGACGACCTGAAGCTCGTCACCACCCGCCCCGACGGGACGAGCACCACCGAGGAGCTCGCCCCGCAGGCCCTGGACGGGACCCTGCGCGAGGTCTTCGGGATCGCCCTCACGGAGGAGGAGCTCCACGAGATCGCCGCCCGCCGATCCGCCACCGGTCCCGCTCGCTAGTGCTCTGACCGGAAAGGTTCACCGCCTCACGACGCCCGGCACGGCACCTCGCCGCGTTGTCGGGCCACGCAAGTACGTCCACAACGAGCCGTGGCCCTCCGCCTTGCGATGCGCCGCACCGGACGCCGCGAGTCGGCAAACCTTTCCGGCCAGAGCACCAGGCCCTTGCCCGAACCCGCCCGCCGGCTCTGCCGCCGGGCGCCCCGGCGTGCTTCCCGCCGCGCAACTCCCGAGGTCTTCGCATAATGGATGGACAGATCGGCGGGTGGAAGGGGACGTCTCGTGCCATCGGCTCGGCCGGGGGGCGCGCAGGCTCATGGTCCGCTCCGGTCCGAACCGGGGACGCTGCTCGAACGTGTGCCCGTGGCCGTCTTCGGCCTCGACGACGACGACCGCGTCTGCTACTGGGGCCCCGGAGCGCGGGAACTCTTCGGGTACGACTCCGCAGACGTCCTGGCGCGACCCGGCGCCGGCCTCTTCGCCGACGAGCGCCACGGCTCCTCGGTCTCCTGCGCCCGGCTGACGGAGCGGGGCCGGACCCTGGGGTACTGGAGGGGCCGGCTGAAGGCACGGGACCGCTCCGGCCGCGCCTTCCCCTGCGGCTTCCGGTCCTTCTCCGTGACCGGAGCCGGAGGGCCTTCCGTGGTGATGGTCCTGGCGAGCCGCAGCGACGAGCTCGACCGGGTGAAGACCAACCTCGCCTTCCTCGACGCCCTCTTCGAGACCTGCCCGATCGGGCTGGTCATGCTCGACCCCGACCTGCGGTACGTCCACCTCAACCAGGCGCTCGCCGACATGGACGGCCTCTCCATCGAGGCGCACCTCGGGCGGCACATGGACGAAATCATGATCATGTCCGACGGAGGCGAGTACGAGCGCATGCTCCGCGCCGTCGCCGGGGGAGGGGCGCCGGTCGTCGGCGCCCTGGTGGGAACGCGCCCGCGGGGATATCCGGACCGGGACCAGGTCCGCTCGGTCAGCTTCTTCCCCCTCAGCCAGGCCGTCGGCTCCCGCCCCGGGGTGGGCGGGCTGATGGTGGACGTCACCGACCGGGAACGGGCCATCCTGGAGGCCACCGCCGGCCGCCGGCGCCTCGCACTGCTCGACGGTGCCTCCGCGCGCATCGGGACCACCCTCGACGTGAACCTCACGGCCCAGGAACTGGTCGACGTGTCGATGCCGGACTTCTGCGACGGTGCGGTGGTCGAGATCGTGGAATGGATGGACGACTCGGAGGACTTCGACCCGGAGCTGCCGCTGATCACCCGCAGGATCGCCTCCGGGACGATCCTGCCCCCGCCCGCCGTGGAGCTCGTCAGCGGGGTGGGCAAGGTGCGCTACCCGCCCGGATCCGTCATCCACGACATGCTGAGCACCGGCCGCGCCATCTCCGCCGAGGTGAACCCCGAGTTCCTGGCCCGGACCGTCCTCACCGAGTCCCGCACCCGGATCATGGCCGAGAGCGGGGTGGCCTGCGTGCTCGTCGCCCCGCTCATCGCCCGGGACACCGTCCAGGGGATCGCCATGTTCGGCCGCTCCGGGGAGCGGCCGGCCTTCACCCGGGACGACGTCCTCCTCGCCGGCGAACTCGCCTCGCGCGCCGCGATCTGCCTCGACAACGCCCGCCTGTACAGCCGCGTCCAGGACATCGCCCTCACCCTCCAGCGGGCCCTGCTGCCCCGCGCCCTGGAGACCGGCCCGTACGTGGAAGTGGCCCACCGGTACGTGCCCGGAAGCCGGATCACCGAAGTCGGCGGCGACTGGTACGACGTGAGCAGCCTGCGCGACGGCCGGGTCGCGCTCGTCGTCGGCGACGTGATGGGGCACGGGGTGTCGGCCGCCGCCTCCATGGGCCGCCTCCGCATCACCGCCGACGCCCTGGCCGGGCACGTCGACGACCCCGCCGAGATGCTGGCCGAACTCGACTCCTGCGCCCAGGTGGCCGGGATCGAGCTCGCGACCTGCCTCTACATCGTCCACGACCCGACGAACGGCCTCACCCGGGTGGCCCTCGCCGGCCACCCACCGCCCCTCGTGCTGCACCCCGACGGCACGGTGGAGACCGTCGACGCGGATTCGGGAGTCCCGCTCGGCGTCGGAGGCTTCCCCTTCCGCACGACCGAGATCGAACTCCCGGCCGGCGCGACCCTCGCCCTCTACACCGACGGCCTCATCGAGGCGCGCGGCCGGGACATCGAGACCGGCCTGGACGCGTTGCGCGCCGAACTGGCCGGACCACCCGGAACGTTGGAGGCACTGGCGGACCGCATCCTCACGAACCTGCTGCCGATCCCGCCGACCGACGACACCGTCCTCGTACTGGCCCGTGTCCGCCGAGCCCCTTGAGGCGGGCACCGGGTGCCCGGTCGCCGGGCGACCCACCGGGGGCGATACTGGATGTCACGCCGCGTGGAGGCGACATGCGCGAAACGGAGCACGGCGGCCCGGGCCGGGCCCCGACGTCCGCCGGTGGCACGGCAGCGGTCGTACTGGACGACGCGGGCGTGGTCCTGGCCTGTTCCGAAGCGGCCGTGACACTGCTCGACTGCTCGCCGGGCCGGGTGTGCGCCCCGCTGCTCGCGCTGCTCCCGCCCGGGGACACGGGGGCGGCCCCGGGCGGGCGCCCGGTGTCCCTGCCCGGCGCGGACCCGCCGGGCCCCCGGTCCGGTCCGGCGTTCGAGGTGGTCCGCCTCGCGGCGCGGGCTCCGGACGACGGCGCTGCGCCGGGGCAGTGGCTGGTGCTGCTGGTGCCCGCCGCGTCGACGGCGGACACGGCCGAACGGGACGCGGAGCGACGCCGGAGCTCCCTCGCCCGGGTCGCGGCCGCGACCATCGGCGCCACCCTGGACGTCACGGTGATGGCCGAAACCCTGGTGAACCTGATCGTGCCCGACTTCGCGGACCTGGCGACCGTCGACCTCGCCGAGCCGGTACTGGTGGGCGACGAACCGCCGCACCTCGACTCCGGCGGTGACGTCCGGCTGCGCCGGGCTGCCGCCGCGCAGAGCCCGGGGATCTCCGCGGAGGAGCTCCTGCCCGTCGGAGAGGCCGTCCCGCCCGTACCCGACAACGATCTGATGCGTCCCTTCATGGAGGGGCGGGCCGTTCTGGTCCCCGACGTGTCCGTGCTCCGTACGGCCCTCGGAGTGGACCGCGCGTCCCTGCCGCTCCTCATCCCCGGCGGGTCGCACTCGTCCGTGGCGGTACCGCTCTACGCCCGGGGGCTCGTCCTCGGCTGCGTCACCATCTGGCGCAGTCAACTGCCCTCCCCCTTCGGGGAGGAGGACGCCGCGCTCCTCCTCGACGTCGTCTCCAGGGCGGCGATCGGCGTGGACAACGCCCGCCGCTATACCAAGGAGCACCGGTCGGCGGTGGCCCTGCAGCGGAGCCTGCTGCCGACCTCCGCCGTGAACACGCCCGCCGCCGACGCCGCGGGGATCTACCAGCCCGCGGGCGGCGGTGTGGGGGTCGGCGGGGACTGGTTCGACGTGATCCCCCTGCCGTCCCTGCGCGTGGCGTTCGTCGTCGGCGACGTCGTCGGCCACGGGCTCGACGCCACCGCGGGCATGGCGAGGCTGCGGACCGCGGTGCAGACCCTGGCCGATCTCGACCTCGACCCGGGTGAACTGCTCACGCACCTCGACGACCTGGTCCTCGGCTTCTCCGACGAGCACACCAGCGGCGCCTCTCCCTCCGAGCGGGCGGTGCTCGGAGCGACCTGCCTGTACGCCGTCTACGACCCGGTGACGAAGACCTGCGCCGCCGCCACGGCCGGCCATCCGCCGCCGGCCCTCCTGCCGCCGGACGGGGAGCCGTTCTTCGTCGGCATGGCGCCGGGACCCCCGCTCGGGGTGGGCGGAGTGCCCTTCGAGGTGACGGAGTTCGCGGTGGAACCCGACAGCCTGCTGGCGTTCTTCACGAACGGAGTCGTGGGCAGCCGCGGCGGCGACATCGAGGAGGGACTGGAGCGGCTGCGGACCTCCCTCGCCGGCGCCGACCGGAGCCTGCCCCTGGAGGAGGTCGGCCAGGGCGTCTTCGACGGAGTGCTCCCCGAGGAACCCGCCGACGACGTCGCGCTGTTGCTCGCCCGCACCCGCGCGCTCCCGTCCGACCGGGTCGCCGAGTGGCAGCTCGAAGCCGATCTGTCCCTCGTGGCGAGCGCCCGTGAGCTGGTGGTGCGGCAGCTCTCCGACTGGGAGTTGGACGAACTGGGCTTCGTGACGGAACTCGTCGCCAGCGAACTCGTGACGAACGCCATCCGCTACGCCGGCGGACCGGTCGGGCTCCGGCTGATCCGCGACCGGGTGCTCGTCTGCGAGGTCTCCGACCCCAGCAGCACCCAGCCCCGCCTGCGCCGCGCGCGGGAGACGGACGAGGGCGGGCGCGGCCTCTTCCTCGTGGCCCAGCTCGCCGACCGCTGGGGCAGCCGGTTCACCGGCACGGGCAAGACGATCTGGACGGAGCAGGCCATCGGCGGTCCCCAGGTCTGAGGGGCGGCTCGCGTCGCGTCATGGGAGTCGGGCCGTTACGGGAAGTGTGCGTTCCGCAGGTCTGTTCCGGGAGTGGTTACACGTGTAATCTCCGGCGGTACGACTTGTGAAGTGAAGCTTCGAGGAGCATGCGATGGCAGACACTCCGGCGGCCCGGCCGCGCATCCTGACCGCTCCGGACGGTACGTCGTTCCGTGATCTGAACGGCAACGGCGTCATGGAACCCTACGAAGACCCCCGTCTGCCCGCGGCCGAGCGGGCCCGGGACCTCCTCATGCGCATGACGCTGGAGGAGAAGGCGGGTCTCCTCTTCCAGACCATGATCACCATCAATCCGGACGGCTCGCTGGTGGAACCGGAGCCCGGAGCCCCCGACGACGACCCGATGCACGCCTCCACCTCCGCGATGGTGACCGGCAAGCTGATGAACCACTTCAACCTGCTCGGGGCCGCGGCGCCGCGCCGCATGGCCGAGTGGAACAACCGGCTCCAGGACCTGGCCGCCGCCACCCGCCTCGGCATCCCGGTGACCCTCTCCACCGACCCCCGCAACGGCTTCGTCGACAATCCCGCGGCGAGCGCCCAGACCGAGGGGTTCTCGCTGTGGCCCGAGCCGCCGGGCCTGGCCGCCGTCGGCGACGAGGAACTCGTACGGGAGCACGCCGACATCGTCCGCCAGGAGTACCGCGCGGTCGGCATCCGCCTCGCCCTGCATCCGACGGCCGACCTGGCCACCGAACCCCGCTGGCCGCGCGTCCTCGGCACCTTCGGCTCCGACGCCGAAGTGGCCGCCCGCATGGTCGCCGCCTACGTCCGGGGGCTCCAGGGCGAGAGCCTCGGCACCCACAGCGTCTCGGCGATGACGAAGCACTTCCCCGGCGCCGGGCCCCAGCTGGACGGCGAGGACGCGCACTTCCCCTACGGGCGCGAACAGGTCTACCCCGGCGACAACTTCGACTACCACCTCATCCCCTTCGAGGCCGCCTTCGCCGCCGGCACCTCGCAGGTCATGCCGTACTACGCCATGCCCGTCGGCACCCCCTACGACGAGGTCGGCTTCGGCTTCAACAAGGGCGTCGTCACCGGCCTGCTGCGCGAGAAGTACGGCTTCGACGGCATCGTCTGCACCGACTGGGGCCTGGTCACGGACACGCAGATCTTCGGGGCGCCCTTCCCCGCGCGCGCCTGGGGCGTGGAGGACCTGGACCGGCTCGCCCGGGTGGAACTCATCCTGGAGGCCGGAGCCGACCAGCTCGGCGGCGAGGCGGCCCCCGAACTCGTCGTGGAGCTCGTCCGCACCGGCCGGGTGGCCGCCCGGCGCATCGACTCCTCCGTCCTGCGGCTGCTGAAGGAGAAGTTCGTCCTCGGCCTCTTCGACGATCCCTACGCGGACCCCGACGCCGCCGCCCGGATCTGCGGGAACCCCCGGTTCACCGAGGCCGGCCTGGCGGCCCAGAGCCGCTCGGTCACCGTCCTCAAGGACCGCCCCGCGGGCGCCGACCGGCCCTTGCTGCCGCTCGCCCCCGGGGTGCGGATCTACACGGAGGGCGTGGACCGTGCCGTCGCCGCCGAGTACGCGACGGTCGTGGACGCGCCCGGCGAGGCGGACGTCGCGGTGCTGCGCATCGCGGCGCCGTACGACAAGGACCGGACGACGGGCTTCGAGTCCTTCTTCCGGGCGGGCCGCCTCGACTTCACCGAGGAGGAGCTGAAGCCCGTGCTCGACGTCGCCGCCGCCGTTCCGACCGTCGTCGACGTCTTCCTGGACCGGGCGGCGGTCCTACCCGAGATCGCGGACCGGGCGGCGGCCCTCGTGGCGAACTTCGGCGCCTCGGACCGGGCACTGCTGGACGTGCTCTTCGGCCGGGCGGCGGCCGAGGGGCGGCTGCCCTTCGAACTGCCCCGCTCGATGGAGAGCGTCGTCGCGGGACACGAGGACGTGCCCAACGACTCGGGCGACCCGCTCTTCCCCTACGGACACGGCCTCCGGCTGGGCTGACCCCGGCTCCGCACGGGGGTGGCGGCTCGGCGGCCGCCGCCACCCCCGACGGTCGGAGCGGATTCCACCGGCCCGTACTTCCCGCGACCCACGAGGTCATACGTATAACCCCTCGTTACCAAAATCAGATATCGCGCATTGTTGACGGTCGCCATTTTGGCGAGATACTTGCTCCACTCTCCCCCCGCTGCCCCGAGATTGAGGTGCCGCCCCATGGAGCTCTCCCCGTCTGCGCATGTCGACACGTTCTGTCGTGATCGGCTCCCGCCCTTTCCCCTCTGGCCCGAA
>NZ_JBIAUK010000037.1:0-74373 GCF_042892775.1 Streptomyces sp. NPDC001717 | reverse complement strand
GGGTTGTGGTTTGGGGTGGGGGGGGTGGTGGGGGGGGGGGGGGTGGGGTGGGGGGGTTTTTTTTTTTTTGTTTTTTTGGTGGGGGGGGGGGGGGGGGGGGGGGGGGGGGTGGGGGGGGCCCGGGGGGGGGGGCCCCCCCCCCGGGGGGGGGCCCCCCGCGCCGTTCTCGCGTCCGGGTTTGTCAGGTCAGCCTGAGTGCGGAGCGCGACATTGGCAACCTGGCCGCCGTGGACCTACAAGCTCAAGCAGATCCAGTACCGCCCGCACCTCATCGACGGCTGTCTTGCCTGCACTCGCCTGATCATGGACGGCTGTCCCACATCGCCCCACCAAGTTCAACACCTGCGGGTGACCCGCCGCTGTGACCAAGTGTGCTCAGAAGTGATCGGGACCTGACCAGCTGTACCAGGGGCCACTGACATGGACGTACTCGCCGCTGTGCTGCGTCGGGCCGTTCGGCGGGAAGTAGGCGTAGCCGTGGCGGGCGAAAAGGCCGGAACCTCCGATGGAGAACTTCAGCCCGCCGTCCGCCAGTTCGGCGTCTCGAACCGGGTAGCTGCCGATCCAGGTCTGGTGGGGGTTCACCGAGCCCGTGGCGAGGGCCTGCTCGGCATAGGAGGTGAGTACGGGCCGGGCGATCGCGAATCGCGCGTCGAGGGGAAGGCCGTGGTTGATCAGCAGCACCGTGGTGCCGACCAGCAGTGGGGCTGCTGTCCAGCGCCAGAGGCCGCGCAGCCACCCCGTTCCGGCCTCCTCGGTCGGCTCCGCGGTACTTGCCATCTGCCAGGCGAACCAGGCGAACGGCAACAGGCCGAGCACCACCACGCCCATTGCCAGCATTCCGAGGTCCTCGCCGGGCACGCTGTAGCCCAGCGCGATGGCTACCGACGCCAGCAAGCAGCCCAGCAGCACGCTGTTGCCCGGGCGGCGGATCCGCCGTATGCGGCTTCGCGCAGCGGGCGACACGGCCAGCCTCACCAGGCCCCATGCGAGCATCGCCATGAGCGGCACCGCCGCGAACAGGCCGGTGAGCACCGTGCCCAACACCACGCGCTCGCGGAAAAAACCGTCCGGCGCCGCGACGACGGCCAGCAACACGGCCAGAAGCAGCGGTCCCCGGTATCCGGGGGCGGGCAGACGGTGGAGCATGGCGGCCAAGGACGGCGGCTTCGTGATCACGTCGCCATCCCTACCATGCGGTGGATCTCCTCCAAAAGCCCCGTTCGATGGCGCGACCCCATCCAGGGGAAGGACGCCGACATCGCCCGTTCAAGTTCAGAAGCGGCCGATGCGAATGCCCTGGCAGCACTGACCCTCGCCCTGGGCAATCGCGAGAGCGTCCTGGACGACCGAAGTCTGTTCAGCGGGAACTCGCGGGTCGGTCCGTGTGCACCAGCTGGGCGAATCCGTGGGCTCGGGGAACCGTGGGGTGGGCTGCGATGCGGCGGGCTTCGGCGGTGACCTCGGCATTGACCTGGTCCACGGTTCTGTCGCCGTATTCGAGGATGTCGTACTCGTCGTCGAGTTCAGCGAGGCGCTCGGTCAGGGGCAGCTCATGTCCGTGGCGCTGGTGAATGAGGATCGGCGGGACGGATCGAGAAGGGGGGTGCGGGTTGTCGAGCGCGCAGTGGCTGTCGTATGACGCGAGTTCTCTCGCGCGCCTGGGTGTGGGTAGCGAGGCGTTGTCCGGGCTGGGCGAACAGGGCTTGCCGGCCGACTGCAACCGCATGTTCGTGCGGGACGCGGGTCGGGAGCTGGAGGTCCGCGATCTTCCGTCGGGTCGCGCGGTATTCCTCGGCGCGTTCGAGGCGGCGTCAACACGTACTGGCTGCTGATCGACAGTGGCGAAGTCTGGATGGTCCGCGGCCATGACAGCGATGGAGACCAGCAGTACGGGCTGGCCAACTCTTCGGTTGCTGGTCTGCAGAACGTCCTGGAGGTATGGGAAGCGTTCACGCGCTCCGGAAGGAGCGACGCGGACGACGACTACGAGGACTACGTCGAAGACGTGATCGAACGGGCCAGGCAGTGCGATCCGACGGTGTTCGAGGACGAGGAATCCTGGTGGTCGCGCGTTTTCGAGGAGGTCGAGCTCGGCGTCCTGGTCCCGGAAGACCAATAGGCGAGGATGTGGCGGTCACGGGCGGATCCAGAGCCGGATCGCCGCGACCGTGACCGTCCCGTGGAAGACGTAGGCCCTCTGGCCGTAGCAGCCGGCTACCGCGTGGAATGTGTTGAGCCGGTTGCTGGTGCGCTCGACCTCGTTGCGGCGCTGGTGGACCGTTGTGTCGAAGCGGGTGGGCCGGCGCGCTTGCTGTCCCGTCGTCGGCGATTGGCTCACTGGTTCCCGGGTTCAGGGATCGTGTGCTTGATCTGCCGCCGCCGCAGGTACCGGTGGTTTGCGCGACCGAACGCTGTTTCCCTCCCTGTCCGCCTGCACCGGCCGACCCACCCGGTCCGTGTCCCCGCCCGCGGCCGCGATGCGCCCCGGGAGGCACCGGGACCCGACCGGAACCTCCTACCGCTGACAGGCCGAAGCCGGCAGGGGTCGGTGGTCGACCAGCCCGAGCGGGACCGGCTGCTGCCGGGGCGGGCCGGCGCCCGGCGTGTCGCGTGCCGGCCCACTGCAGCGACGCCGGCCGGTCGGGGTCACGGCACGTTCGCATCGGACCAAGGCAGACCAGGACCCGGCGCAGCGGCTGCCGCCATCCGCGGACGCGCTGTGCCGGTGAGGCGTCAAGCGGCGTCGAGTGGATCGCGACCAGGCTCTGTTGGGGCCTCGCCCATCGCAGCGAGCGGAGGGGGCCGACCCGTGGGCTGGCACAACCGGTCGGACCGGATTCGCGTCCTCCTTCGCGGAGCGACGACGGCCTGGAGGGCATCATCGACACGTTCACCGACGAGCGCAGGAGCCGGAACCGCCGGCCGGCCGGGGTCGTCCTGGTCCTGTTGGGCGTGGTGGCGGGTGTTCTGCTCACCGCCGTGTTCCTGACCGTGGTGTGGTGGCCCCGGACCGAGGTGACGTACCGCAGCGCCGCGCCCTCCTCGGTGGTCTACGCCGACGAGGCACAGCACTACCTCGAACTGGTCCACCGACACACCCCGTCCGGGCGGGACACCTACCGGATCGTGGCCGGCCGATATACCGGTGCCGCCTACGGACACTGGCTGGACGTCGACACCGCCGTGGCGGAGAAGGGCATCGAGTCCACGACATGGACGCAGGACGGAGTCCGCGTCCGCTTCACCACGGGCCACGAGATGTTCGTCCCCGCCCGCTCCTTCATGTTCGGCAGGTGACCCGGCGCGATCGCGCATCGTCCGTGCGGGGCGCCCAACCGGGGGGGGCGTCTTCGCGAGGGTTCGGGCACGCACAGGGCTCGGTTCCGGCCTTCACGACCGGACCGTTGGCGGAACCGAAGCTGCTGAGCTTCAATCAGCCCGGGGCGGCCTCCGTGCTGTCAGGGGTCAGTGCGGTGGCGATCTGGGCGAGGCGGGTGGTCGACCAGGCGAAGCGGTTGGCGGGGTTGCGGTAGGAGTAGCCACCGTCGTTGATCGGGTAGCCGCCCTCGGCTGTGGTCCAGCGTGCCGGCCCGCACTGCCCTTGGTGCTCAAGGAGCGTCGCGGCAAGCCGCTCGGGCTCCTCGATGCGGGTGCGGGCGCGCAGTGCCGCGGTCAGGCGCTCGACGGTGTCAGCCGGTACGGCGTCGTCGCCTAATGCCGGTAGCAGGAGCAGCAGTCGGGAGTGGGGGATTGGTGGTGCTGCCGCCGGGCAGGCCGTTGTCGGCTATGGCGGTCAGGTCGGCCCAGGACAGGCCCGGGCCCATGAAGTGCCCGTCGTCTTGTGCCAGGGTCTCGGCCGCGTCCCAGCCAGGGTGGTGCACGAGGTAGTCGATGCCTTCATCCTCCTCCAAGGCGCGGTACACCACGTACAAGTTGTGGTCACCGGCGAGCGGCACCGCTGATCGTCACGCGAGTCACGAGCAGTACGAAGGCCAACGGGCAGCCGACGGCCGCTTCCCCGTGGCCGGTGGTCGACGATCAAGCTGTCAGTGCCCGTCCCTAGGCTCAGCTCATGAGAAAAGACTTGGTCCAGGACTCGTGGGACCGCATCGACGAGTGGCTGCGCGAGAACGCGCCCCGCACCTTCGCCACGCTCGGGCCGCCCGCGCGACGTGAGGAGATAGCTGCAGCGGAGGAGGAGCTGGGAGTTACCTTCCCTCCCGATCTGGTCGCGTCACTGCTCCGGCACAACGGGGCCCGCGATGGCGCGGAAGCCTTCCGCTTCAGCACGCACGACCGGCTGCTCTCGTTGAGCGAGATCGTCGGGGACACGCAGTGGATGCGCGACATCGCCGAGGACCTGGACGAGGAGGAGGCCGAGCACTACTGGATCGACGCCTACCTGAAGTTCGGTTCCTACGGGGTGACGGCCGACGGTCTCACGATCGACTGCCGCCGGGGGCAGGACTCCTACGGTGCGATCGGACGTTTCTTCGATGAGACCGGCACCGACTTCGGGCGGGCCGACTCGCTGGGCGCGTATCTGGCAGAACTGGGCGACCAGCTTGAAAGCGGCCGAGACGGGGGTGCCGTCACGTTCAACGGCCGGCTGCTGTGGGAATGGGCCGGGCCGCCCGGACCGGACTGGGGCAGCGCCGCCGATCCCCTTCCCCGACGGGACGAGCAGCTGCCGGAGCTGGATCTGTCCTGCAGCCCCGCCGATGTCCTGCATGTCGGCCTTATCCACGGGCTTGAGGAACTCGGTGCGCTGCTCGCGGTCCTGCCTCGTGAGCAGGTGGCCGAGGCCGCGCGGAAGCAGCTGCGCAGAGTGGCCGTGGAAGCGGGCCTGAGCAAGTACCCGGAGGTCAGCGCCGCCCTGGACGCGCTGGACCGGGGCGACGCCCCACCCCGCCCGGATCAGGCCAATCCGCTGGCCCTGCGACTGCGCAAGGTGATCGTGCAGGCCAACGCGCACCGGGACGATCGTCGCAGGTGGGCCGCGGAGAAGATGGTGCACGGGATCTGGGGATCGCCCTACAGGTCCGTGTGCGAGAGCGTGAGCATCCGCGCCCACCTCACTGTCGACTGGCGTACGGATCTGCACGAGGACCTGGGTAATCCGCCACTGCCACCGATACCTGATGATCGCTTCTGGGGGAACCTGCGAAATCCCGCCATCGACTCCAGCTGGTATGCGGCTCAATACACCCAAGGCCAGGGCTGACCCCAGGGGCTCCGGTTCCACCCGAGCGCTCCGGTTGTGGCCTGACCGATCGCTACGGCAAGGCCGCCGCCGTCCACCTCGCCGGACGTCGGGCCGTCGTGGCGGCCGCTTGGGGCCGGGCCGGACGTCTCGGCAGAGTGGTGCGAGCCCGCTCCTCGCACGTTCTCGCTCAGCGGCAACGGCTCCGCTTCCGGGCCGTCGCCGCAAGGTGCGGCCACCCGGCAACGACCGGTTTCGACGGGCGCGTAGTCTCCCGGGCGTGACATCCCGAGGACGAGTGTTGAGTGCGGCCGCCTGGAAGGCATGGGCGAGGGGGGCTGCGGCGCCCTGGCACGAAGCAGCTTTCGACGACGCCCATCACCTGGTGCGCGAAGGCCGGTACGAAGAGGCCGAGGCGCGGGCGCGGGCTGTCATCGCGGCTCGCCGGGGCAAATGGGGGCGGGACCGGCGGCCCATGACCCTCTGGCAAGCCACGTACTTCGCCACCATGGCGGCGATGGCTCACGGGCGAGGAGCAGCAGTGCCGGCCGAACAGGAAGCCCTGATCGAAGACCTGGAGCAGCTGGACGGCGCGAACCGGTACCTGCTGCTGTCCGCCCGACTGAACCGCGCCTGGGTGCTGATCGATGAAGGACGGCCCGCTGAGGCGGAGGTCCAGTCCCTGCTCGTCCTAAGGGCGTTGACTCGGATCAAGCATCTGACCGAGGTGTGCAACTCGAACTGTGCGCCCTGCAATGCCTGGGGGACGCGCTGTGCGCGCAGGACGAGTACGAGGAGGCGGAAACGATCGCCCGCGGGAATCTGCCGCGGGCCGAGAAGCAACTGGCGACCCGTTTGCACCGGCTGCTGATCCGCAGCCTGTCCGGGCAGGGGCGCCATGAGGAAGCTCTGGCAGAGTCCCGCAGGACCTTCCCCGAGCCTCCTCCTTCCGACAGCGGGGAGCTGGAGCTCGCCAGGGCCGTGGCCCTGCACGCCCTGGGCCGCGCCGGCGAGGCGGAGACAGAGGCCCGGCGGGCGCTGTCCGCCTGCGAGCGGTACCTGCATCCGGAGCACTCCCGAGTCGGCGAAGTCCACGCGCTTCTGGCCCGCATGGCATCTGCCTGACACGGTGTCCGCGCCCAGGCCCTGGCTCTGGTCCTTGGACCGGGCAGACAACCTGGGGAGGCGCGGGTGACCGATGCCTGTGGGCCGGAGCGGGCCGCCGGCCGTCGCCTCGGCGTCCCGTCATGACAGATGGCGGGCGAAGAAGGTCCCCAGTCGGCGCCGTACCTCGGCGAGGGTCACCGCGGGGTCGCCGGTGCCGACGAGCGCGGTCCGCGTCGCCGCTGTCACGCGGCCGGCAGTCTGGAGCCGAGGGACGAGTGAGCCGTAGTCGGTGAACGCCCAGTGATTCGCGTCGGGGAGCAGCGCGCGACGGCCGCGAAGGCCCGCCCAGGACGACTCGATCCGAGCGGCGCCGTCGAATCCGTCGGTGCGGAACAGCAGCAGCGGCTGGTCGCAGCCGGCCTGCGACGGGTACAGGTCGAGGTAGCCCTCCAGGTTCGCCACCGCACCGACACGGCGGTCGTCACGGGCCGCGTACACCGCTGCCGTGCCGCCTGCCGAGTGCCCGTACAAGCCGATCCGGCGGGAGTCCATGACCTGGGCGAGCGGCAGGCTGCCGAGTCGGTCCAGAACCAGCCGGAGGTCCGCGATCCGGGTGTCCACCATCGTGCGGAAGGTCGCCGGGTCCGGTGGCCCGAACAGGACGGTCGTCCGCATCCCGGTCGGCAGCTCCACCTGGGAAGCGTCACCGGGATGATCGACGAGCACGACCACGAGACCGTGGCTCGCCAGATCCTCGGCGAGGGTTGTGCCGAGCGTGCGCGAGTCACCGCCGCCGGGCGAGTACACCAGCACCGGCCGCCGCCCGGGAAGCGGCGGCGCGCCCACGTGCCCGTGGGTGAGGACCGCGCCCCAGTCCACTACGCCCGGCTGCGGCAGTCCGGGATGGATGTGGGGCGCGAGGCCGGCGAACTCCCGTGCCTCGGCCGCAGTGAGCTGCGGGGCCCGGACGAAGCCGTCCACCGATCGGGCCGGGTACAGGACGGTCAGCATCAACTCCCGTACA
Source organism: Streptomyces sp. NPDC001717 (assembly GCF_042892775.1). NCBI lineage: Bacteria > Bacillati > Actinomycetota > Actinomycetes > Kitasatosporales > Streptomycetaceae > Streptomyces > Streptomyces sp. NPDC001717. The sequence goes on along the minus strand of NZ_JBIAUK010000037.1, from coordinate 67,036 downwards.
CCGCCCACCCATGGATCGGTCCGGGACGGGTCCGTCAGATGGACCGTCAGCATGCCCACCGGGTACGGGCCGGCGGGCGCGGGCAGTCGGAAGACCGCACCGCCGGCGGATGCAGCCGTGGGCAGCAGGGCGGCGGCGCTCCCGAATAGGGTGCCCTTCAGAAGAATGCGTCGCGAAGTCATACGAACATCCTTGGCGCGGGGCCGTCACGACGCGAAGGTTCAGGCCCTGGCCGAAAGGCCGGCCCAGGACGAGGAGTTGTGAGAGTGCTGCGAGTCCACTTCACCGCGGAGGACTTCGCACGTGTCCGGTTCGCCGCCCGCCCGGCGCCGCTCCAAGAGCTGCACGCCGCCCTGACCACGGCCCTGACCCAGAGTGGCGGGCCCCTGTTCGCTTCGTGGCGTGGCCGTATCCTGCGCTCCCTCCCGGCGGCAAGCAGCCCGCTCGCCGACCTGGTTCCCGCGGGCCGTCCGCCTTCCTTCCTCGACGCCCTCGGCGACAGCGTCGCCGAGGGCGTCGAACAGATCCGCGCCACGAACCCCGTTCTCGTACGATCCGAGCTGGAGCGGGTCTACGGGGCGGTGCCCGCCCCTCGCTGGATCCGCGGCCTGCACGCGGGCGACGAGAAGGCCTGGCATACCATGCACCGTGCCCAGCGGGCCACGTACGAGGCCGTCATCGCCCCGGTGTGGTCCGTCGTCCAGGATCTCCACCGTGGGGAGTTCACCCGCTACGCCCTGACCGCCGCCGAGCACGGCGTCGCCGCCACGTTGACCGGGCTTGCCCCGGGCAGTCGGCTCCACGGGGGCGTGTGGGAATGGCCCGGCCCGGCGCCGGTCCGCGACGTCCGCCTCGACGGGCGTGGCCTGGTTCTGCTGCCCACCTTCCACCACCCGGCGGGACCACTTCTCCAGGACACGCCGGGCCATCCCGCGGTCCTCACGTACCCGGCCGGTCCCGGGCTTCCCCCCACCGAGGGAGGCCCGGTCGTCTCCGCCGAGGCCCTTGCCGCCGTTTTGGGCCGCACACGGCTGGAGGCTCTGCGCCTCCTGGCCGAACCTCACACCACGACGTCCCTGGCCCGCGCCCTCCACGTCAGCAACGCGACGGCTTCGTCCCACGCGGCCGCGCTGAGATCGGTGGGCATGGCGACGACGGCTCGCGCGGGCCGCTCGGTCACCCACCGGCGCACGGCCCTCGGCACGTTGGTGGTGGGCGCTTGGCCGCCCTAGGTGAGTAAGTCCGAAGTCCTGGGCAGGGGTCGTAGGCGATGAATGACCTGGGCAGGAGTGATCGGTTGGCCCGGTTGTGCCAGATGGCTGCGGTCAGGGCCAGGATGCGTTCAGCTGTCAGGTCGGTTTGAGTATGCGCTCGCCGGTGCGGGCTTTGAGGTCGCGGTAGCCGCGACGCAGCAAGGTCAGGCCGTGGCCGGCGGATCATGCCGTGGACGGGGCTGTCGAGGCCCAGCTGACCTCACTGGAATCGCGATGTGTTCGAATATCACGGGTGGATCACCGTCAGGGAGACGGCAGTTGATGACGACGATGACGTCCGACTGCGCCAGGTCGTGGAGGAGCTTCGGCTTCGCATCGCCCGGATGGCCAGTCCCTACCTCCTTGATCCCAGGTGGATGAACGGCGAGCCGTTCATCCACCTGGGGGGCCATTCCAATCACCGCTCGTCGCTCGATGTCGTCGGTCTGCTCGAGCATGTCGCGAAGGTCGCTCCCGGCTCCTACGGCCTTCTGCACATGCGCGACGACGAGGACCCAGACCATGAGAACGAGGTACGCACTGAGACTCGCTCGGGGCACGGTCACCGAGCACACGGAGGCGCTGCTGTCCCCGTGCATCCCGATGCTCGAAGACCCCTTCCCTGATCCGGTCCCGCCCGTCACCCGCCCAACGAGGATTCCCCGGCCTGCCGCCTGCCAGGGGCTCGCTGAGCACTCCGCCTCCGCGTCGCCACGTGGCCAGGCCCCCTTCCGGGCGCCCCACACCGAAAGGATCACGTCGGACAATCACGTCGGACAACGGTTGGTCATCCGACGTGTTCGGACCGGCAGGCCTCCCACGAGGGGCCTCCCGGCCGTGCCGTCCCGGTTTGGTGCGTCAGGCGAGGGCGAGGAAGAGCTTCTCGAGCTCCGCCTCGGTCATCGGGGCCTGGTTCGGGTCGGCTTCCGTCATGCACTGGCGCATACCGCTGGCGACGATCTTGAAGCCGGCGCGGTCCAGAGCCTTGGAGACGGCGGCGAGCTGGGTGACGATGTCTTTGCAGTCGCGGCCGGCTTCGATCATGGCGATGACGCCGGCGAGCTGTCCTTGTGCGCGGCGCAGTCGGTTGAGGACTGAGCTGACTGCGTCGTCGTCGACTTTCACCGGTTGCCTCCTGGTCCTGAGTACTCGCCTACCAGGGTACCCCAGGGGGTATCGGGCCTTGTTGGTCAGGCTGCCCGGAGGGCGGCGAGGGTTTCCTCGAGGTCGCCCTGGTGAGGGCGGTTGTGGGGGAGTTTGGCGAGGAGTGCGGCCATGCCGCACGTGTTGGTGAGGGCGGAGTAGACCAGGCCGCCGGCGATGCCCGCGGAGGCGAGGCGGAAGACGGGGCGCAGCCGGCCCAGCGTGAGGCCGGTCAGCACGACGGCACCGGCTGTCAGGCGGACCTGGCGCTCCATGTCCCAGGCACTGTGCCGGGTGCGCCCGGGGTGGTGGAGGGCGTGGCCGTCGGCTGCCCAGGCTGCCGTGCCGCCGGTGAGGGTGGCGGTGGTGATGCCCTCGGCGGCGAGGGTGCGGCAGGCGTTCTCGGAGCGCGCACCAGAGGCGCAGACGACCAGGAGGTCGGCGTGCCGGGCGGCGTGGCGGATGTCGGGGAGTGCCTCGTGGAGGTGGTCGAGGGGGATGTTGAGGGCACCGGGGAGGTGCCCGGTGGCGTACTCGCCGGGGGTCCGGACGTCCAGGATGACCAGTTCGTGCAGACGGGTGCGGGCCTGGGCGGTGTCGAGCGCTCGGGGGGTGTGGGGGGTGTGGGGGGTGTTCATGATGCGGCGTTCCGTCCTTCTTCTCTCGCGGGGCCCGGTTGTGGACACGTCGTGATCGACTGCCTGTGGGGCGCCGTTGCGGGTTGTTGGTCGTGGGAGGGTCGGTCATCTGAGGGCGTCGACGAGCATGAGGGCGGCGACGCCCAGGAGCGCGAGCGCGAAGATCCGCTGGAGGGTGGAGCCGGAGATCTTGGCGGAGAGGCGTTTGCCGTCCCAGGCACCGAGGATCGCGGCTCCGGTGAAGGGGGCGATGACCGCCCAGTGCAGGGGTGTGTGGGTGCCGGCACGGGCGGCGAGCGCGGCCAGCGAGTTGACGGTGATGACCAGCAGGCTGGTGCCGACCGCGACGCGCATGCGCAGCCCGACGGCGGAGACGAGGGCGGGCACCGCGAGGAAGCCTCCACCGACGCCGAGGAACCCGGTGACCGCGCCGAGTCCGGCGCCGACACCTGCGGAACGTGCGGGGCCGGCGGGGGCGCGCGGCCGGTCGGGGTCGGAGGGCATGAGCATCCTGAGGGCCGCGAAGGCTGCGATCACGGCGAATGCGGCGGTGAGCACCGCGGCGGGCAGGCGAGTGGCCAGTGTGCCCGCGGCGATCGCCGGCAGGATGCCCGCTGCCGCGAACAGCGCGCCGGTCTTCCAGCGGACGTTTCCCGAGGCGGCGTGGGCGTAGAGGGCGGTCGCGGAGGTCGCGGTGACGATGATCAGCGACGCGGTGGTGGCGGCGGCGGGGGTGAAGCCGAGGAGGTAGATCAGGGCGGGTACGGTCAGGACGCTGCCGCCGCCCCCGAGCGCCCCGAGGGCCAGACCGATGACGCCGCCGGCGACGAGGGCCAGGAGAAGGGTGCTCACGCTATTCGGCCGCTGCTTCCTCGTGCGTCGACGACGGGCAGTCCGGCCGCCGCCCAGGCGCTCATACCGCCCTTGACGTCGACGGCTTCCGGTCCGTGCCCGGCCAGGAGTCGGACGGCCTGCTGGGAGCGGTGTCCGGAGCGGCAGATCACCACCAGCGGCCGGCCCTGCGCCGAGGCGGGTAGTCCGGCGCCGCCGGACAGTCGGGAGAGCGGCAGGTGTACGGCCCCGGGGGCGTGGCCGGCGTTCCACTCGGCCTGCTCGCGCACGTCCAGGAGGACGGCGTCGCCGTCGGCGGTGCGGACGCGGGCCTGGCCCGGGGTGAGGCGGGCGGTGCCGCGACGGAAGAGGGACATCCGATTTCCTTCCGGTTCTCGGGTGGCGGTGGGGGAGCGCTGTGGTCAGGCGTCGGCGCCGGTGGTGACGGGCAGCCCGGCGTCGGTCGCGGTGTCGAAGGAGGCGTCCACGGCGACGACGTCGCGGCCTGCGGCGTCCAGCAGGGAGGCGGCGATGGCCGCCCTCATGCCCCCCGCGCAGTGCACCCACACCCGTCCGGCGGGTACGTCGGCCAGGCGGCGGTGCAGGTGGTGGATGGGAATGTGCACGGAGCCTGCGATCCAGCCCGTGGCGCGTTCGGAGTCCCGGCGTACGTCGAGGACCACGTCCGGGCCGGGGTGCTGGGCCGCGAGGTCGGCGAAGGTGGCGCGGGGGAAGGACCGCGGGGCGTGGCCGTCGGGCAGCCAGTCCTGGACGGTGCCGGTCGCGGCGGCGGCCGGGCGGTCGATGCCGACGCGGGCCAGTTCGCGCTGGGCGGTGGCGAGTTGCTCGGGGGATTCGGCGAGGAGGGTCACGGGCTTGCCCCAGGGGATCAGCCAGGCAAGGTAGGTGGCGAGCTGTCCGTCCGCCTCGAAGTTGAACGAGCCGGCGACGTGGCCCTCGGCGAAGGCGATCCGGTTGCGCAGGTCCACCACCCACTCCCCGGCGGCCAGGCGCTCGGCGATGTCGGCGGCGTCGGCCGTCCGGGGTGCGGTCAGGTCGACCGGAGCGGGGCCTTCGGCGTTGGCCGGGCCCATGTGGGCGTAGTACGCGGGTACGTCCTCCAGGCCGGCCAGCAGAGCGGTGACGAAGGAGTCCACGTCCTTGACCAGGGCGTCGTTGCCCGCTTTCTCCTTGCCGATGGTGCTGGCGCCGCCCTCGGACCGCGAGGAGGAGCAGAAGCTCCCGAACCCGTGGGTGGGCAGCACCGGCGTCTCGTCCGGGAGCTCGGCGGCCAGTCGACGCACGGACGCGTGCTGGGCGCGTGCGAGGCGTTCGGTCGGCCTCGGCTCGACCAGGTCGGGGCGGCCGACCGAGCCGATCAGCAGCGACCCGCCGGTGAAGACGGCAACCACCTCGCCCCGGTCCTCCAGGACATAGGAGGTGTGGTGCGGGGTGTGTCCGGGGGTGGCCATGGCCCGCAGGGTCACCCCGTCGTCCACGTTCACGACGTCGCCGTCGGTGACCGGAGTGCGGGCGAAGGCGACGCGCGCCGCTGCCGGCACGAGGTAGGCGGCGCCCGTGATGCGGGCCAGCTCCGGACCGCCGGTGACGTAGTCGTTGTGGACGTGCGTCTCCACCACGTGGGAGACGCGCACACCTCGCGCGGCGGCCGCCGCCAGGACCCGGTCGATGTCTCGGGGCGGGTCCACCACCACCGCGGTGGCCGCGCCGCCCGCCAGGTAGCTGCGGTTTCCCAGGCCTGCGGTGTCGATGGTGTCGATGAAGAACATGGTGCTCCTTTCGGCTGAACGATTACCCCCGGGGGTATATTTTCGAGCCTAGCACGGGTACCCCCGGGGGTATTTTCGGCGGCGTGGTGAACCACCGCACACCGTGCCCACCCCCCCCGGATCCTGGATCACGCGGCTCGAACGCCGCGCCGATACCGCGTACCGCGATCGAGCGGCTGTATAGGTGGAGCAGGCGTGCGTCGAGCAGGGCAAGGTGATGCGGTGACTGCGTGGCACTGGCTGTTCGGAGACCAGCTCGGTCCTCACTTCCTGACTCCGGGCGAGCCGGGCCCGGCCGCAGGCGCACCGGTGGTGATGGTCGAGGCCCGTTCGGTGTTCCGCCGTCGCCGGTTCCACCGTGCCAAGGCCCACTTGGTGCTCTCGGCCATGCGTCACCGTGCCGCCGAGCTGGGGGACCGTGTCCGATACGTGCGCGCCGAGACCTACGCGGCGGGTCTGCGCCAGGTCGTCGGCGATGCTCCGGTGACCGTCCACCACCCCACGTCACGGGCTGCGTACGGGCTGGTCGCCTCGATGGACGGGGTGCGGGTGCTGCCCGCGCGCGGCTTCCTGCTGCCCGGGGCGGCCTTCCGGTCCTGGGCAGGCGGGCGCGAGCGGCTCAGGCACGAGGACTTCTACCGGTGGATGCGCCGCGAACTCGACCTCCTCATGGACGGTGACCGGCCCGCCGGCGGGCGCTGGAACCACGACCGGGACAACCGGGAGCCACCGCCCAGCGGCATGCGCACCCTCGGCGTTCCCGCACCGTACCGGCCTCGTGAGAACGACATCGACGAGGAGGTACGGGCCGATCTGGACCGGTGGGAGCGGGACGAGGGCATCCGCTTCGTCGGCCGCGACGGGCCTCGCGCCTTCCCCGCCTCGCGCCGCGAGGCACTGGCCGCACTGCACCGGTTCGTCGAACACCGCCTGGCCGGCTTCGGCCCGAACGAGGACGCCGTGCTCGCCGGCGACCCCGTGATGAGCCACAGCCTTCTGTCCTCCTCCCTCAACCTGGGACTGCTCGACCCGGCGGAAGTGGTCGCCGCCGCCGAGAACGCCTGGCGCGCCGGCCAGGTGCCCGTCCAGAGCGCGGAAGGCTTCGTACGGCAGGTCGCAGGCTGGCGCGAGTACGTGTGGCACACCTACTGGTACTTCGGCGAGGACTACCGCCACCGCAACGCCCTGCGGCACCGTGCGCCCCTGCCGGACTGGTTCCTCGAGCTCGATGCCGACGCCGTCGCCGCGCGCTGCCTCTCCACGGTGCTCGCGCAGGTCCGCGACACGGGATGGACCCACCACATCCCCCGGCTCATGCTCCTGGGCAGCTACGCGCTCCAGCGCGGCTGGGATCCGGGTGCCGTCACCGACTGGTTCCACCGCTGCTTCGTCGACGGCTACGACTGGGTGATGCTCCCCAACGTCATCGGCATGTCCCAGTACGCCGACGGCGGCATGATGACCACCAAGCCCTACACCACCGCGGGGGCCTACATCCACCGCATGAGCGACCTGTGCGAGGGCTGCGCCTACCGGCCCGCCGACCGCACGGGGGACCGGGCCTGCCCCTACACGACCGGCTACTGGTCCTTCGTGCACCGCCACCGCACCCGGCTGGCCGCCAACCCCCGCACCGCGCAGGCCGTATCGGGGCTGGACCGCCTCCAGGACATCGAGGAGGTGCTGCGCACCGGCCGACGTCAGGGTCCGAACCCGCCCTGACGTCGCAGAGGACGGGGGGTTGTCGGACGACTCTCGGTGTGCCCTCGCGCCGGAGGGGCGATGCCGGAAACCCTGGGAAGTGCCGTTGGGGCGGCCGCCGGCGTTTCGTCGAGTCTGTGCCAAAAGACACGCAGAGAGAGGGTGTGGCCTCACGCTTTCTCTACTCTCGAGACATGAACGTGTTCGGCGGCGGTGACGGCCAGTGCCTGGAGATGACCAACGGTGGCACGGCGGTGTTCGTGGACGTGCTGATGCTCGCTGTGTCCGCGCTGTCCAAGAAGCCGTGGGACTTCCGCTTCGCCGCCCTGCTGACGCTCCAGGACCAGAACGTGATGGGGCGTGGGGTGGTCGGCTTCGGGCTGGCCGAGCTCGATTGGGGGGACACGCCGCAGGAGCGAGCCACGGCGAAGGACTTTCTGCTGCGCGTCCTCGATCTGGCGCTGTCCCGTCACCGGTGGGAGGAACTGACGTACGAGCCGGCACGGGTCGAGCAATACCTGCGCACGTACCGAGCAATGGTGGAGGAGTTCGACCCCGAGACCGCGAGGGCCGGCGCGGGCGTCCTGCCCGGGCCGCAGGAGGCCGCGGTGGCCTCCTGCGTGCGCCACCGGGTGCTGGACGCGCTGCCGTTCTGGCAGGCGTGCGTGTTCTGCACGGCCGGGGTCTGAGGGCCTGCGTCCCGAGGTCTGCCGTCAAAGCGATCGCACGCACGGTGCGCGCTCCGGCCATGGAGGAGGTGAGCGGGCGGGCCCATCACCGCTCTCCGGTACCCAAACGGCAGCGCCCGCGCGAGGATCCAGCGCCACGGCCCCGTGGCCGAGATGCAGTGCGCGGTTCGCGTACACGGTCCCGCACCGGTTGACCGGCCCGGCCTGTGAACGGCTCCAGGCGCTCGGGCAGGTACGTGCGGGCTTCGCGCCCTGACACGTCTGCCCTCGCAGGTCGCGCTCGAACGGCGGCGCCCCCTGCCCGAGACCCACGTGTCGGCCGGGCCGCTGAGCGGCCCGGCCCCTTCAGCCGATCAGGCGTGCACGGCGTGCCAAGGTGTGCACTTGCGCTCGCTGCCCTTCACGATGCACCCACGCAGCTTGTACGGGTGCCCCTCGGGCAGGTTTCCGGAAGCGATCGCGATGTAGATCGCCTTGTGGCCGCGCGTGGAAGCCACGCGACCCGTGCTCAGCTCCGCCTCGACCGCCCAGCCGTCGGGGCTGATGTCCTTGGCGACGAGGGAGTCGCCCGGGATGTTGGGCGCGGGCTGCGGGTCGGCGTTCCAACGGGCGAAGCCCATCTCGTGGCCGTCCCTGGGGCTGATGATGTTGATCGTGTAGGACCCGTCCGCCGACATCGCGGTGAGGCCCGAAACCCCGGTCGTGGACAGCGAGACATCGATGTCGGTCGCGAGGTCGCCCGTCTCGTCCGCGCTGGCGGTTACGGCCCCGGCCGTGAGCGTCACGCCGACGAACAGGGCGGCCGTACCGAGGACTGCGCCGACGCGCTTGTGTATCGAACCCATGATTTCCTTCGTTCCCGCGCGCGACGGCACGCCGCCGCACGCCGCTCTCCCGCCCGGCTTCGAACATCGCCTGGCGGTCAGTCAAGACAACTGTAAACAGGCCCTGTTGGAAACCTACTGGCGGGTACCTACGAAGGTGCGGCACGCCTGACGAGCGGCTTTCCCGCTGTTCCCCGCCACCCGTCCCGGCCGGCACCTGTCCGCCACCGTGCTCACCCGTCGGCCCTCCGCGCACGGCATCCCCATCCGCCCGGCTCGCAATACCGCCCTCAGCCAACTCGCCGAGGACGTCACTCCAGCCGTCCTGGCCCCATTTCCCGGCCTTCACATGGCGACCGCCACACCATCGCCGCGAACATCTGCCGTGTCATGGACGCAGGACCCCGCCACTACGGTGACCAGACCCGCGGCACCCCCTGCCCCGCATCACCGACGCCATACTCGAACGTGCCAACCGCACCAGCGCCTGCCCAGCCTTCCGCAAGCGAGCTCAGGGCCAGTCCTGCGACGCGTACGTCATCGACGCCCACGACCAAACGCCGTTCCCCTCCCTGTCCGCCTACACGGGCCGACCCACCCGGATCCTTGTCCACGCCCGCGGCCGCGACGCGGCACGACAGGCACTGGAACCCGACGACGAGCACCCCCTGGAGCAGCACCTCATCCAGCTCTGGCCCGCACCCGTCTCCGAGCCCATCACCCACAAGCTGAGCGACACCACCGGAACCTTCTGCCGCTGACCGGCCAAAAGCTGGCGCGGGGTCGGTGGACGACGAGCCGGAGCGGGACCGGCTGCCGCTGGGTCGGGCCGGCACACGGAGGTGTCGCGTGCCGGTCTTCGGCAGCGACGCCGGCCCGGCCGGGGTCACGGCCCGCTCCAACAGGCAGAAGAGCGAACAGGACCGGGCCACCTGAAGTCGGCCCCGACGGTGCACTGCCGGTACCTCGGCGAGTGGGTGGCGACCAAGCACTGGTGCTCCCTAACCGCGAAACAGGCCGAGCGGGAAGCACTGCTGCGGTACGCCGCCGACTGCCCGAACGCGACGCTGGCCTTCGACCGGGCTTCCTGACCCAGGTCGAGGCAGATTCCTAGACCGGCGTCGGTGCCGGCTGGTGTGGCCCCATGTGATCGCCGCTGGGTGGACAACGAGGCAGTGCCCGGCACCGGTGTGCGCCGGGCACGGCCCTGTGCTGGTGTGGGTTACGGCGTGGCGGTCCCGGTGCAGCCCCTCTCCCACTTGGGGAACTGGGCGTCAGCTTGAAGCCGTAGTCCTCCCAGCGGTACACGCGGACCTTGACGGGAAGGTTGTCGACGTAGCGCCCGCCTGCCTGCGGAGCACCGCCTCGCAGAGTGAGGGCTCAGAAGAGGGAGGATGCCGGGGAAGGCGCCGTGGCCGGCGTGTGGGGAGGTGAGGGCGAGCCAGCCGTGTCCGCGGGTTTCGGTGCCTGAGCCGACCATGGCTGGGTCGACCGAGAGGTGGCCGCAGGCGGTGCGCGCGCCGGCGGTTCCCGCGTTGGGCGGGGCATCGTCGTACTCCGGGTCGAAATCGGGGTCGTCGACCGCGTGGGTCTCCCAGGGGAGCGGGTCGCCGTCCCATTCGGGTGGGTGACAAAGACATGGCCCACGGTCTCGACGGTCGCCGTCACCGCCGGGGACGGGCACCCGGATCTCCCGGCCCGACGCCTCGACGCCCGTGGCGCACGTGATGGGTCGCCGGTGGTGCAGGTCCAGGGCGCCGAAGAGGCCTTCGTACGAGGCCCCCGGCACGGCCAGCCACCAGCCGGAGAGCTGAGGCGACGGTGCGCTCGGCGTCTCGTCCGCGATCTGCACCCGGATCAGGCGCTCGATCGCCGCAAGGTCGCGGGCGTCGAGCCCGTCGGCGCCGCCGCCCGCGACGAGCGCGGCCATCGCGCCCCGCCGGGTCCGCGGCGAAGCGGCCGGGTCCCGGCGCAGCGCGCGCAACGTGGTGCGGTACGCCTCGTGCGTCAGGAGGGCGTAGTCGTCGGCCTTGTACGGGGTGGGGCGGCGGCTTGCACAGCACTCCACCAGGGCGCGCAGCCCGGCATCGGAGTCCGTCCGCAGCCGGACGAGCCCTGCGAACCCGTTGCCCGACGCGCCGCCCAGTCCTTGACGTTGCCGCTCCGCCAAGCCGCGAGCACGGCGTCGAAGGCGGACGGCCCGATCAGGGCCAGGATCCGCATCACGGGCCGGAGTCGGGCTTGCGCTTACCGTTGCGGCAACTTCTACGGTCATGTGTGTGGCCGGAGAGACCGGCCCGGCGAGGGGAGCACCGGAAATGGCCTGGTCGATCGCGGAGGTGGCGCGGATGTCCAAGGTGACATCGCGGACGCTGCGGCATTACGACGAGATCGGCCTGCTGCCGCCCGCCTGGATCGGGAGCAACGGGCACCGTTACTACGAGGAGGCCGATCTGCTGCGGTTGCAGCAGATCCTGCTGATGCGGGAGCTGGACCTGGGGCTGCGCGAGATCCAGGCGGTCCTGGACAGCCGGCTCGACCAGGTGGCCGTGCTCCGTGAGCACCACCAGCGACTGCTCACGGAACGGGACCGGCTGGAGACGCTGGCCCGTACGGTCGGCCGCACCATCGCCGAACTGGAAGAAGGCAAGGACAAGGGTCAGATGACGAAGATCAACAAGCCGGAGAACCTGTTCGAGGGGTTCCAGCCCCCCTCCGAGGCAGAGGCCGAGGTACGGGAGCGGTGGCCGCAGGCGTGGGAACAGTCCCGGCAGGCAGTCGACGCGATGACCTCCGAGGACACGGAGCGCTGGCAGCGCGAGGTGACGGCGCAGATGATCCGCATGGCGGAGTTCATGGTGGCCGGCACACCGGTTTCCGACCCTGCGGTACAGGCCGAGGTGGATGCCAACTACCAGGGCATCTGCCGGTTCTGGACCCCGAACGCGGTCGCGTACAAGGGAGTGGGCCAGAGCTATGTCGACGACCCGCAGATGCGGGCCAACTTCGACAAGATCGCCGACGGACTCGCCGTCTACCAGCGCGATGCGATGACCGTGTACGCCGAGGCCCGGCTGAGCTGACCGCACGCGTCCAAGGGCTGTTCGGCGGGTCACGACCGCAGCCAGAGGCGAATGGCTGCTCCTGCCCCCCGAATCCGGGACCCGGGATCCGGTCCGCCCGCAGGGGATCTGCCTGCTCGGCGGTGCCGGCAGTCGGTTGGGATACTGCAGCCAGTGAAGTCCCGAGTACCCGAGTCCCGAGTACCCAGGTACCAGGGACTCGGGTACCCGGGACCCGGGTACTCGGGTGACGACGTCGAGACGGAGACCAAGTGGCGATACCGAAGCGTCCGGAGCCCTTGGAGCCGTGGGTCGAGCCGGCTGCTGAGGCCGGCGACGTAGCCGCGATGAAACGGCTCGGACAGTACCTCTGTCAAACCGGGAGCAAAGGCGACGCTGCATCCGAGAAGTGGCTCCTGGCCGCCGCGGAGGCCGGTGACGCCGAAGCGATGTACTCCCTGACCCGGGTCCACCATGGCCGGGCAGTGAACGCGGCTCCGCACGGCCAGGACCACCAGCTCACGGCGGCGTCCTGGTGCAGGCGGGCCGCCCAGGCAGGATGGATCCCAGCGATCCAGAGCATGCCTACGTATGCGGCGGACCAAGATGAGCGCGAGTTCTGGCTCCGGAAGGCCGTGGAAACCGGCGATCCCTGGGCGCCGTTGAACCTCGCCGGCGTTCTCGACGAGATGGGACGGGCCTCCGAAGCGGAACACTGGTACCGCAGAGCCATGGACGCCCCCGGCCCGATCGGCCTTCCTGCCCGTGACTCCCTGGGCGACTGCCTTCTGAGGCAGGGCCGCCTGGAAGAAGCCGCAGAGTGCTGGAAGCAACTCGCAGAAGCGGGCGAACCAGCAGGCGCCTGGCACCGGGCCCACGTTCTCGAGAAACTCGGTCGGCCAGAGGAAGCCGCAACGTGGCGTCAGCAGGGGGACGCCCTGCACGCTGCCCAACGAGCCCAGGAACCGGACTGTCCACAGCGGTAGGACGAGGCGCCTCCCCGTCCCCTGGCGGCGTCGAGCATCCGAAGCCGGCCCTGCTTCGTGAAACGCGGACGGCTGGACTGGCCTGACCTGGCCGCCCCGGCCCGGTGCCGGAGACGGCGAGGACGAGCGGACCCTCGCCGTCGTCCGGGTCGACAACAGTCTCGGTAGCATCGTCGTCAAGGACTTCCTCAAAGCTCCGACCGGTGAAGATGCCCTCCCACTCGATCAGAGCCTCCTCGACATCGAAGTTGCCGAAGGTCACGGACTCGAAGACCCCGTCGGGACCACCCTCCGCGACAGCAGCGGCAGCTTCGGCGTCCGGCGCCACGAAGAACGTGATGACGATGCTCACCCGGGGCACAGTGCCTGCTCCGCCAGGCCCGGCATGCCTGCCGGCGGCCGGCAGAAGCCGACCTACCGCCCCGAGATGCTGTCCGCCCAGGGCCAAGATCAAGATCTACAGCTGGTACTAGGTTCACCATGAGATCGGGTACAGGCCTCATGGAACCGTCCTCCTGCTGTGCCCTAGCGTCGTGCCATGACGATTCCAGCTGGACTGATACGCACGGTCCTCCGGGCGCAGCGGGACACCGGCTTTCTTGCCGCCGGTATGCTGCCGCACCTGGCGCTGGTGCCCGTGTGGGCCTGGGCGGCGGCGACTACCGCCAGGACGGGGAACTGGCCCCTTACGGTTTCCGTGTCGGCCGCCCTGATCCTGCTCGGCGCCCCGGTGCTGACGGCCGTTCAGCGGGCGCGCTACCGGGTGCTCATCGGCGTGGACGTCCCCCGGCTCACCCCCACCGCGCCGAAACAATGGACGTGGGCCTCGATCGTCCGGTGGCTCGCCGCGACGCGACCTTGGCGCAAGATCGGCTACCACCTCCTGCTGGGCCCGCTGCTCGCGCTGCTGGAGCTGCTGGTGCTCGCGATGGCAGCGGCGTGCCTGGCGGGCGTCGTCGCCTACGCCTGGGCATGGGCGCTGCCAACCGGAATCCGCCAGGACTGGTTCGGCTACCTTACCCAGCTGCCGGCTTACACAGCGGCCGGACTCCTCCTCTTGTGCGCCCTGCCCTGGACCGCGCGGGCAGTGGCCCGGGCCGAGGCGCGGCTGGCGTCGGGCCTGCTCGGGCCCAGCCGGGCGCAGCGGCTCCAGGAACGGGTCGATCAGCTGGCGGTGAGCCGGACCGACTTGATCGAGGCCGTCGATGCGGAGCGCCGCCGGATCGAGCGCGACCTGCACGATGGCACCCAGCAGCGGCTGGTGTCTCTCGCGGTCAATCTGGGTCTGGCCATTGCCACCCGCCCGGACCTGCCGAGTGATGTCCGCGAGGTGATCACGAGAGCGCACCTGGAGGCGAAGGAGGCGATCGCCGAACTCAATGACCTGGTGCGGGGGTTGCACCCGGCCGTGCTCGAAGACCGAGGTCTGGACGCGGCGTTGTCCGGGCTGGCTGCCCGCACGCCCCTGCCGGTGCGGCTGCGGGTCGATCTGGAGGAGCGGGTGGCGCCCAACGTGGAGTCAGTCGCGTACTTCGTGATCTCTGAGGCGCTGACCAACGCAACGAAGCACGCCAACGCGATGCGTGCGGAGGTGATGGTCAGTCAGGTCGGCGAGGTGCTGCGAGTGCGCGTTACCGACGACGGGCTGGGCGGTGCCGACGCCGCCGCCGGCACGGGGCTGACCGGGCTGGCCAAGCGGGTCGGCTCCCTCGACGGGGCCTTCCACGTCAGCAGCCCCGTCGGCGGGCCCACCACCATCACCGCGGAGCTGCCGTGCGCGCGGTGATCGCCGAGGATTCGGTGTGGTTGCGGGTCGGCTCGATCAAGGTGCTGGAGATGGGCGGGTTCCAGGTCGCCGCTGAAGCCGGCGACGGCGTCGGGCAGGAACGCGATCGTCGTTCCCGACGCCCCGGAATCCCCCGGACCCGCTGTCAGAACCACCTGGCAAGATCACACGTATGACCAGCAACACCGGAACTCCTGTTCCACTCCCAGCCAACCACCGCATCTCCGAGACCTACGCCGACTGGGCACGTACGCAGGGGCCGGGCGTCGAAACCGACGCCCGCGACACGCTGGAACGGGCAGGCAGCAGCCGGCACCGGTCCTGGGAGAAGCCCGGCCGGTTCGTGGACGACGCGGAGCGCCTGGCCCGGGGCCTGCCGGCCACCCACCTTCCCTGGTTCTGGGACACCATCGGTCATTGGATGATGGAGACGCACCGCCGCTCCGCCGCCCGCGCCTACGCGCAGGCCCGCGCCGCCGAGCGCACCCACGCGCTGCCGGTCGATCCCGACTGGCGGCGGGCGAATCAGCTGCTGTTCGCCCGCTTCGGCGCCCTGCCCGCCAGTGAACTCAGCGGAGCGGCGGCCTGGTTGGCCGGTGTCCTCGATGCGGATGACGCGCACGACGAGTTCGTCCGCCTGCTGAGCGCCTGGGCGGCGTCCCCCGGCGAGCTTCCCGCCGATCTGGCGCGCCGGGTCCGGGACTCGGCCCGTGCGGCCGGCCTCGGCAGCGAGGAGGAGGCCCGGGTGCTGGGCAGCGTGCTGGCCGCGGCCCGCGGCAAGGCCGTACCCGACCGGCTGCTCGACGCGGCAGCCGGCCCGCTCGGCGACCACCCGCCCGCCGACGAACAGGCCACGGCCCTCCTCGACCTGTTTCCCGAGTCGAAGAACGACGCGGCTGCCTGGCTGCGGCTGCTCATCGCGTGCGGTGCCGCCGACGCGGCCGCGGCCGGCCGGATCGCCCCGGAGGGCGGCCTCGGCGACTGGCTGCGCCGGTACGCCGCCGGATACTCGCACCGCACGGTCAGCGGCGGTGGAGTGACCCGCCAGCCCATGCCCGCGGAACTCTTGGACCTGGTGGGCCGGTTCGCTCCGCTGCTGCGCGCGCACGGCGCCCCGGTCCGGCTGCACGAGGACCGCTACCGCTGGCCGCATCTTGACGCCGACCTCCTCGACCTCTGCCTCGCCGAGGGTGTACCCGTCCACGACCCCGGTGCTGCGATCAGCCTGGAGTTCTGGGGCGAGCACTCCCAGCGCGACCTCAAGGCACTCGCCACCGACCCGGTGTTCGGCCCCCGGCTGGAAGGCACCGTGCACGCCGGGCTCCGCACCCGCGGCGGCGCTGCGATCAGCGGCACTGCCATCAGCCGGCTCCCGCACAATCCGGGCATCACGGCCGAGGTGCACGCCCGCGTGGAGAAGCTGCTCGACGCCTTGCGCGGCGGGGGACTCGCCGCCGCCGACGAGGCCGTCGACGAGCTGCACGGCCTCCTCGACCGGCCCACCGCCATCGCCCTGGACGGCATCGAGGAGGCTCTCGACGCACTCGACCTCACCGGTCCGCTGGCCCGCGCCCTGCGTGCCGGGCTCCCCGAGGAGCTGGGCTGGCCCGCCCTGGACCAGGCCCTCGCCGCGTTCCGGCCCGACGAAACCGTGCACGTCACCTGCACCTGGCCGGTGCTCACCGTGTACGGCGAGACCCGCGCCTTCGCCGTCGACCACGCCGGGCTGCGCGCAGACCACACACTGGAACTGCCCGACGGCGCACTCGGCCACACCGTGCACTGGGTCGGCGGCCAGTTCCTCGTCGGCTGGAACGAGGAGCACGAGGAGAACCCTTCCCACACCGCCTACTGGTCCGACCACCCCGGCGAAAGGTTCGCACCGGAGCAGACGTACGGGCTGCGCCCCTACGGCGGCAGCATCCAGGGCGGCCTCGGCTACCAGTTCGAAACCCGGGACGGGGGCGGCCGGTTCGACGGCGAGCGCATCCTGCGGGCCGGCGGACACGAGGGCATCGGCCACCGCGACTACCAGATGAACGACGGCCACACCTTCTGGAGCACCAAGGTGTTCAGCAAGGACCACCGCGGCTGGAACCGCCTCGACCCGGCCACCGGCGTTCCCACCGCCGACCGCACCCTGCCGGCCTTCCACGACCCCGACCGGTCCCCGCCCGGCATGAAGCCCTTCTCCGACCACCGCATCCTCGCCGCACTGCCGCCCGGCGCCCCGCCCTCCCCGCTCGGCCAGGACGGCACACTCACCGGATGCCGGGTCGACTACCGCACCCCGTACGCGGGTCCCTCGCCCCGCGAGTTCGTGCTGGAGTCCGTCGACGGCCGCACCGCTTCCTACCGCAGCAACAACTGGGGCCGTCGCCCGTGGGGAATCCTTGCCCTGCCGCTCGGCGGTGAGGACGCCGTCATGGCCGGAGGGACCACCATCCGCTGCCATGCCGCCGGCGACAACTCGTTGCTCTGGCAGGTCCAGGGCTTCCCCGGCAGCCGCCACCGGACCCGGAGCCGGGCCACCCTGGGCGAACTGGCCGGGCCGGTGCCGCCACCTGCCTTCTGGCACTTCCTCACCCCGCGCGACGAGCCCTCGTCCCGTGTCCTGCGGACGGTCACGGACAGTGCGGTGCGCGAACTGCTGCACCAGGGCATCGGGCGCACCCTGCCTGGAGTGACCGACCCGCGGGTCCAGGAGGGCGTCGACCGCGCCGTCCGGCTCGCCGCCGACGTACTGCGCCGCCGCCAGGAGCTGTCCCACCGGGTCTCCGTCATGCGGGCCGGGCCGGTCGTCGACCTGCCCGACCCGGCGCCGGACAACCGGCTCGTCCCGGCCCTCCACGGCCTGCTGCCCCAGCTGCGCGGCTACGAGGAACGACAGCCGCAGCCACAGCCCGCCCTCCTCACCTCGGTCGCCGCCGACGGCCGGTACCTGCGCGGCGAGATCGACGACGAGGTGCGGGTGCTCGCCCTGCCCGCGCCGCCCGCCGAGTGGGCGGTGCTGACCGGCCGGATCGATGCCGTGGCCTGGCGGACCGTCGTCGCGGCCACCCCCGACGAGCACCGACAGGCGCTCGCGGCACTGCTCGGCGTATGGAGCCGGCAGCCGTTCGCGGAGGCGGACAGTTCCTGGCGGACCGGCAGGGCCCCGGAGCAGCGGATCGCCGCACTGCGCGCGGACGGTTTCGCCGTGGCCTCCGGCCCGGACCGCAGCGGCCTCGCCCCCTTCCTCCAGCGAGCAGCCGATCCGGTGCCCGCCGATGCCGAAGAGTGGGCCACGCACACCGTCACCGCCGATGACACCACACGGCTGCCACGCCTGCTTGCCCTGCTCGCCGGACAGGGCCCGCTGCCGGTGCCCGACGAGGCCGTGGACCTGTTCCGCTGGCGCACCGGGGTGCCGCGCCCGATCGCCGCCCTGGTCCTCGACGGATTCGCCGGCAGCGACGACTACGGTGCGCACCGCAAGCTGGTCCGCTCCAAGCCGTACAAGGCCGACCGGAACATGCTCTACGCGTACGACGAGTTCCAGCGGCAGCTCGGTCCGGCCGGCCGGCGCACGGTGCTCGCCGCCGCTCTGCCCGGCGACCCGGCGGAGCTCTGGGCCCCCGGCGGGATGACCGCGGCCGCGGAACGCATGGCCATGGCCTGGACCCGGCTGCTCGGTGGCGCCCCGTACACCGACGACGGCAGCCATGCCGCTGCCCTCGCGGCGGACCACGGACTCCCGGAGATCTGGGCCACGGCCCTGCTCACCGGCCGCCTCGAGAAGCCTCTGGAGGTCGACGACGTGCAGGCCGCCGCCACCGCTGTCGCCTGGGCTCTCGCCGAGCGCCCGATAGGAGACCCCGCGGCGCAGGGTGCCCGCGTCCTGCTCGGCGGGCTTGCGGACCTGCCTGCCGATCTGCTCACCGCTCTGCGCAGGCTGGCGGACCGGTCCGCCACCACCCCCGTTCCGCCTGGCCAGTACGAGAACAACCCGCTGTTCAGCGCCCCGGACCTGGTGGACGAGGTGGCGGCGGCTCTCGGTGTCAGCCGTGACGCGGCCGCCCTCCAGCTCCAGCTGCACGCTTTCGACCGCCCGGCCGACCGCACCGTCCGCCGCTGGAACTCCTGGTCCCTCGAACACCACCGAGCCGTCCGCAAGGAGCTGACCGCCGCGAAGGCCCCGCGCCCCAAACCCGCCACCCCGGCAGAAGCCCCCGCTGCGGTCCCGGCACCCGCGCACGAGCGGTTCACCCGAGCCTGGGCGGTCTGATGGGTCGGGCATCACGTCGGAAGGCCGCGAGCCAAGGGCCTTGTGGGTCCATGCTTCCGAATACGGCGCGACGAGCTTGGAGCCCCTGTTTGTTCACCCGGGAGCAATGGTCAGCGTCGTGGACGACGAGAGCCGCTGAGGCGGCGGCCTTGTTGACGGGGACGTGTTCCGTCAGTCATCAACCCCGAGGAAGAGGATGGCGGCCCAGTCGCTGGTGACCAACAGCAGGTTCCGCGACCATATGGCGCCCATGCCCATGCGGGGGCCGTCGACGTCGCCCGAGCTTCGGACGGGCCCCAGATGGGCTTCGATGAGGTCGGCGATGCCGTCGGCGAGTTCGCCTGCCTGCCGGATTTCAACGGGATTGCGCACGTTGGAGTCTGGCCACCTGTTGGCGGGCTGCATGAACCCGTCGGTGACCTCTCGGCGGAGAACGTCGCGCCAGCCTCGCGGTGACTCGAACGGGACGACCGACCTTCCTACCTGGTGTCCACTGGCCCCCGCGTTGTAGACGGCTTGGGCGAGACCCGTCATCCAGTCATGACCGGGTGTGGTCCCAGTCACCGGGACTACGGGGGACAGCTCGATGGACGACACGAATGGGTTGCAGTCGTCGAGCAGGTCCTCGAGCAGTTCGGCCGAGGCTGACACTGCGTCTGGAGCGTCGAGTGGGTTCGGCATGGGCGTCCGGGTCCTCTGTGCGGTTCCGCGCTTCGGCCTCAGTGTGTCAGCTGAGCACCTTCATGCTGCGAGGCCTTTTTGGGCGTTCGACGAGCTGACCGCGTTCCAGGCGGGCCTGGCGCGGACCGGCGGGACGAGGCGGGCGCCGGTGATCGCGCGCCATCGGGCCCTGGGCGGTCTCGACGACCTTGAACACCATCGCGAGCGCCGCTGCCGGGCCGCCGGCGCGGCGGGTGTCCCTGGTGGGGCAGTTCGAGGGTGGAGAACGTGGCCTTCGTGAAGAGATCGACCGCGGCCGGGGGGACGGGCACGGCAACGTGATCGGCGCCGGCTCCAAGACCCCGTCCCAGGGCGCCGCCACCGCCCTGTGGGCCGCCGCGTCCTCATCCCACGGCGGTCGCGGCGGGCTCCACCTGGGGGACTGCGACGTTGCCCGCGTCCCCGCTGCCGACACTCCGAGGGACGACGGCGGCGTCCGCGCGTACGCCGCCGACCCCGAGGGTGCTGCCGGCTCTGGGACCCGGCCGTGTCAATCTGCTCTGCAGCCGCGTGGGCGCTGAGCTCCTCTTCCAGATGCTGACCGGGCGAGAGGAGAAGAACGGCGTCGCCATCGCTTCAAACGGCCCCATCATCGACACCGACTCCTACCGGCTCGCTCGACACGGGCGCGGGCAGAGGAACCGGTGAAGGCCTGCTGATCGTTGTCAGTTCCACTCGACGGCCCTTCGCAAGGCCGTCACTGATGTCCGCCGGCAGGCGATCGCGGCTGCCGGACTATCGGCGGTAGATCCAGTAGACGGCCCGGACCGGGTGCCCAAACTCGGCGCCCGCAACCGGGTCGAGATCGCGATGTGGGCCTACGAAACGCGCCGCATCCTCCCCGGAACCTGAGCCCAGTACAGCCTCCGCGCCGTCGACACCGGCGACGTCGATCCCTACTGACACCCGTCGTGTCGCCGACCACTGACACTGCCTGTTGCCCGCCACCGACATCCGTCTGTTGTCCGACAGCGGCGGATGTCCCGTGTCGGCGCGCGGCCTCTGCGTCGCCGGGGTCCTCCTGTACCGGTTGATGCGCACACCCGACCGCCCCTGATCGCCCGGCAATTCACGGGCGCGCGCGGCGCGGCTGCGGGACGCCGCTTTCGTGTCACACGCCGGCATCGCACCCGCCACTGGCAGAGCACGGTGGCCCGGAGGCGCCAGGGGACACCCGCGGCTGCGGGCGCGCAGCGGGATCGGCCTTCCGTCCGTCAGGCTTGCGCGGTGGGGCGGACGATGATCTCGCCGACGTCGATGCCGTCGGGCTGGTCGATGGCGTACGCGATGGCCGACGCAACGGCGGACGGTGGCATGGCGATCTCGTCGCGCTGCCGGGTCATCGCGGCCGCGACCTCGGGGCCGGCCCCCTTCCCGATGCCTTCGGTGTGGGTGAAGCCGGGGGAGACGAGGGTGACGCGCAGGTCCGGTCCCGACTCCTGGCGCAGACCCTCGGTGAGCACCTTCACCGCCGTCTTGGTGGCGGCGTACACGGCCTGGGGGCTTTTGACGACGTGGGCCGCGGTCGATCCGACATTGACGAAGTGGCCGGAGCACTGCCGGCGGAAGACGGGCAGCGCTGCGGCGATGCCGTTCAGCAGCCCGGTGATGTGGGTGGAGACCATGGCATCCCAGTCGTCTTGGCGCAGGTCGTCGAAGGGCGAGACGGCCATCGTGCCCGCATTGGAGACGAGGACGTCGAGTCGGCCGTACCGGTCGAGGGCCGTGTCCGTGAGGCGCTGGAGGTCTTCGCGGCGAGTGACGTCGACGAGTACGCCCGTGGCGGTGCCGCCCTTCGCCGTGATGCCGTCGACGACGGCGTTCAGCCGGTCCTCGCGCCGGGCCCCGAGTACGAGCCGGGCGCCCCTCGCGGCGAGATGGGTCGAGGTGGCCTCGCCGATGCCGCTGCTGGCGCCGGTGATCGCGATGACTTTGCCCTGAATGCCGGACATGCTCGACTTCCTTTTCGCGGTACGCGGGCGAGTGGGTACGGTGGTGCGCAGCAAAATCGGAGGCGCCTCCGTTTGATGCAAGCTAAGTGGAGGAGCCTCCGTTTTGCAAGTGCGCTGGCGCTTGGCGACTGGCGACTGGCGACTGGCGACTGGCGACTTGTGACGGGTGGCTGGTTCTGGAGAGGAGATGGCGACACCGATGACCGACAGAGCACAGCGACCGTTGCGGGCCGACGCGCGGCGCAACAGGGAGAAGATCCTCGCGGCCGCCGCGCGCGCGTTCGCGACGGAGGGGCCCGACGCGCACCTGGAACGCATCGCGAAGGAAGCGGGCGTGGGCAGCGGGACCCTGTACCGCAACTTCCCCACGCGCGAAGCTCTGATCGAAGCCGTCTACCGCAACGAGGTGGCCCGCCTGTGTGACGCCGCGCCCGCCCTCCTCGCGGAGAAGCCGCCGGTAGCGGCCCTGCACGCGTGGGCACGCCTCTTCCTGGACTACGTCACGGCCAAGTACGGCATGATCGACGGCCTGCGCGCCATCGCCGCCACGGGAAGCAACCCCTACGGGCACAGCCGGGAGTTGATCCAGGCGGCCATCACCTCGCTCATGGACGCGTGCCTGGCCGCGGGGGCGATCCGTACCGACATCCAGCCGACCGACATCAGCGCCGCCCTGGAAGGCATCGCCCTCACCTCAGCCGGGGCGGAACACCGACAGCGGGCGGAACGCCTGCTCGGCCTCACCCTGGACGGCCTCACGATCCGCCACTGATGACGACTCGGCCGGCCCCGCCCACCCGTCGGTGAGCAGCCTCCATGCGAGGGCTCGCAGTTCCTCGTCCGGGTGGGTCTCCTCCGAGGCAGGGGTGTCGCCCAGCAGACGGAGCGGGGAGAAGGCGAAGGCCCTGAGCATGGAGCGGCGGTTCTCGGGGACCTCGCCGATGGTGGCGCGGGCCTTCAGGGCGCTGAGCCCGACCGAAGAAGAGGAGACCAACTCGGCGAGGACGGGCACGGCCGCTCGGGGGACCCGGTGATGGCGTGTGGTGCTTCGGCGGCCGCCATGCGGGTCCAGTCGCAGCGGGCGGTCAGGAGCGGCTCGATGACCGGCAGCAGCGGGGCGGCGTGGCCGAGGGGCGTGAGGCCGGCACCAGTGGGTCGGCCCCTTTGCCGTTGCGAGCAGGCTCTCGAAGGTGCGCAGCTCCGGCTCGGCCTCGCCGGTGAGCCGGTGGTGGGCTGCGGCCGCCGCGATGCCGGCGGAGGCGTCGGTGCTCTCGACGGCTTGGCGGAGCACGGCCGTGGTCTCCGGGCCCGGGGTGGTGATGTGCCCGAGTAGGGGCGGGCGGCGTGGTCTCTCACCGTGGTAGAGAGGATTTCTCATTCGGATGGCAGTGACGCTCTGTCAGGCAGGGTGTTCGTCGTGGCAGGGGTATCGCCCCCGCTCAGGAAGCCTTCGGCCCGGTCGACCCGGATCTTCCCGTGGGCCAGGACGTAGGGGGAGACAGCCGTCTCGGGGTCGGCCCTGACGATCGAGAGAGCGGACCCGGCGACGTTCACGTCGAGGATGGGTTCGGTCGCCGAGGAAGATCTGTTGGCCTTGCGGCTGGTCGTAGCCGCCCGGCACAGTGACATTAGCAGTCGGCGGTGCTCCAGTTCGGTCCGCAGCCCTGGGGCGAGCGCGAGAGCGAGCGCGCGTGTGGGGCGGTGCAGTCCGGATTCCCGGTGCGCGTGCCGCGCGGCCCGGATGCGGGCCTGTCCTGCGCGGAGGCGTGGGCCTCGGCTGGGCTTGGTCGATGGCGAGTGGAGCGATGGCGAGGGCGCCGAGCTGAGGAAGACACCGAAGCCGTGCGCCGTCCCTCACAGCCGCCGGGGCCCTACACCTTCCTCGGCGAGCGCGTCGCCGGGGTTCAACAGAGCACACGCCTTCATCGAGAGACATCCGCAGCCGATACACCCGGTGAGCTCGGCCTCGAGGCGCTCGATGGTCTGCCGGCGCTCCTCCAGCCGACGCTTCCAGCCACGCGAGGCACGCTGCCACTCCTGGTGACTCGGCGGACGGTCGAGCGGCACATCGGCGAACGCCTCCCGGAGGTCCTGCAACGGGATGCCGATTCGTTTCGCCACCGAGATCAAAGCGACACGGCGCAGCATGTGCCGCGGGTAGCGGCGCTGATTGCGCTCGTCGCGTTCGGAGGCGATCAGGCCGAGCTCTTCGTAGAACCGCAGAGCGGAGACCGCTGATCCGGTCCGCGCGCTCACCTCGCCGATGCTCAGCCAGTCGTCCGGGGCAGCCCGGACACCGACGGAATGATCGCTCGTCATCCAGAGCCTCCTCTTGTCCTCAAGCCTACTTGAGGCCCTACGGTCGGCTGCGTCAGAACGGCAAGCAGAAACGATCCGGAGAGGATGGCAGCCCGATGACGTTTGTGATCGCTTTGCCCTGTGTGGACGTCAAGGACAAGGCATGCATCGATGAGTGCCCTGTCGATTGCATCTACGAGGGAGAGCGCATGCTCTATATCCACCCGGACGAGTGCACCGACTGCGGAGGCTGCGAGCCGGTGTGCCCCGTCGAGGCGATCTTCTTCGAGGACGACACACCGCAGGAATGGCAGCACTTCAGCGCCGTGAACGCCGAGTTCTTCTCCGACATGGGCTCCCCCGGCAGCAGCGCGAAGCTCGGGCCGGTCGGAAGGGACCATCCGCTCGTCGCGGCGCTGCCGATTCAGGTAGCCGACCCAGCCAACAGGCCGTCGGGCGGTACGTGACCATAACCGCCACCTGGGAGGCGATCTTCAATCGGTGTCTCGCGGTACCGGTCGACCACGCTCGTGCACAGCCCTCTACCGGAGGTTCCATCTCTGTCGCGATCGCGACTTCTGCGAAGGCACGGCGGTTTCTCGTAGTGAGTGGCAATAGGGGGAAGAACCCGGGCGGGGGAGCGGAGCTGACGCGTCCAACGGGTCGAAGGCCCAGGCCTTGTGAAAGAGGGTCACCCGGGCCTGCGTGTGATGCACCGGTTTGTGTCAGTGGGAGTGGTCGGTGACGGTTATCAGGGATCGTGGGGCATGCGCCCCGCGCCCTCGGGGTCGCCGGCCGGGATGGGGCCTGGGGCGGCGTTGTCCAGCCTGGGGCAGGACGTGTGTGGTCCGGTCGGTGCCGTGGTGACGCAAGGATGTCGGCCGGGTGGGGGACCCCAACGTGTTGTGGGTTCCGCCCGGATGCTCCCGCCAGCCACCACTGAGCCGAGGTGAGTCAGCTCGGGAAGGCAGCATGAGCCGGGCCGTCGTTGCCCTGACTTCCACCAGCGTGTCGCAGGCCACGCGGCAGTCCTTGCCGACGCGGTGGAGGCGCCGCTGAGTGACCACACAAGGTGGCTGGGGCAGCGGGCGGAGGCCCACGTGGCTCCGGTGCTCAGGCGGTGGGGGGCGACGGCGGCCTCCTCGGTGGGGCGCCCTCGTAGCCGTTCGTCGGCTCCCCGGAGCCCGACCCCCTCCGAGTCCCCGGTGCGCTCCCGGCGATCGAGATCGACAGTCCGTCGGTCAGCCACCGATGCGCCACCGTCATGTTCAGCACGCGCCCGCCCGTAGCGGTGCCGACCAGGGCCCAGTACCGCTCCAGGCGCGGGTCGAAGCCGGATGAGCGCGACACCAGCCCGTGCAGGTACGCCCGGAAGGCGGGGGTGTCCGACTCCTGTCGGGCCCGTGCGTGGGCGGACACGAACGCGTCCACCGCGTCCCCTGCGCCGGGCGGCAGCCCTTGGGCCAGAGCGGCGGCCGTCATGGCGGCGGCTTCGTCGATCTCCGCGTAGAAGGCCGGGCCGTCCCTCATCTCCTCCTCGTGGTCTTGGGTCCAGCGGGTGAAGCCGGGCGTGGAGATGAGCAGGTGCAGCTCGGCGTAGGCCAGGGCCGTAGCGGGGACGGGGTCTTGCGGCGGGGTGGGGGCCAGCATTGCGATCATGATGTCGAGTCGGCGCTTGGGCAGGGCCGCGGACAGTTCGCGGTACCAGTGATCGGTGAGCGTGCGATGCGCCTCCGGGAGCCGCTGCACGCGGGACAGTATTTCCAGGCGCCGGAGCCGTTCCTCGCCCGGGCAGTCGTCCAGGGACTTGAGCGTGGCCTCGCGCCACCGCAGCTCGGCCAGTCGTTCCTGCACCCCTTCGAGTTCGGTCGTCACCAGTTCGCCGAGCGTGCACTCGCCTGTGACCACCTGCGTGATGGCCGCGATCGGGGTGTTCAGCGCTCGCAGGCGTCTGATGAGCCGGATCCGCTCCCACGCCTCGGGGCCGTAGCGCCGATGACCACCGGCGCTACGGACGGCCACGGGCAGCAGACCGCTGTCGGAGTAGTAGCGGAGCGTCTTGACGGAAAGACCTGTTCCGGCCGCGAGTTCACCGATGCTCCACGTGTCTTGCGTCACAGTCCCTTGAACCTCCAGTGCGCGGGAGGTCCTAGCGTATTGATCACTGACGGCGGCGCTCCGCACCGTTCTCCTGGCCAAGCCCCCCTTCCGGTCCGACCGGGCCGGTGCAGCAGCGTACGGCCACGTGCGGCGTCGTCCCATGCAGTCCCAGATCCCCGACCCAAGAACGGTGGGTACCCATGTCCCCGACCACGACGCCACCGCGTCCATCCCGAAGAACCGGACTCCATATGGTGCTCTTCCCCTTGCTGTGCGCGGTGGCACTGCTCGCACCCACCGCCGTACCTGCGGCCGGCGCAAGCCCCCGTTCCCCTGACTCCGCGGGGCAGGGCGGTGTCGTCGTACGGACCGACCACGGCCTGGTACGAGGTGTGTCGCACGGCTCGTACACCACCTTCGACGGCATTCCCTACGCCGCGCCACCGACCGGACCGCTGCGCTGGCGTGCCCCTGTGCCCGCCGCCGCGTGGCAGGGTGTCCGGGACGCGACGAGGCCGGCTGAACGCTGTGTGCAGATGCCGACACCGGGTGCGGGCGCGGTCGTCGGCTCGGAGGACTGCCTCTACCTCAACGTCACGGCGCCGGCGACGAAACCGGCCGGGAAGAAGCGGCCCGTGCTGGTGTGGATGCACGGCGGTGCGTTCCTGGGCGGTTCCGGCAGTGACTACGGCGCTGAACGACTGGCGGTCCGCGGTGACACCGTGGTCGTCACGGTCAACTACCGGTTGGGGATCTTCGGTTACTTCGGCCACTCCGGGCTGGGCGCCGCCCCGCCGTTCGGCCTGGCGGACCAGCAGGCCGCCCTGCGCTGGGTACGGGCGAACGCCGGGCGTTTCGGCGGTGATCCGGGCAGTGTCACGCTGTTCGGTGAGTCCGCGGGCGCCCTCAGCGTCTGTGCACACCTCACCTCGCCGACCGCCGCCGGACTCTTCCAGCGGGCCGTCCTCCAGAGCGGTTCCTGCCTCACGTCCTTCCCGCGCGGCGCACTCGGCCCCGGGACACCGTCCTACGAGCCGTTCGCCTCACAGACCGACGTCCAGACGGCCGGTGCGGAAGCCGCCCGGCAACTGGGTTGCACCGCGGGCGGCGGGGAAGAGGCCCTGGCGTGCCTGCGCGGACAGAGCACGGATCGTCTCGCCACCGCGCAGCTGATGCAGTCCTTCAACCGGCCCGCCTTCGGCAATACGCTGCTGCCCGTGGCACCGGACCAGGCGTTGGCCTCGGGACGCTTTCACCGGGTGCCGGTCATCCTGGGCACCAACCACGATGAGATGCGGATGTTCGTCGGGCTGTCACTCGCCGCTTTCCCGATCCGTAACGAGGGTGACTACCGCGCCCGTCTGGCGGACGCCTTCGGGCCTGCGGCCTCGGCCGTCGAGGCACGATATCCGGCAGCACACCAAGCCTCTCCCGCGCTGGCCTGGGCCTCGGTGCTGACCGACCGATCCTTCACGTGCACCACGCTGGCAGCCGGCCGGGCCATCGCGGCGCATGCCCCCGGCCTGCCTCTCTACGGCTACGAGTTCAACGACCCGCACGCTCCTGTCCTCGCCGGTCTGCCTGCGAACCCGGGCTTCCCCTACGGTGCGGCCCACGGCTTCGAGATGCCGTTCCTGTTCTCCTCCTTCCCCACTGAGCGACCGCTGACGGACGACCAGCGCGCCCTGTCGGACCGGATGGTCGACCACTGGACGAACTTCGCGCGCACCGGCAACCCGAACGCTCCCGACGCCGCGCCATGGCCCACCCTCCGCCCGTGGTCATCTCACGCGCCGTCGGTCCAGTCGTTGGCTCCGGGACCAGGCGGCATCCACCCGACCGACGCATATTCCGCACACGAATGCTCTTTCTGGGACCGCCTGTCCCAGTGAGCCTCCCCGCGCGCGTGCCCGGCTCCCCTCCCGCGCGGCTTCAGGTGGTCCGGCGGGAGACCGGAGCCGGGATCCGCGGCGGAAAACCGGGTACGCACCCGGCCTCGACATGGCGGTCCAGAACACGCCACCCACGTGGCCGCCGACGAGATGCCCGCCCAGCAGAACCTGGAGCGACTCGCGGCGCTGAGCCTTCCTGCCCACTGGATCGACGAGTGGGAAGGACCGATCTGACCAGGAACAGGGCACGGTCCCAGGAGGGCCGACTGCTTAACGCCGGTGGCGCCAGTGCTGATGGGCCTTGAGGACCTCGTAGCTCCAGGCGGTGTGTGGACGCGTGCCGGCCGGGGTCGTCCAGCCGAGCTGTTCGGCCACGGCCGGGAACCGGGGGTGCATCTGGCGGTCTCCGGCGGTGACGAGCGCGGACAGGAGCGGTTCTGCCCAGCTCAGGGGTGCGACACGGGCCGCGTTGCAGTCAGCGGCCAGAGGCGTGCGGCCGCAGACGGGGCGGAGCCAGGCCGGCGAGGCCATCCGGGTCAGAACCCCTCGCGTACTGCGAAGACGCCGCTGTCCCAGTACACGGACGGCTCGTCGGCCCCGCTCGGCCAGTCGCTCTGCAGATGGCGGCGGCCGTGTCCGAGGGCTCCGACCTGGTGTGGGCTCAACCGCCCCGCCTTCAGGTCGTCCGCTTCGGCTTCCGTGATCGGCAGAACGGTCCGGTACTGTGCGTCCTGTGAGGCGACCCAGTCAACGTACTCGGTGAAGACGCTCGCGAAGGCCTGCGAACAGAGGCCGCAGCGCTGGACGGAGACGATGAAATGCGAGTCGTCCTGAATCATCCTCTCGACCCGGACCCCGTTGTGGCTCTGATGGTGCGCCTGCGCCACCAGGGCGTCCTCGGCGCAGCAAGCCGCGCACCCGAAACCTGATTGGTCACTTCCATTCTGCGAACTCACGGATCCCCCCACCCAAGCCGTCTCTGATCAGCCGTCACCATAGCAACCCACCGGAAGCGAATGCCGTCCAAGGAGACCCTGAGGCGGCCGCTGTCGCGCCCCGATCTCGCACGGGGGTAAGCACCCAACTAAGCAGGTCACAGGCTGCTACAGCGCCAGCTGAGTGGGCGGCAAGGAGTGGCGACAGGAAACCACCGGCTACGACATCGCCTACCGGCCGACGGGCACCAAAGTGACGGTCCCGTCGGGAGAGGGCGCCCTCAGCACCACCTATTCCTCGTCCGTCACCTACGACCCCATCACCGGCCTGCCCTACTCCACGGACGTACCCGCAGTCGGTGGCCTTCCCAAGGAGACGCTCTACACCGGCCGCAACGTCAACGGCCTGCCCGTCTCCATGGGCAGCAGCACGGTCGACTACGTCAACTGGACCACCTACGACGAGTTCGGCACGGTGCAGCGCACGACACTGGGCGACGTTCCGAAGCAGGTGAGCTTCACCAACGTCCATGACCCGGCCACAGGCCGCCTCCTGCGCACGCAGCTGGACAAGGAGGATTCGACCACTCCGGTCGACATCACCGACTACACCTTCACGCCGGCCGGCGACGTCACCTCCGTCACGACCGCACAGGGCGCGGCACACGACACGCAGTGCTTCGCCTACGACTACCTGCGCCGCCTGACCCGGGCCTGGACGGACACGGGCACCATCACCACCAAGCCCGGCCCGTCCGTCCCCGGCATCGGCAACTGCGCCAACACCGAACCCCAGCCCGGCAAGATCGGCGGCCCGGCCCCCTACAACCAGTCGTTCACCTACGACGTGACCGGCAACCGCACCTCCTCCACCGACCACGACCCCGCAGGCGACGCGGCCAAGGCCACCACGACGACGAACACCTTCCCGGCCCCGGGAACCACCCGCCCGCACGCCCCCACCTCCACCACCAGGAAGACCGGCACCAGCGCCGGCGTCACCAGCGCCATCACCTACGACGCCACCGGCAACACCCTCACCCGCCCCGACGCCGTCGGCGCCACCCAGACCCTCACCTGGACCCCCGAGGGCAAACTAGCCTCGGCGACCTCCGCCGCCGGGACCTCCACGTATGTCTACGACGCGGCCGGCAACCGTCTGCTGCGCAAGGACCCGGGCAAGACCACCCTCTACCTCGGCTCCACCGAACTCACCCTCAACACCGCCACCAACACGGTGACCGGCACCCGCTACTACCCGACCCCCGGCGGCCCGACGATCGTCCGCACCTCCGACGGCAAGCTCTCCTACACTGCCGCCGACCACCACAACACCGGCACCACCGCCATCGACGCCACCCTCCAAGTCCAGCGCCGGGCGACCAAGCCGTTCGGCGAGGACCGAGGCCCGGCACCGGCCGATTGGCCCGGCGAACGCGGCTTCGTCAACGGAACCAAGGACAAGGCCACCGGCTTCACTTACCTCGGCGCCCGCGAGTACGATCCCCGCACCGGAGCGTTCCTCAGCGTCGACCCGATCATGGTCCTCGACTCCGCGCAAGGACTGAACGCCTACAGCTACGCCAAGAACAGCCCCGTCACCACATCTGACCCCACCGGCCTGTGCGCCGAAGTCGACTGCCCGACCCGGCCGAGCCCCGACCACGAGAACACCACCCCAGGCCACGAGCCGGGGCCGCCGAAGCGCACACAGACATCCCAGCACCCGCGCCCAACGGGTGTACTCGGCAACAACTACAACTGCAGCCTGAGCCGATACGGCTGCGGAGGCCCGAAGCCCCCGGCTCCGCCGGCGCCCCTACCGTCGCCCTCATGGCTTCCCCCGTTGCCCCCTGTTGTCGTTCCGTCCGACTGCCGGCCGGATGACGGGAGGTTGGAGTGCATGACGGACGTGGCACCGTCGCAAATCCTCGAGGACCCCTTCAACATCGAGAACAGCAAGAACGGCTCCAACAAAATCGCATACACCTATGCCAGCGGCTCTGACAGCTGCACGAAGCGGGCTCAGCAATATCTCTGCTTCGGTGCCTGGCCAAACTGGGGGCAGCCGATAACGATCGGAGACGTGCACTTCTACCACAAGAGCAAAGAGGCATTCGTCGCCCGCTTGAGCGGCGAAGCCGAGTGGCGTGCGAAAATTGCAACGAAGATGGGGGCCGGGTTTGCAGAGGAATTCGGCCCCGACATCGAACGCCATGAAGCCGTCCACTCGCAGCAATGGGCCAGGTCCGGACATTCCGCAGGGTTTGCTCTGAGATATTTCTCGCAGGTCGCTGGATCCGAGTACAGGGTGGGAACTTCTTCACATGCCAACCGTTTCGAGCAGGAGGCGAATCTGTGGTGGGGTGGCTACCTGACGTGGTATCCGTCCCAGATCCTCGCACCTGGCGAACATCCGAAATTCTGAAGGGTCAGAGCATGAGCTCGGGAAATCTGTGGCGTACAGCAGGTACTGCAGCTGTGCTGCTGATCGTAGTATCGACCGTCGCCGGGTGCACGCCTGTCCCGAAGGGCCTATTGGCCGTCGAACGGACCGACACGGGCGGGGCGCGGGCACTGATCGCCCCTTGCCCCGGCTACCAATCCCTGCAGTTCTCCGTGTACAGCACGGGGGGCAGCAGCGGCTACCAGCGGTGGGCAATCATCAACGACGCGATGGGAGGCTCACTCTCGCAAGTCGAGCTGTTTTCGGCGCCCGCGGGGTGGAGCACCACCGAGTCCGCGCTCAAGGACCTGAAGGGTGCCAACAAATACACGCTGACCCTCGATGGTGCGATACGGGGCCGAGGGCTCGATGGCGAGGTCACATTTACCCCCGATCAATTGGAGGCCCTTCAGACTGGGAAGGTGATCGTCGCGGACGGCGAAGGCACGAAGGTCGTCAGCAGATCAGCGTTCATGAAGGACGAGTCCGCACGGTGCAGTCCCTGATGCGGCTGGGCCATCGCGTTTCGGGCGCCCACGATCGATGTCGACCCATCCCAGAGCAGCGAAGCCACGGGGTCGGTGTGGCGGGGGACGTGCGCGGTGGTCTGTGCACGAGGCCCGAAACCGGGCAGTGCCCGCCCCGGCGTCGATGCGGTCGCCCGGCATGTTGCGCAGCGCGACCCCGCCGCCCGCCGACGGGGTTGAATCGGGTGCCTCGGTGGCCGGTGCGTCGTTTGGCAGGCATAGACCAGTCACCTGTGGTGCAAAGCGAAGCAGCCAAGGCGCGTCGGGGACCTGACGGGCGAGCTGTCGGCGCTCCCCGGCCGGCGGGGCGTTTCGGCCGCTGCGCACCCCGGAGGCGGCCGACGCCGAGGACGACGAGACGGCGGGGGACTGAGGCGGACGGGCGAGTTTGCGCCCACCGCGTGAATCGTGGGTGCCGCTCGGTGCCACAGTCCGTAGCCGTACGGTGAGGCCTTTGATCATTCCGGCCTTGTTCCAACCCATGCCGAAGTCGTTGCGGTCGATGGCGACTTCGCCACGGAGGTCACGTCGTCCGGGCAGCAGCCGACGGCAGTGGCGCGGGCGGTGAAGGTGAACGTCGGACACCTCTCGACATCGAAGAAGTCCGCGGAGCGCAGGTGGGCGTCGAGCTTGGCCTGCTTGCTGAGGATTGACGCCGCTTCGATGGTCAGCGTGCCGTGCGCGGAACTGTCGGGGCCGATTTCGCCTTCGCTGCTGAGCTTGGTGAAGGCGGCCCTGATCGTGGCCAGCCCCCACATCGACTTGTGCTTGATCTCCACTGATGACTTGGTCGCGTCCAGGACCCAGGTGCCGGCGCTGAGGTCGGACAGTCCGGTGGAGGGCGACCGCGGAAGCCGTGCTCAGGCTTGAGTGAGACCCCTCGGCCTTCAATGCGGCTGCACCGGGCGCCCGAGCCTCCGCGCCTTTCCCCCAGCCGGGTTCAGCCGTGAAATTTCGTTCAAGGGTGGGTGGTTGATCTGGCCTTCATCCGGTTCCGGTCAAGTCAACGGCAAACCGGTTGCTGCATGCATCGATTCGGTAGGTCGCCCCGACCACCTAAATGATCATGCTTTCGCAGGGGGAACCTTGAACTTACGGGGAAGACTGCTCGCCGCTCTGTCGGCGGTCGCTTCGGCCGTGGTGTTACCGCTGGCAGCGGCTTCGCCCGCCAGTGCCGGCGCACCGGTGCAGAGCTGTAACGAGACCCACCAGGCCCGCATCTTCTTCTGGGCCGTGGCGTGCACCCAGCCCGGTGAGCCCGTGATCGGCGCTTTCGGCACCTGGCGGAACGTGCCCATGGCCATAGCCCGGCGGAGACGCCGGGTCCGTTCAGGCGTCCAACTATCTTCGGATGGTCCCGAACACCGAAGGAGGGATGTTCGCCAACTCCATCGAGGTCGGTCTCAATGCCGAGAAGACCGATGCGACGACCAGCACCTACGGGCCGAGATCGCCCGAGCTGGGCAACAACGGGGGCAAGGCGAAGTCGATCACGGCCGGGATCAACCCGGCGGTGGCGGACAACACGAACCACACCTACATGGCGGTTCGTCAGGCCAGTGGTGACCAGTGGGACGTGCTGTACGACTTCAACTGGGTCGGAAGCACCACCGACCAGCTCAAGGTCCCTCGGGGGAACTCCAACCGGATCGACATCGGACTGGAGGTCATGGGACCGCAGCACGTCACAGTGCCGGAGATCGCCAACAGGGTGCAGTTCATGGCGGAGAGCAAGTCCTGGTCCCGGGCCGCCAACGCGGACACCACCCAGGTCGCAACTATGGGAATCTGCGGAAAGCCGCTTGCAGCCGGCCTCGGAACAGCCGGCCCAGTCAACGCAGAAACGATTCCTCTCGTCGGTCCGGACGCCACGGCCGCAGTCGGCCAGGCGGAGAAGGATCTGCGCACGGAGTGCGCCGCCCATCCGGAGGCGAACACCCGCAAGGGCTGGGTCAAGAGCCGCTTCGAGACGTGCGTCCACCAGCCCGTCGACCTCAAGCTCGTCGACGACAAGCGCCGCCTGAGGGGCGAACTCTGGTTCGACCTGTGGATCCTCGGCTTCTCCTACGACGGATCCCGCCGTGTCGACTACACCAGCAGCATCGAGAACATCCGTACCAAAGCCGTCGCCGGCGAGAACCCCACGACGTGGATGATCGAGCAGAACTTCAGCCATACGATCAACGCCGCGGCCAGCGGCCCCAACCCGCAGATGACCAAACCGGCTGTCACGACCCGCAGCGGGAACATCGCACAGTGGACCACCAAACCGTTCTGGCAACTCGACTACACCTCGCCCGACACCGGGAAGGTGGATCCGGTCAACACTCAGATCGTCTCCGGGATGATCAGCCTGGACATGCGGGTGTCCTCACCCACCGCAGTGCCCTGGACGGATCCCGTCATGGCCTACTCCAGCGTGCGTTTCGACTACGCGGGGCCGACCGCCGGCAAGCACAAGGGGACCGTGTTCACCGAAGCCCGTGTCGAACTCGTGATGAGTCTGAAGGACCCTGCCGTCGACCAGAGCGCCCGGCACATCCTCGACGCCCAGCAGCTTCCCGAGCGCACCTTCCCCTCTTGGGCCGGCAAGACCGTGCCCGGAGCCACTGAACCTCTGCACCGTCTCATCGACAAGGACAAGCAGAAGAAGAACCGCGAGAACGCGATCGCCACATGCAACGATGTCTGGGGGGACTACAGCGGGACGAAGCTCCAATGCGACGAGTACCCCTTCGCCTCGACCAAGGAAGGCGCTGCCGCCCCGGGCAAGCGATTCTCCGCCCGGCTCATCGAGGGAACCGACAACGAGACGGGCGGCCGTCGTCTTAACGACATGTTCACCCTGAACCGCGTCCTCGACGGTGACGCGTTCTACGTGAAGATCACCCCCTGAGGAACGACGGAGACCGCCCATGCCGCTCATCGCCGAGTACAGCACCATGGCCCAACCGGATCGCGGGATCGTGGAGGTGTACGACTCCGACGCCTACCTCGGCGACGACGATGCGCTGATGGAGTCAAGGACCCGGGTGGTCGCCGGAAACGGCTACCACCTCTACCTCCACAGCCTCCAGCCCGACATCGAGGTAAGGGTCACCTTGAGGATCTGGGACACCCCTCAGCAGCCCCCGGCACAAGCCGAAGGCAGCACTGCGGTGTCCTTGGAGTCGGAGACCGGGCTGCTGGTCGTCAACCAGCTCACCTACGGGCCGGCGGGGGAGATGAACCTGCCGCGCCCCGGTGTCTACGAGGGCCACGCCGCCTGGACCGGGCGAGCGGCGACAGCGGCCTACCACGCCACGACCATCCGGCGTGCCGCCGAGGAGCAATGGAGCCCGGAGCGGATCGGCGAGTCCTGGGGGCAGTGCCCCGCTGCCGAGCAGTACACCATCGACCTGTGGTTCGTCAGGGAATCCGAGCCGGAGGACGACGACGAATAGTCCCGGGGCCGCTCCACAGACCCGGACGGGCCCGTGGCTTCAACAGCCGGTGCCCGGCGGGGAGGTCCTCGCCGGGCACCGGCGTTCTGGGTGGTG
The DNA here is from genome assembly GCF_042892775.1 of Streptomyces sp. NPDC001717. Taxonomy (NCBI): domain Bacteria; kingdom Bacillati; phylum Actinomycetota; class Actinomycetes; order Kitasatosporales; family Streptomycetaceae; genus Streptomyces; species Streptomyces sp. NPDC001717. Next base: position 31,657 of record NZ_JBIAUK010000037.1, on the reverse strand, counting down.
GGTGCTGTCCGATGGTGATGCAGGTGCTCGAGGAAACCGCTACGCCGACGGCGTCCGGATCTCTTCCTCCCCCACCTGCCGACCGGGACGGGGCCGGCGGACGGACGATCGGGGCGCGGCAGTACGAACACGTACGGCCGCGCTCGTCACTACCGGGAAGCGTGTCCGCCGGCCCGCGGCGCCCGACTGGAGCTGGCGGGCGAACAGGGCCGAGGGCGGTACCCCGAGCTCCTCGTCCAGCAGGCGCGAGAAGGCGACGTAGTGCCGTACCGCCTCCTGCATGTTCCCCTCAGCCAGGTGCGCGGCGAAGACGGCAATGCCCGTGCCACGGGCCATGCTGGACGCGGCCGCGCACCGGGCGATCGCCCGGGAGCAGAAGTGGGTCACCGCGGCACCGGTTCAGGCTCCTGCCCGGGTCCTGCCACGTCATGTCCCGACCGACCTCGTACTCGGGCGCCGTCCGGGGCTGCGCCAGTAGGGCGCTCGCGAGGAGGCGGTGGGGTGCCGGCGATGGTGGATCCGTGCCCCGACGAGATCCTGTGGTTCGGCGATGACCGCGGGTGAGTATGGGTGCTGGGGTATCACCCGTCTCCGCGCCGGGATGCGGCTTCGCCCGGCGGCACGGCGATGATGCGGCCGTCGACGCACAGCGAGATCAGCTGCTCTTGCCCGCCCGGTGCCGTGCTCGCGTGGTGCTGGAGTTCATTGCGCGCCTTCCGGCTCCACCCGGCCTCCGTGGTCGCCCAGTGCGGGTGGGAGGTCAGGCGGAGGCTGAGGCGGAGCAGCTCCATGCGCAGTTCATGGTCACCGCCGGCTGCAGGGGCTCCCGCCAGCCGGTTGAAGATCCGCGTCCACCTCTGCTGGAGGGCGACCAGGTCCTCCGGGAACCCGGCGGCCGGTCTCGGGCCGCCCGGTTCGGTGCTCACGCCGCTGTCACCCAGGCACGGGTTCGGGCGCGGCGCCGGAGCTCGACGCGGGCGGCCGGAGACCGGCCGGGGACGGTCCAGTAGGGGTGGGCGGCGATGCCGCAGGAGAGGGCGATGAGCCTGCGGCGGAGTGCGGTGGTGCCGGCGTGCGCGGGGAGGTCGGCCAGGTCGGCGTAGGTGCGCGACCATGCGGCTTGGAGGTCGAGCAGGTCGTCAGGGAAGTGGATCGACATCATCCACTTATTAGAGCAGTTGTTCGAATTTCTTGGCGAGCTGTGCTCTGTCCTCCGTCCGGACGTACGGTGACCGTGCACTCGACCTGTCCAGTGACCACTGGACAGGTCGTGGGTGGGGTATGCCGCTCGGCGAGCAGAGGGTGCCCACCGGGGCGACCTGGGCTGTTCCTCCGAAAATCCTGTTCTCGGACTCGGCAGCGGAACCTACGCTGGGATCCCTTTCGAACCACCCGGGGAGCAGCGTGCCGCCGTTCGTCTATCGGATCACCAAGTACGACCCCGCCCACCGTGACGAGCGCGGTCACTACACCGGTGCCGAGGACACGGTCAGTGACCACGGGCCGGTCGAGGAGGCCTACCTCGCGGCAGTCGCCGCCTTCGCGGAGGCGGCAGGCATTGACCAGCTGGAGATCCGCGAGCCACAGATCGGAGGCTTCGTCCACTTCGGCCTCGAGCCACCGATCGACGGCCACGGCCTGGCCGGCCTGTTCCCGGCCGGCCCCGCCGGGTTCCACGACGGCGCGCTGGTGCCGGTCGCCGTCGGCCTGGAACTCGTCCGGGCCATGCTCCGCGACAACGGCGCCTGGTGCCGGCTGGAGGCAGGTGGAGCGTTCGCCGTGCACGTCGGCTGGGATCAGTACCTCTACATCGGCAGCGACCAGCCCTGCGAAACCGCACTGGCCCGCACCCGCGCGCTCGGCCTGTTCCCGGAACGCCTGAACGCCTCGCCGTACGACTTCGCCCCCGACGACCCCGCGTACGTGCAGCGGCCGGCCGATGCCGAGTTCTGGGCCCGCGTGCGCTGGACCGTAAGCACCCACCGCGCGGTGTTCCTGGAGGAGGTCTTCGCCTACAACGCCTCGCGGTGGCACCGCTTGACCCACGACAACATCGAGACGGTGCGCTCCCAACTGGCCCCACGCGCACGGCTGGCAATCCGGCCGGACCTGCTCACCGACGTCGACACGGCCGTGGCCGCCCTGCCCGACGAAGGCCTCGTGGAGATCGTCCGGGAGGACGAGGACGGGAAGATCACGAGCACGGTGGTCGACGAGACCCAGTTCGAGGCAGTGATCTCCCAGCTCGCCGGCGCGCGTGCCGCCGGCGTCGTGTCCATGTACGCCGGTGAAGATCTCCCGCTGTTCACCGCCGTGCTGCCCGACAGCGACGGCGTTCTGCGCGCTCGCTGGCAGACCGAGCCGACGCCCAGCGACCGGAATTGGGCGTTCCTGAAGACCCTGCGGCGAGGCCAGATCGTCACCGGCACGGTGACGGTCATCGCCGGCTTCGGCGTCACCTTCGTGGACATCGGCGGCTTCACCGCGATGATCAACATCCCGGAGTTGTCCTGGCGCCCGTTCGATCACCCGTCCGAGGTCGTCAGTGTCGGCCAGGAGGTCACAGCCGAGGTCCTCGACGTCGACATGGTCCGGGAACGGGTACCGCTGTCGCTCCGAGCAGTGCAGGAAGACCCGTGGCCGCAGGTAGCGCAGAGGATCGGCCACGTGGTCATCGGGCCGGTCACCGCGATCGAGCCGTTCGGCGTCTTCGTACGCATCGAGGACCGCGAGGACGGCCTCCAGGGGCTCGTGCCCCCCAGCGAGCTGGATGGATCGTCCGGAGACGTCGTCGGGGTCGGCGACGCCCTCACTGTGAAGATCATCGACGTCGATCTCGCGCGCCGTCGTATCACCCTGTCACATGTCCAGGCCCCTACCTCTGCTGGGGAAGGCCGGCCGTGCGGCTGACGGCGAGAGGAATCCGGCGCAGGCCCGGGTGCGCCTGATGACGCAGACCTACTCGTCGCTTCCCGGCAGCTCGGGGCCCGGCAGGCAGTTCGAGCGGTCGTGCAGAAGTCTCACCCCCGCGCGGCACCGATGCGGTGAGTCCGCGACAGCTGTCGGCCGTACTGCCCGGCGCCGCCTGCTTTGGGCCCGGCCTGGACCCCGGAGCAGACACCCGGATACCGCTGGCCCGTGGCGGACATCCTCACCGTGGCGGGAGGCGTGGGCCCGCTGACGGCATCGCTCTACCGGCTGCCCGCCGCCGGATGGGTGATGGCCGTGGCCGCCCCATGGACCGTCCGGTGGGCAGGCGCCGGGCTGGTGACCAACCTGCCCCGGGCGCATGTCCCGACCGACCTCGTACTCGGGCGCCGCGCAGGACTGCGCCGGCGGGGCGGCGCTCCGTGAAATCCGCGAAATCCGCTGCACGGGTCACGGTCACGGTCCGGAGGCCCGGGACCGTCTCACAACCCTTGCGCGGCCCGAAGCCGCTCGATCTGCCGGAGAACGGGAGCCTCTGAGAGGGGCGGGTGCGGCTCGGGGCCCATGCTCACCACATCGACGATGCACACGCCGACCCGGGCCACGATGCGGTCGAGGACGTCGACCGGCTGGTTGGATCCTTCCTAGACGAAGGTCATCCGTATGCGGATCGTGTCCTCGGGGAATCCCTCTCGGTCGAGGTCCTCGTACCGCACGGTCGCCTTGTGGTCGTCGGAGTCGTCCGAGGGGCAGGCGGCGACAGTCGAGCGCAGCTCGGCGAAGGTCGTCGCAGCCCCGGTGCCCGCGCAGGACGCGAGGAAGGTCACCTGGGGCTTCTCGGGTGCGCCGGACTGGAATGTCTGCGTGATGGCGGCTTGGGCGCCGGTCTGCTGCCCGAGCAGGGCCCACATGGTGGCGCACGGGGACGGGGACGATCCCGCCCGGGCAGCGACTTCAGCTCGGACGGGTGCACCTCCCGAATCCCCATCCGGGGGTTCGGAACCCCAGCGGCCTCGCCCGGCTGCAGCACGAGCTCCTGCAACCGCGCGCTGTCCGGTACTTCGCCGACCGCGCCGCGCGTGGGCAGGGGAATATGCGAGGACGGTGGTGACCACCAGCGGGCCTTCCCATTCGGCGGCGTTGGGCAGGACCAGACCGGTCGTCTTCGACGAGCCGGGTACGCCGAAGACGGTCGCGGAGATGTTGGGCTGCGCGGCCACGATCTTCTTCGTCCGCAGGCCGCGGCCCCGACTGGCGCGGGGTGGGTACGCGCTACCAGGTCCGCTGCGCCAACGGGCACATCACGACTCCCCTGCCTTCCTCGGTCCGAGCGGGTGGCGGGATCTGCAGGGTCTGTGCCGGCCGCGACTCTGACGCCGCCTGGTCCAACTTCCGCGAGGCGGTCGCGGCGCTGGGCGGATCAGTGATCGAGCCCTCCTGGCTGGGCAGTAACGCCCCGCATCGTGTCCGCTGTGTCCAGGAACACCTGTCCACGCCCACGCCCGGGAACGTACTGCGCCGTGGAAGCTTCTGCCCCACCTGTGCGGGGCAGGACCCTCAGGCGGCATGGGCGGCCTTCCAGGAGGCCGCCGAGGCTGCTGGCGTTGACGTGCTGGAACCGGAGTGGCTCGGCCACCGCACCCGCCACCGCGTCCGCTGCGCCGCCGACCACGAGACGGCTACTCTCCCCACAACCCTTCGTGACGGCGGCGCCGTCTGCGGTATCTGCGCTGGCACCGCGCCTGGAGTCGCCTGGGACACCTTTCGCGCCGAAGTTGAAGAGCTCGGCGGGACCGTGCTGGAGCCGGAGTGGCGTGGTGCGAACAGCAGACACCGGATCCGTTGCGCCTACGAGCACGAAACGGCCCCCTACCCCACACTGGTTCAGCAAGGCGCACCCGTGTGCCGTGTTTGCTCGGGCAGAGCTTGGGACGTCTTCTACGTCGTTTCCAACCCCGAGGTCGACAACATCAAGTTTGGGATCTCCTCCGGCACGGGCCGTGGGCGATTGCGAGTCCATGCACGAGACGGCTACAGCACGCAGCTGCACCTCGCCACAGGCTTGCCGCTCGGTTCAGCGCTCGACTTGGAGAACATCGTCCGCGACGAACTCCGCAAAGGTGGCCATGCCCCCGTGCGGGGACGCGAGTACTTCGGTTCGGCCGCGAGGCCGCAGATCCTCCAGGCCATCACCGCGCATCACCCATTGCCTGAGCACCGACTTGGCCAAGCCGACTGAACAGGATACTTACCCCTACAGCCCCGGCTGGGTTTGGTCCAGCTGTGTGGCTCACAATGCGGGCATGGATGACCAGGGTGGGGACTCGGTGTCGGTGTGGCGGGTGGGTGGGGCGGCTCGCGTGGCGGGCTATGCGATCCCGGCTGTTGTGGGGGTGAAGGCGCTCTTCGGTTGGGCGGGGTGGGTTTCCTCTCCGGGAGCGGAGACGGCACGACTGGCCGGGCTGTGGTCGGGGCTGGCTGTCGGCGTCGCATTGTTCTTCTGGTGGGCGATTCTCAGGGTCCGGCTTGAGGTCGGCCCTGACGGGATCGTGGCGGTCAACCCGTGGGGGACCCACCACCTGGCGCTGGACGAGGTGGCATCGGGGCGGCTTGGCGCGTGGGGTGCGGAGTTCCATCACGGAGACGGCTTCAAGAGCACGGCCTATGCGCTGAGCGAGCTGGCCGCAGGAACCTCGCAGGACCGGCGCTTCGCGGAACTGCAGGCTGTTCTGGAGGCGGACCCCGATTCCTCGTCGCAGTGACCCCTGACGGGGTCGGCGCTCCGCCGTGGCCGACAGCCTCGGAGTACGGCGCCAGGGTGTGACGGCCCATGACCTGGGATGCCACGTCCGCTGAGAGACTCCGCGAAGGTGGCTGAGCCTACGTGAGTTCCTTTCGCATCAACGTGCACATCGTCTCGTAGCGGCGCAACGACCCATCAGGGGCTTGCTGGTCCCACGAGTCCGGCTGCCGGTCGTACGCGACATAACCCAGCCTTTCGTATAGCGCTCGTGCCCGGGGGTTGCTTTCCTCCACACCCAGCTCGGCCTGCCGCAGACCGCGGCTCCTGATCCGCAGTTCTGCGGCTTCGACAAGGAAGGTGCCGATTCCACACGACTGCAATGCGGGGTGGACTGCCAGCTGCCACAGAGTGCCGACGCCCTCCTTGACCTGGTAGTCGACGCCGCCCTTCGCCACAGGGATGTTGGATGCAGGGCAGACCGCGAGGTAGTCGACCTCACCGATCCGGGCACGTTCCAACTGCGCGGCGACGCCAGCCAGGTGGTGGTCAGAGCCTGCCCACCCGCACGACGCCAGGTCTGCGTGCACCAAATCACGGGCTGACACCTTCAACACGACGTTGGTCATCTTCACTACCTCCGGCGAGCCAGCATCCATTCCGATCACACGAGGGGCAAAGCTGTTTACCCCTCAGGCAAGCAGATGAAGGTCCTGGCGACGGCGTCGGTGAAGCGGGCGTAGGGGTTGAGGCAGCCGAGTTCGGTGGCGCTGGACATCACCCCGACGAACGCGCGGCGAAGGATGACTCCGTCAGCGGTTGGCAGCTGGTATGTCTGCACGATGGCGTGGTCGGTGTCCATGAACAGGATCTCGTCCCGGTGATCGGATACCCCACCTGGGGGCAGGGGGCGGTGTTCGGCCGTGTCGTCCACGGTGTCGACGACGAGCTGCCAGATCCGCGCGATGATCGAGTTCAGGCGCTCGGCGGCCTGTCCGCGTCGGGGGTCTGCGGCGGTCCACTGCGGGGTCAAGGCCGTTGTGAAGAGCGCGCATCACTGCCCCGACAGCTTGTGGAGGGCCTGCGGATCCCGAGTGTCCGCGCAGGCCGTGATGACGGCGGCCGCCGCGGTTCGGCACTGCCGGACGAGGGACTCGTCGCTGTGGGCCGGCAGCATGCGCAAGGCCGCGCGTCGGCCGAGATCCTCGGCCCAGCCGGCCTCCGCGAGATCCTCCGCCTGGCTCCACAGGGGCTTCCAGGACCGGTCGTGCAGGACGTCACCAGCCGGCAGGACGGTACGGGCCGCGGCCTCAAGCCAGCTTACGGCGCGATCGGGTGGAACGCCTCGAAGGCGCCCGCTCCAACCTACGGTTCGCCGACAAGCGAATCGCCGACCTCGAAGCCGAGCTCCTCGAAGCTCTCCTGCCCGACCAGGGGGCCCACTGACCGGCGGACGATGGCGCTAGAAAGGGCCGGGGGATGTGTACTGCGTGAGGTTCGCAAGGATCTTGCGCAGCCACGGGCTGCGAGCGGCTGGTAGCCGGGCCAGGGTGTGCTGGAACGTTCCCCTGTCGGCCCGGAACAGGTAATTGGGTCGCGGCGGAAGCGGGTCATCGCGGAGGACGTCTTGGGGTATGCCGCCCGACGCGGGAACCGGCAAGTACGGCTGGGGGGATACCAACCACAGCCACACCCCCAGAGGCATCGGCACCGGGTATGCCGATGAAGCCGGGTCGGGCGGGGTCCAGGTCTGACCCGTTTGCGGATGGACCGGTACCAAGAGGATGGCGACGCCCGCGTCGGGGGCGGGCCGTCCCGGTCCAGCCAGGACGGCGCGCCGCTTCGGCGGGCCCGTGGGCAGCAGGGCGTCGAGCGCGCGTTGGAACACGTCCCCCGTCATACCGCCCGGGAACTTCACCGGTTGCCCTTCGGAGGCGACCAGTAGGTGGGCGAGCGCCTGGCCGGCTGCCGCCTCCCATTGCGGACTCCACGACCAGTAGTGGCTCGAACCGAGCCGTCCGCCCCACGTGGCAATTGGCTCGAACGGGGGTGTGCTCTCCCCGTTCTCGGTCAGTTCCTCCCAGGAGAGCGGCGCGGCGTCGACACCGTCAAGGAGGACGCGGTAGACGGCGTCTGAGCTGAGCCGCACTGCCTGCCAGAGAGAGCAGTCGTCGATTCTGGTCGCCACAGGTAGGTCGCACGCCACGCAGGCCAAGTTGGGGCCGTCGGCCCCGTCGAGGCCACAGCAGGCACCGCCGCGCTTCTCGGGGATGAGCCGGGTTCCGCGGATATCACCTGGCGCGATGACAATCGCGTCGGGCGCACTGTCGGACAGGGCATAGACCGGCGCGTAGATGCCGCGTGCCTCCGCCTCGCCCGGATCGATCTCGTCCCACATCCGCCACGGTCGTCCCCAGGGGTCCGGGTCCACGGCGAACGTCCCCGACTCCATGAGCACCGGAAGCTGTACCCCGTTTCCGTAGCTCTGACGGGCATGGGCCGGAAGGGAGACCTGGGACAACGGGACGGTCAGCTCGGCATCGCACCTTGCACAGACGAAAACGAACAACGGCCCTCCGCATGGGAAACAGCCGCATTCTCGCACCTCGGCGGCAGTCAGCCAACGCGTTTTCGCGTCCATCGCGGGGCCAGGATTGCCAACGTCCTACTGCTCTCACCCACGTCGATCATGCACACGCCACGCTCACCGCGGGCGCTGACGAGGCGCAGTTCCGGGCGCTGGCGTGGGGTCCGCTGGCGGCCTTCGAGACCCTTGGCGCACGGGCCCCCGCAACTCCGCGATCGGAACTGGTGCCGCTCTGCCGCACACCGCCGTGCACAACTTTCCCATTGCTGACACATACGTGACGCGTCAGCGCAGGTAGCGGACGTCCTGGTCGATCGAGCGGTCGGTAAAACCGACTGGGACTGGGTGGTCCGTCTCGGGTACGTCGCCCCCGTGGCCTCGGCCGAGGTCGACTACGGCCGCGCCCACGGCGGCGTGACCACCGTCCCGCTCTACAGCGCCCGCGACGTTCCCTGTTGGACGTATTCCGTCCCTTGGTGGACTGGCGGGCGGTGCGCGAGACCCGGCCGGGCCGCCGCTCTCTGCTCGCCGGCCTGACCCCGGTCACCCCGGACACCGACCGGGTGCTGCTCGCCGGGGTGGGCCGGATCGCGAGTGCGGGCCGCAGCGTCGGGGTGGGACGGGCGGCGGTGGCGGGCTGGCGCCGCCGTCACCCCGACTTCCCGACCCCGACCGGCGGGACGGATGTGCATCCGGGGTTCGATCGGGCCGACGTTGGCGCATGGCTGCTTGCCCACTGCCAACCGTGGCTCGGCTGGCTTCTCCTCGGAGGGGAAGACTGTGTGGGCCCATGTTCACGGTCCTCTGGAGCACGACGCCCCGGACAGCGACCGTGGGGAAGAGTGGCTGGTCATCGACGCCGCCGACGGCGCGGTGCTGGCCCGCACCCAGACTCGCACGGCTGCGGTGGGCTCCGTCCACGTTCCACATCCGGACCCCGGCCAGATGGGTCTGACCATCGGAGAAGGCCAGGACGGATCACCCCTGCGCTGGGGGAAGTGGGACGGTCACGCCCTCATTGTCCACAGCTTCGGCGACGAGGACCGTGTCCTGCTGTGGGTGAGCCCGAGCGGAGATCGTCTGCTCACAGTGACCCATGACCAGGACGTTCTCGCCGTTCATCTGGCCGCCGACGGCTCCATCGTGGCCGAACTGAACGCGGACGTGCTTCCCCCGCATCCCGTGTTCAAGGAGGAGACCACGGATGACGAGGCGCAGGCATTCTTTGACTACGAGGGCGGCTTCGTCGACGAAAACACCCTGCTGGTCGGGACCGTCGAGAGCGACGAGGGGTTCGGCACTGGCTCGTCGCCGCGGTCCACATGCAGCTGATCGACCAGATCACCTATCCCTTCGAGGTGCCCGGCCTTCCCAAGGCTGTCGGAGACGGCACCTGGTACACCGTGTCCAACTTCGACCACGCCCTTCACATCTGGGCTCTGTAACGGCGCTGCCCACGAGCAGGAGTACCCGAACGCTGAGCACGTTCACCTGTCCGCGGCGGGGTACGTTCGCGTGTACGCCGACAATAGGCACCAGATGACCACCGACCACACCCACGCCCACAGTGAGCTTTGAAGCTGTTCCGCCCGGCCGCTCTACCGCCCCGCCCGACTGCGTCCGCTGCCAGGACTGCGCGCAGCGCCGCGACACGCGAGCGGTCCTCTGCGCGGCGCGATCGTCACGGGGGCCTTGTTTCGGCCGTCCTTTCAGCCGTCTGGGCGCATGGCGTTCGGGTGTGGTGCACCCAGTTGAGCAGGCTGCCGAGGGACAGCGCCATGGTGACAGAGAGTCAGTGATTCCACTCGATTTGATCTCTGTGGGGCCTGCTGTTGTTCCCGCGGTGCTGGATACCACCTTGATCACAAACGAGTGTAATTACGTACAGTAGTGTGCAAATCGAACTCTGGGTGGAATCTGTGGAGTGCAGATGGGTTGACGAGTCCCGCTGAGCGCAGGGCTCCTCCCTCGACGAAGAAGAGCAAGGAGAGCTCAGTGGTCAAGCGTTCGGTGAAGTTCGGCCTTGTAGCAGCAGCGGCTGCGACGATGCTGGTCAACTCGACCGGTTTCGCGTCAGCTGCCGGAACGATGAACATCGTCTACAGCCCGATTGTCACGATTCCCGTGTCGCCCGGCAACGGCTATGCCGGTGCGGTGGGGGTCACGGCGACCTGTCCGGCCGGGCAGGTCCTCACGGGCGGCGGAGCCGAGGTGAAGGCCGGGAATTCATACGTCCACCGTTACAACCTCTCGGTGAGCAGGCCCAACGGCGCAGAGTCGTGGTGGGCCTACGCCACGAACAGTGACACCACCAACCCGGGAACGCTCCAGGCCTTCGCGATCTGCGCGAAGACGACCAACCTGGACGTGGTCCACACCCCCTGACGCGGCCGCGAAACACGAACGAAGGGGCGGTACTCCACCGAGAGGACACTGCCCCTTCGTTCATCGGAGCGGGCCTCAATCCGCGGAGCCACGGGCCTGCCCGGTGCCCCGACACATCGAGCACCCGGGACAGCGCCGCGAGATAGAAACCCCGTGGCGCGTACTTCCCGCGCTCCCACCGGGCCACGTACTCGCGCGTCAGCGCCGTCCCGTGGTCGCGGTTGATCTCATCGGCCAGACGGGCCTGCGACCAACCGTGCGCGGTGCGCAGGTCGCGGACCAACTCCCCGATGTCCATGGGGACATCTTGCCCCCGGCTTTGCCCCTGCCCGGGGTTTTTCGCGGGCCGAAAGTAAAGGCGCCAGCCCGACCCGCGAACGGGGTGCACCATGAACGCCACCGACCACCCCCACGAGGAGCAATGCTGCCTGCCGCATGAGCAGGCCGGCGCCTTCCAGCGAGGCGAGTGCGCGACCGATGCCGTGCCAGCTCACGCCACTTTTCAGGGCTGCGTCGATAGCCGACGTCGACACGGCGGTGTGCATTCCCAGCACGAGCCGGTTGACGGTCTCCAGCGCCTGCTGTGGATCCGCCATCACCTGCCGTTGGAACTCTGCTCGCAACAGGCCCTCGGCCACTACGAGCGCTGATGATCCTGCTTTGTCGTCGTCCACACCTGGTCAACGAGCTCAGGCTGGGCAAGCCACGCGCCGGGCAAAGAAGCGTGAGACGGCGACTAGGTTCACTGAGACGAGACAGCTGGAAGAGAGGGGGCTGACGCGAAAGGACATTGTCCTGTCTCAGTTGATCTAGGCCCGGTCTCAAATGATCTGGTCCGACTCGTTCCGCGTCACAGATGGTCTGGTCCGCCAGGGCACCTGCCGGCGGGGAGGCAGCCTTCGCCAATGGGTACAGGGGCCACTGGGGCTCGCGTGCGGCGCTGTCACTGGTGACTGGCGTGAGCGCGCCGACAACGCCCCCGGGGCAGGATGGGATTGTTTGATTGGCTTTCGTGAAACCGCCCATTCTCGTAGCGTGTCCAATCCCGGTGAGGGTCTGGACGCGGAGGGCGGTGTGGGGTGGATCCAGTCTCGGTGGCGCTGCTGGCGGCGCTGGCAGGCGGTGCCGGTGGTGAGGCCGGACGGCAGGCTTGGTCAGGGCTGAGCGCCTTGGTACGGCGCCCGTTCCGGTCTGGTCAGGGAGATTCCCCCAATGCTCCGGCGGTCAGCTCCGGGGAGGCCGAGCTGACCAGGCTAGCGGAGGCGCCAACAGATCCGGCCCGCGCGCAGGTCCTGAGCACCGTCTTGGCAGTCCGGGCCGTGCTGGACGCAGATTTCTCTGCTGGTTTGCAGCGATGGCACGAGCAGGCGCGGCTGGTGCGCACCGGTGACGGTGAGGTGCACAACACGATCAGTGGTGGGACCTTCTCCGGTCCGGTGCTGCAGGGCCGGGATTTCTCTGGAGTCTCCTCCACTGCCCCGCCCCCGCCTGCCCCCGGCGCCAATGCGCCGCCGGTAGAAGGCTGACGGCATGGCCGAGCCGGACGCGTTCGGCGAGGACGGCGTGAGCGAGTCGATATCGAACAGGATCAGCGGCGGCATCTTCTTTCATGCGGTGATCCAGGGTCGAGACATCACGGTGCAACTGCCCGCTGAGGTCATCCCGGCGCTGTCGGCACTGCCTGCCGGCAGTTCGGAGTTCATAGGCCGGGAGGCAGAGTTGAACGTCTTACTGGACGTCCTCGACCCTCGTTCGACGAGCCGGACGGCGTTGTCTGTGGTCACGGGCCTGCCGGGAGTAGGTAAGACGGAACTGGCCGTCCAGGCCGTGCGCTCGGCCCAGCATCGCGGCTGGTGCCCAGGGGGCGTACTCTTCGTCGATTTACACGGCTACGACGGGCCAAGGCGGCTGACGCCGGGTCAAGCCCTCGACGGCATACTACGGGCGCTCGGCGTGCCGGCCGAACACATCCCGCCACGTCCCGACGACCGCTCACGCCTATACGCCTCCATTCTTACGGCCTACGCGCGAGACGGCCAGGCTCTGGCCGTAGTGCTGGACAACGCGGCGAGCGTCGAACAGGTTCGCAGCCTCCTGCCAGTCGACGGCAGGACTCGTGCAGTCGTCACCTCCCGGAATAGCCTGGCCACCCTGGATGCCCGGTTGCTCGATTTGGACGTATTGGACGAGGAGACGTCGGTAGGGCTCCTCGCGGGCATCCTGCGACGTGCCCGCGGAACCGACCACCGCACCACCGGAGACCCGCAGGCTGCCTATGCGATCGCGAGACTCTGCGGGTACCTCCCCCTGGCGTTGCGGATCGTTGGAGCGTTGCTCGCCGAGGAACCCTCTCGTCCACTGGCGGAGCTGGCGCGGGACCTTGAGGACGAGCGGGCCCGACTCGCGGAGCTGGAGGTGGAGGACCTGTCGATCCGTTCAGCCTTCGACCTGTCCTACCGGACCCTGAGGGGCCCCGTCGCCGAAATGTTCCGGCTGCTGGCACTCCACCAAGGACCTGACATCTCGACCCAAGCTGCCGCCGTACTCGGCCTCACGGACGAGCGGGAGTCGCGCCGGGTATTGGAGTCTCTGGCCCGTGCCCATCTGCTGCACCATGACGGCACACGAGGTCGCTGGCGACTGCACGATCTAGTACGGCTCTTCTCCAGTGAGCGCCTGGCGTCTGACACCCCACCTGAGCAGCGCAAGGCGGCCGGGGAGCGGCTGGTGACGTTCTATCTCAACGGAATACGCCAAGCTGCGGGCATTTTGCGGCTGGACTCACCGGTGATGCGCGGCGAGGAGATCTACTTCGACCCTCGCTCAGATCCGGACGATACCGCGACCGAGCGGTTCCGGGAGCACTTCCGCTCGACTGTCCGGATGGCTGTCGAAGTCCTCAGCGAACAGATGCCCCACCTGCTGCCATTCCGGGACGCCGCCAGATCGGATCATGAGCGCCTGTTGCGCCGTGACCCCTTCGGGGAGGCCCGGCGTTCCGAGGTGGCGGGGGTCCTCACCTGGCTCGAATCCGAGCGCGCAAACCTACTGGCGACCGCCGCCCACACCACATCTTCGAACGAGGGGGTTGGTCTCACGGGACTGCTGGCGTCGCTGGCCAGTTTGCTGAGAGACGTCGCGGAAGCCATGCGATGGCATTCGGAGATCGGGGCGATGGCCTCCGAGGCCCACTGGCAGGCGGCCGCGCTTCACCGGGGCCTCTCTGATCCGCGTGCGGAGGCGGTGCACCTCAACAACAGTGCCGTCATGGCCGAGCGGCCGGGCAAGCAGAGCATCGAACGGCAGGCGAGGGCCGTCGAACTCTTCGAGGGGCTCGGGGACCACGCCTCTCATGCGACAGCCCTCGCCAACCTCGGCACCGCCCTCCACTTGCTGGGCCAGTACGAGGGGGCCGCCGCAGCGCGGAGGCTGGCAGCCGACGAGTTTCACCAGACCAGAAGCGCGAACGGTCTGGGCGAGCAACTGGTCCGACGGGGGATCTCCCTGCGTGCAGCCGGGCGGATTGATGACGCCGTCGACGCGCTCGGCCTGGCGGCCAGGGTCTTCGACAGCAACCGCTCTCTCCAGGGCGAGGACTACGCCCTCGATGCCCTCGTGGAGCTGCTGGACGGGGTGACCGAGCCCGCCCTTGCTGCGTCGGTGCTTGGCAAGGCCGCCGATATCTTCGGTCGTGCCGGCGAGGTCTACAAGCACGGGTTCGCACTCATCAACCTGGGTCTGGCTCTGCGTCACCTGGGCCGCCACGACGAGGCGGCCACCGCCCTGCAACGGGCGGACAAGTTCTTCGTCCCCTTCGTCGACGAGACCTGGGCAGCGGAGCCCTTGGAACGGGTACGGCGGTACCTGGCCGACCCGACGCAGAAGACTGGCCAGGACTGGTGGGCCCAGCGCCACCGCTTCGCCCGCTGGCGCCGTCCTTGAACAACGGAACTCAACACCGTCCCGTCACAGCCGGCCATCTGACGGGCGACCACCCGGGCGCAGTCTCAGTTCGAAACGGTGGAACCGGACCAGATCGACTGAGACACACATCCTTCCGGGGCCAGATCGCCTACGACTTCCGACCACTCTGGCGTCTCAACTGATCCGGTCGCCGCATGTCACAGCACCGTCAACAGGCCAGATCATTTGAAACGGGACAGGGAGACTTCCGGGCATGGATGTGGAGTCGCTGGCGGTGGAGTTGTTCGGGCTACGGCCCTCGGAGTTCACCGCGGCCCGCGACGAGTACGCGGCCAAGGCCCGCAAGGCCGGGGAACGGCAGCTTGCCGCCGCTATCGCGGCGCTGCGCAAGCCCACGGTCGCGGCATGGGCGGCGGGGCAGCTGGCCCGCCGCCGGCCGAAGGAGGCGCGCAGCCTCGTCCAGCTCGGCGAGGCGCTGCGTACCGCGCACCGGACTTTGGATGCCGAGCAGTTGCGGAAGCTGTCGCATGACCAGCATGTGGTGATCGGGCGCCTCGCGCGCACGGCGCGCGCTCTGGCCGCCGAGGCCGGGCAGACGGTGAGTGAGCCGGTGCTGCGCGAGGTCGAGCAGATTCTGCACGCGGTCCTTGCCGACCCGGACACGGCCGCCCTATGGGCGGCGGGCCGGTTGGTGAACGCTCCGGACGCCGCATGGGGGTTCACCTGCCTGGAACCGCAGCCCGGCACCACTCCTCCCCAGCGGGCAGCCCGGCCCGCCACGCGGGCCAAGGACCAATTGCGGCCCCCCGCAGCGGATGCCGAAGGACGGGCGGTGAGGGCGTGCCGTGAGCGGGGAGCGTGTCGGATTTCCGGAATCTTTCTCTCCGCTTTGATCCGCTACTGATGATAAGTAAGGTGACTCTGATGTTTCCGGCTGGCATGGTGCTGGCTACGGTGAGGGGATCGTTCGTGAGATTTGGTGTTGTTGGATCTGCCCTTCGGGCAGGGGCGGCAGTTATTTCGGCCGTTGTGATGGCGTTGTGTCTTCCGGCGTCTTACGCGTCTGCGACTGTGGTTGACGGATGGGACTATCTCCAGGCCGATCATAGCTTCCAGTGTCTTGAGATTGCGGATTGGCGTACCGACAATGGCGCTCCGGTTCGCCAATGGCCATGCATCACGGGAAACGGGAATCAGTTGTTTTTGTTTAGCGATTCGCAACCCGGTACGTTGAAGATCTATCACAGTGGCAAGTGTCTTGAGATTGCGGATTGGCGTACCGACAATGGCGCTCCGGCCCGTCAGTGGGGCTGCACGGGAGGGAATAACCAGAAATGGTTGGTCCATTGGAAGGATGGAGGATCCAGGCTCGTATTCGAGAATTACCACAGCGGTAAATGTCTTGAGATTGCGGATTGGAGTAGGGATGTCGGTGCTCCGGCTCGCCAGTGGACATGCTCGAATGGGGAAAATCAGAAGTGGCTCGGCCGCCACTAGGGCCTGTCCGGCGGATCTTGTGACTGTCTGCTTGTCTGGTCGTTAAGCCGGGCATGGGGCGGGGTGATCTGACGAACGTGGAGTGGGTGCGGCTTGAACCGCACCTACCTGCCACCGGTCTGCGGGGCGGACGCTGGCGCGACCACCGGTGGGTGGTCAACGGAATCCTGTTCCGGGTACGGACGGGGATCCCGTGGCGGGACCTTCCCGAGCGATACGGCAGCTGGAAGACGGTCTACGAACGCCATCGGCGCTGGTCCGCCGACGGCACATGGGACCGGATCCTGCGGGCCGTCCAGGCCGATACCGATCTGGCGGGCCGGCTCGACTGGAGCATGGTGGGCGTCGACTCGACCACGTGCCGGGCCCACCAGCACGCGGCCGGGGCCCGCAAGACCGCCCCGAGGGTCCCGAAAAAAGAACGACGCCTCGACACCACCGCCCCGACGAGGGACTCGGCCGGTCCCGGGCGGCCTGACCAGCAAGAACCACCTGGCCGGCGAAGGCGGCTGCCGCCCGCTCGCACTCCTGGTCACCCCGGGCCAGTGGGGCGACGCACCCCAGTTCGCGGAAGTCCTCGCACGAATCCGCGTCGCCCGGCCCGGCGGCGGGCACCGCCGGACCAGGCCGGACCACGTCAGCGGCGACAAGGCATACAGCTCACGCCACAACCGCAGCCACCTGCGAAGACGCCAGATCAAGCACACGATCCCGGAACCGAGGGACCAGCGGGCCAACCGCAAGCGCCGCGGCAGCAAAGGCGGCCGGCCCACCGGCTTCGACCACGAGCTCTACAAGCGCCGCAACGAAGTCGAACGAACTATCAACCGGCTCAAACACCACCGGGCCGTCGCCACCCGCTACGACAAACGCGCCTACGTCTTCCACGGCACCATCACCACAGCAGCCATCAGACTCTGGCTCCGCGAATGATCCGCCGGACAGAACCTAGCCCCGCCCCAGCCAGCGGGCAGTGCGGCAAGAGCACGTACCCACCCTGCCCACGAAGAACCTCCGGGGGCTACGCCCATCACCCAGGGGAGAGCCCTCTGCCGCGCCCAGGTCACGCCACAACAGCACGGAACCACCACAGTCCACCCTCACGACGGCATTCGAACAGCGATCCACCGACTGCCTCCCGAAGTGGTGAACAACTGCTGCCCGTTCTCGTGAACAAAGCCAGGCCGCCTCCGTGCGGCTGAGCTCACCGCGCAGGTAAGTGACCAGCGTCCGCAGCCGAGGCAGGTCGGGGGGCAGGATGGACACGCTCAGCGCCCGTACTGTGCCTGCCGCGCGGCTTTGCATGACGAACACGTGGGAGACGCGCCGGCCCCGTATTTGCAGGTTGGGGCGTGGCCGTTCGCGCACGGCCCGGTCTGGCTGGGCGACCAGGTGACGGGCTGGGGTCTGGCGGGAGTTTCGGGGGTGGGCATGGCGGACTCCTGGGCGAGCGGAAGATGTTCCTCGCATTAGAGCGTACGTTCGAATTTCGAGGCGAGTGCGGCACAGCCCCACCCCCTCCGTTCGTGTGACTGGTCGAGCCGGCAGTCACTTGGTCGCGATGCCTGTCACCGCGCCCTTGCCAGCGGCCTCATGAAGCACCTTCGGATGCAGGCGTATCGGGCACAGGAAGCCACGCTGCCGCCTCTTCGCTCCAGCGCAGGTGGTGGCCCCGCAGCTCTGGTCGGGTCAGGTCCAGATCGATCAGCGCCAGTTGTGCCTCGTCACTGAGTCCCGTGCCCACCTCGATCGTCGTGACGCGGGCGCGGTGCGTGAGAACGAGGTTGTTGGCCTCGCCGCGCTGACGCCGTGCCTGCCTCCGGACCTTCACGCTCGTCCCCAGGCGCTCCCCGAGGCTGGTCGCGAATGCAGTCACGAACGGGCTGATCGCGGCCACGACGAGCAGTGTTTCGTAGGGGCTCGCACCGACAGACCGTCTCTGTTCTGCTTCCCGGGGATCCGCGTAGGAGTACGGTTCCGGGGCTCGCCCGTTCGCCAGTCGCGATCTCCGCCATATGAGCAGACCCAGCATCGAGGCAACGGCGACGGCTATGAAACCTAACCAGGCAAGCCATGAGTTCATGGGCGCCATTACAACCCGCGGAATCATGCGGCGGTAGACCTCCCGAACCCTCGCGGCGGGCCGAGACGAGAGGTCGGGTCGGGCCTCTGGTGGGGACAACTGCCGTGCCCAAGCGGCGCCGGTGACAACTAGCTCGACCAGCCGCAGTTCGGGTGTGGGGCAGGTCACATCGGCCGGGGTTGCGGGGCTTGGGGGCGATCGTGTAGCACGCGTACGAGTTGCGTCCACACCTGCTCTGGCCTGCGATTATCCGGGACTTGCGGGGCTAGCCCCTCGGCGTTCCACAGTGCGGATCACACCTTCGACCGGAGGTGTGATCGGTGGTTTCGCGTAAGGAGTCAGCTGACATGGGCACGACAGGAACGGGCGGAGAGTCGACGGGCGAGGAGTCCGGGCGGGAGCCGGGCGGGCCCGCCGGGGAGCCGGCCCCGCGCCGCCGCCGGACCGGTGGCCGCCGACTGGTGGGCCGGGTGGCCTCGGAGCTCGCCGGGGAGGTGGCGCAGGTCGTGGTGTCCGCGTGGGCGCCGGAGTGGGCGGATGCGGTGGGGGTGGCGGCCGCGGTCGCGCAGGCCGCCGTACGGCTCACCCGGGGGCGAGGCGGACGGCCGCACGCCTGGCCGCATCTGCGGGGGTCCCGGGGCCGCCCACGCGGCCCGGGAGCCCCCGGGGGTGCCCACGCCAGCGGCACCCCCGGCCCCGTCCGTCCGGGGGCGGCCCGCACTGCCCCGCAGGGGTGATTTTTGCCCTCGCGTACGCGTAGGCGGCTTGTGCGGTGTGCTCCCAACTCGCCCCAAAATCAGGGCTGTTGACAGCAAACAGGATCTTTCGGAATGTTTCCGGCGCGGCCCGATCGTCGGGCCGGTCGATGTGTGATCGGAGTGTGATTCGTGGCGCGTTCGGTACGTGAGAGCTACGACGAGAACCAGGCCGCGGGGCCGGCTGCGGGTACCTCTGGCGGCCTGGCGGTGGGCGGTCGGCTCGGGCCTGGTCCCGCCGGCGGACGCCGGCCCGGGGCAGTGGTCGCGGGCGGTGGTGGAGGCCGCCGACCCCGAGGCCGTGCGCGCGGCGCTGCGGGGGCCGATCGGTGCCGGGGTGGCGGCGGACCGGCTGACGGCGGCCCTGGGGGAGCCGTTGCGGTGCCGGCCGCGGGTGACCGCCGCGGCGGTCGGCCACCTCGCCGGGGCCGGCCTGCTGGTCCGCCTCGGCGGGGACGCCGAGTGCCCCGACGTCCACCCGGACCAGGTGGCCGTCCTCGGCCGCCGCCGGGACCTGCCGGTTCTCCTCGACCGGCACGTCCCCCTCGGCTCGGACCAGGCCGCCCGGCGCCTGGGCGTGCGCCGCGTCGACTTCGACGCGGTGGTGCGCCTGGGTTGGGTCGCGCCGGTCGGCTCGGTGGAGATCGACTACAAGCGCCACGGCGGCGTGACCACGGTCCCGCTGTACTTCGCCGAGGACGTCGCCCTGCTTCCCGTCGTCCGGCCCTGGGTCGACTGGCGGCGGTGCGCGCCACCCGCGCGGGCCCGCCGCTCCCTGCTCGCCGCCCTGGACCCGGTTGTCCCGGGCCGGGACCGGGTGCTGCTGGCGGAGGTGGCGCGGATGGCTGGGCTGGGCCGGGCCGCGGTGGCGTGCTGGCGCCGCCGGCACGCCGACTTCCCCGCCCCGGCCGGCGGCACGGACGTGCACCCGCAGTTCGATCAGGCGGCGGTCGTGGCCTGGCTGCTCGCCCACGACAAGATCGAGGTGCCCGTGGGCATGCCATCGGCCTCGCTGGCCGTGGTCGGCCCCGGCCGCCGCACGTTCCGCCTCGACGGACCCTGGCTGGACCTGGCCGACGACGCCGAAGGAGAGGACCAGTTGTCCGGCTGGTCTACCGATGCGGACGCCGACGAGCTGGCCGCCCTGGCGGCGGGGGAGTTCGGGGCGTGGGTGAGCCGGCTGACGGCGCCAAATACGGCGCCGTTGGCGGTCCTGGGGGAGATGAGGGTGATCGAGCGGTTCCGTTCGGGGTCGGGCGGCCTGCGGGTGACGCTTGCGTGGCCGGCCCGCCTGCGGGGCACAGCCGCGGAGGGGAGGGCGGGCGGGGTAGTCCGCCACGGAGTCCCGTATGCCGGCTCGGGGTAGCGGTGCGCGTGCCGCCGGTGCGACTGCGGGGGCCTGGTCCCGGTGTCCTGGTGCGCCGAACACGGGGACGCAGCCGGCCCGGTGATGGAATGGCACCCTGGCGGCGGCCTGCGCTGCGCGAACCTGCGCCACAGCCGTGCAGCGGCCGAACGCGCTGGCACTGTGCCCGCCCGTCCGGTCCCGCCACAAGTCCCGGCGTACATCTAGCTCAGCCGGCCCATTGGACCCCGAGGGCGGCGAGCTGCTCCTGGCTGCTCGCTACAGGCCGGTGTTGTTGCTGGCCAGGAGGTTGACCGTGTGGTCGGGGACGTTGTGCAGTACTCGGTGGTTGGCGAGTTTGATGTTGGTGTCGCCGATGGTGGCAGGGGTTGCGCCGCTCTCGGCGTGTGTGGTCAGGAAGTAGGCGGCCAGGCCGGCGACGTGGGCCGCTGCCTGCGCGGTTCCGGACAAGGTGCTGGCAGGGCTGCTGCCGATGGAGGTGGAGATGATGCCCTCCCCGGGGGCGTAGATGTCGACGGCTGGGCCGAAGTTCGAGCGAGACGACAGTGAAGACCCCGGCCCTGATGGCCGAGGTGACCGCGGCGTCGACGTCGTCGTTCTTCGGCCCGCACGCACCGATCAGGGCAACCGAGGGGCGGCCGGTCTCCTTTGCCTGCCGGGCTGTGAACTCCAGGCCTTTGATCAGGTCTTTGGGGCTGAAGCCGGTGTGGTCGTGAGCGACCTTCACCGCGATCACGTGTGCCTTCTTCGCGACGCCGAAATGGCTGCCGGCCGCGATCCCGGCCAGGTGGGTGCCCCGGCCGTTGCCGTCCTGGTCCGGTGAGGGCGCAGTACGGGGCCGAGCGTGTCCGTCCTGCCGCCCGACCTGCCCCGGCTGCGGACTTTGGTCACCTACCTGCGCGGCGAACTCAGCCGCACGGAGCAGGCACTTGCCGCCGCTGAGGAGCGCGAGGCCGCCGCCATCCGACAGTAGCCGGCCCCCTATCCACCCACGTGGCTGGTCAGGCGCGGGATCGGCGTCGGTCAGCTCCCGGCCGCGTCCACACCCGGGCCTGCGGGGACAGCGGCAAGCGCTGCGTCCCCGCAGCCCCTGAACAGGTCCGCCGGTTCCTGGCCGAGGGTGTGACCGCCTCTCCCGCCTACCACCCCGACACCGCCCTCGGCCGTCCTTCCAGGGTGGTGTTGTCGCCGACGCGGGCCAGGTGCGCGGCGAGGAGACCGGTGCCGCCCGGGTTCGTGGATCTGGTCCATGCGGACCGCGAGCAGCCTGGGATACGAGGGGGGCCTGCCTCGGTATCGCCGGGCGTCCTCGCGGACCAGGCCCTCGCCGACGGCCGGCCCTCGCTCGGGCTGCTCAACGCGATCTACGGCAAAGCCCCCGCCGCAGCGTTGCACGGCGACCGCGGGAACGGTGAGGAGGTCACCGTCGACCAGCCGGAGCCATGGCCGTTGGGAACGGCGTGCAGGCGCCTCTGAAGAGCTGGCGGGCCGTGCCGGCGCGGCTGGGCCGGCAGCAGACCCCGCAGGACCCGGCCAGCCGAACGTCCCGTGGCCGCCGGTCACAAATGACCGGCTGCGCGACCTGTACTGCCGCCCTGGCCCGGACCACCCTCGTGACCGGAAACCCCACACCTACAGATGGAAGGGCAGGAAGTCATGGCTTCAGGCAGAGAGAACACCCCCGCACAGGACCTCCTAGAGAGCCGAAGGGCGGGACGTCGCCCGCCGTCATGATGATGCGACCCGAATCCGAAGAGAAATCCGTAGATCGAGGGGTGACTGTGATGGCGCAAGAGAGCAAGGGCGGGGATCTCGGGTGTGCGGGGTTCCTGGTGATCCTCACGTTCCTGATCGGCCTGTGGGGCTTGAACCAGATCAACTCTGAAGGCGAATGCGGCGGCGAGTCGATGCAGTCGGGTAGCACCTGCTCGACCACCGTCAACGGGCACATCACAAGCCGTGACGCGGACGAACAAGCATCTGAAGATCACCGCTTCGGGTGGATCGTCCTCGGGGGCGCCGGAGTGCTCGGCGTGTGCGCCATTTTGGCCATCGCCAACGTCGTCTCGAACTACCGCGACTAAAGTCCCGGTCCGGGGCCCCGGACCGCCCAGGCGGCCCGAGATGTGGTGTTCGCTGGTCGTCAACAACGCAAGGGCCAGTAGCTCGGGATCGTGTGGGACACCGCGTACGCCGGCTTCGACCAGAACCTCGCCGCCGCCCGCGCCTACTATGAGCAACACGGGACGCTGGCCGCGCCCCGGCACGCCACCGCCCTCGACCGCCCGGTCGGGCAGTGGCTCACCACCATCCGCCGGCCCGACGGACTCGGGAAGGACCCGGTGCGTGCCGGGCGCCGGGCGGCCGCGCTCGCCGCGATCGACGAGGACTGGAACCCGAGCGACGACAACCACGGGTGGACGGTGGACTGGCAACGCCACTACGCCTACCTCGCCCAGCTCCTGGAGGAAGGCGCCCGCCTGACCGCCATCACCCCCGGGGTGACCCGGCACGGGGAAGACGTCGGACGGTGGCTGGCCACCCAGTGTTGAGCGACGTTGAAGGTGTGCATGGCGGCGACGTGGTGGTTGTCGACGTGGGGCTGTGAAAACGACCCCGGTGGCCTTAGGCCACCGGGGTCTTCGTGTTCATGGTGTCGGCTTCGGACCAGAGCCGCGACCAGGGCGGCACCGGTCTCCGCGCCGCGCACCTGGTTCGCCTGGGAAGGCCGATACCACTTGGCAGGACGGCCCGTCCTCCACCACGGGCGGGCGGCTCGTGGAGGCGACCCTGCACTCCCTGACGACACCGCCCTCGGCGCCGGCCGCGCCCGCCTCCCGGGTCCGCGCGTCCCCGACGGCTGCCCGCTCCCGCTCCACCACGATGCCCGCCGCTGCGGCCTCCGGACAGCAGGCACCGACGGAAGCCGCCGTTCCCGCCCACCGGCAGCAGACCGCACCGGCCAGAGGCGCGAGGCGTAGGCGGTGGGCGAGCGGGTGCTCGCCGGTTGCGCCGGGGTGTTAGAGCAACCCGAGGTATGCCTTCGTGGAGCGTGCCTCGGTCAGGACGATCGCTGCGGCCGAGAGTACGAAGGCCGCGATGAAGCCGGTCAGTTGGTTCTGCGCCTGGCTGGTGTCCAAGTCCGCTTGGGCCACCATGGAACCGATCGCGACGCCGGACAGGCCGGCCGGCACCATTAGCAGCTGGCTCAGCCGAGGGCCCGCCTCCGGCTCACCCGACAGCACCTTGGCCCCGTTGCGCACCAGGGCAACACCGAACGGGATGACGAAGGCGCAGAGGAAGACCAGCCAGCCCACCTCGCCGAATGCGCTCAAGCCCCACACCATTCCAGACACCCCAGCGCACCCCACCACGAGACCGTACGCAATACCGAGACTTCCCGCCGCTGTAGCGGTACCAGGGCGCCGCCGAACGGGGGGACCGGAACGACCGCCAAGGCGCGGGGGAACGGGCAGGTGTGACATGAACCAACCTCCTGATGATGAAAGGTACTTGAGGGTCAGCACTTCTTGAGGGTCAGCACCTTCTTCGCGCGGACCCAGAAAGGGAGCAACGCCCCCAGCCGGAGGGGACGCAGCCCGGCCGCCGTCGACGGCGGCCTATGGGCAGGGGACCGCAAGCCTTCAATGGCGACACGTGGTCACCACGGTGAGCAGGATGAGGGCGCCCGCTGTGAGCAGCAGGCACACCTTGTGCGTGGAAGGGCCGCGCCTTCGGGTCTCGACCTGGCCGACGGGGTGCATGCCGGGGTGCTTGCGGCCGTAGTGCTCCATCTGCCGGCGCACCCCCTCGGAACGGTCGACCCAGGGCGTCTTGAAAGTGCACTCTCCGCACCAGAAGCGGTTGGCCACGTCGCCTCCTTGCTGTGACGTCCGTAGGGGCACGGACCTCAACGTTGTTCTCGGCCATGGTTCTTGTACAGGTCAGACACCCGGCCATTGGTGACCGGCGGCCACGGGTAGGCTCACCAGCTGTTCGTACTGGTGGATCAGGAGAGATGCCGGATGACAGAGGGCCTCGGCACGTTGCTACGCAAGCTGCGCGACAAAGCGGGCCTGACGCAGGAGCAGGTGGCCGAGCGGTCCGGGGTCAGCGTGCGCACCATTCGCCGGCTGGAGAAGGGCGGATCCACCAACCACCGAATGGATACGGTGAATCTGCTCGCGGACGCGCTCGGCGTGGAAGGCGCAGACCGTCTACTCCTTGCGGCTACGCTCACCAGCTCATCCACGGCGTCCCACGATGTGGGTGCGGACAACGGCCTCAGCCCCGGCCACGACCGTGGCGTGTCCGCACCCGCACCTGTGCGCCCACCTGCACCCGAACCCGCGCCCGCACCACCCGCCGGGCCGCCCCTCCATCCCACGCTCGCCGACGCAGCGCACGAGCTGGCGACGGAGATCCGGCGTCGCTGGCGGCGCGAAGAGGCGCAGCGTCGCGTCCACGACCCGTTCCCCCTGCCCGTACGGTGGAAGCCGGCGCCCGCCGCGCTGACCGACCGGGCGGAGAACATCCAGCGGCTGGGGCCCGGCGGGACTGCGCGGGAGGTGGATCTGGACGGCGACCTGCGGAGCACGGCCGAGGTCTACCTCAAGATCCCCTCCGGGCGGCTGGTGATCCTCGGCCGAGCCGGCTCGGGCAAGTCCATCCTCATCATCAGGCTCGTCCTGGACCTCCTGGAGACCCAGGCGCCGCACCGCCGCGTGCCGGTCATCTTCAGCATCGGCTCCTGGGACCCCTCGACCACCGCACTGCGCGACTGGCTGATCGGCCGACTGCTGCGCGACCACCCGCACCTGGCCCGGCGCAGCTCCGGCGGAGCGACCCTGGCCGCCGCGCTGGTCGACGCCGACCTCATCCTGCCGGTCCTCGACGGGTTCGACGAGATCGCCGAAGGGCTGAGGCACGAGGCCCTGGACGCGCTCAACGCAACCTCCTCCCCGCTCGTACTCACCAGCCGGCGCGACGAGTACGCCGAGGCGGTCAGCGCGGCGCACGCCCCGCTCGTCTGGGCGGGGGGCATCGAGCTGACCGACCTCACCCTCGAAGACCTCGCCGACTACCTGCCCCGCACGACCCGCCCCGTCCCCACGTCCGGCGCGATCCCCGCCCACGACACCGGCGCGCCCGGCTCGCCGTGGGACGCGGTCATCACGGAACTGCGCACAGGCCAGGGGTCGGAACACATCAACCTCGCCGCCGTGCTGACGACCCCGCTCATGGTCATCCTCGCCCGCACCCTGTACAGCGACACGCCCGACCGGGATCCCGCCGAGCTCCTGGACGCCACCCGGTTCCCCTCCGTGAAGAGCCTGGACGAGCACCTGCTGGCGGGCTTCGTGCCCGCGGTCTACCGACGCCGCGCCCCCGAACAGGACGCAGACGGCCGACAGCCCAAGGCGCCGTACGCCGACCCCGCGCGGGCCGAACGCTGGCTCGGCCACCTCGCCCACCACCTGGTCCGCCTCGACCGCGAGCGCCAAGACCTCGCGTGGTGGCAGCTCGGCGATTCGCTGTCGCGCTCGACGCGGACCATGGTCTTCGCACTGGCCACCGCCGTGAGCATCACACTGATCGACTGGGTGGTCGGCCTGCTGCTCACCCCACTCTCTGTCGGCGAACTCCTCCTGCGGGGCGGCCTCATGGGACCCGCCGCAGGACTCTGCTTCGGAGCCGTCTACGCGATGGCGGACAGATCCGGCGGCGCAGCGGCCTTCGAACCGGCCCGCGTACGGCTGACACTGCGCCCCGCGCACGACGGCCTCGGCCGCAGACCCCTGCGCACCTTCACCTTCCGTGCCGGGCAAGGCCTGATCGGCGGAACCGTCCTGGGCGTCGGATGCGCTTGCGCCCTCACCCTCCAACGCGCGCTGGTCTCCGGGACCGCGCTCACCGATCCGCACGTGGTGGAGGCCACCTTCATCAACATGCTGGTCCTCGGGCTGATCTTCGGCTCGGCCGGCTGTCTCGTCTTCGGTCTCATGGCCGCGCTCGAAGCACCCGTGGACGTCACCGCGGCGGCCACCCCGGTCAGTCTGCTGGCCTCGAACCGCACGACGGCCGGCCGGCAGTTCCTCATCCTCGCTCTGGCGTTCACCGTGGCCATCGCCTTCGGCGGGCACCTGATCCTCCATCTGCTCCGGGGTGCGTTGGGACCGCTTAACTGGGGCGTTGGGGAGAATCTCTTCATGGGTGCGGCCGGCGGGCTTGGCGGGGCTGCCTCCTACGTGCTCACCTTCACCGCCTGGGGCCAGTGGATCGTGCTCGCACGTGTCTGGCTGCCCTTGACCGGACGGCTCCCCTGGAACCCCGCCGCGTTCCTGGACGACGCCTACCACCGAGGGGTACTGCGCCAGACCGGAGCCGTGTACCAGTTCCGCCACGTCCGGCTGCAGCACCACCTCGGACGTACGTTCCGCGGTCGGCACCGGGACTTCGCCCCGGCCACGTTCACACCGCCGCCGACCGGCGCCCCCTGACCACGCGAACACGACATCGGCGCCCCCGGAACGGCACGGACCGGGGGCCGTTCGAAGGCCGGTCACCAATGGCCGGTGGCTTGGCCTGTTGGCCGGGCGGATGGGGACACCACCATCGAGACGTCCGGCTCGCGGCAGCTCAGCACGCCGCGAGCCTCCTCGACGAAGGATTTGCTCATGACGTCCCTGCGCCTCACCTCACTCGGCGCGGCCCTCGCGCTCACCGTCCTGGCGGGCGCCGGCGCGGCACACGCCGCCGTGCCGGCCTCAGTACCGACCGCATCGGCCACCGGGCTGACCTCCGCCCCGCTGGCCGCCGCCTCCCCGGCTTCCGCTGCCGTCCCCGACTTCAGCGACGGCTACGGTCTGTCCGTGCTCCGCGAAGAAACGCAGGTGCACAGCCCCACCGACTTCACCCTCACCGTCACCACCCCGCAGCTCTCCGGGAAGCACCAGATCCGCATCCTCCTCCCGGCCGCCTACGACAACACCCCCGGCCGCCGCTGGCCGGTCACGTACTTCCTCCACGGCGGTGGCGGCAACGTGAACGACGTCGCGGCCGCCCCGGCGCTGCACTCGGACTCGATGATCACCGTGGTCCCGGACGGGGGAATGAAGGGCTGGTACGCCGACTGGCTGATGCAGAACACGGCCGAAGGGAAAGCGAACTGGGGGACCTTCCACCTCACCCAGGTCGTCCCGTTCATCGACGCCAATCTCCATACGCGCGCCGACCGCGCCCACCGCGCCGTCGTCGGACTGTCCATGGGCGGCTACGGCTCCCTGCACTACGCCCAAGCCCGGCCCGACCTGTTCGGTCACGTGGGGGCCCTCTCCGGGGGCATCGACTTCGGTATGTGGCAGGTCCGAGGGGCCGTCCTGGCCACCGAGCTGAACCTCGCCGGTGCTTGGTGCGCCGCGAGCAGCTCGTCCGGATCCGGCTCCGGCAACTGCGCGGGCCACGGCCCCTATGTGGACAGCGACGCGATCTTCGGCTCCCCGTACCCGTTCTTCGACGCCGACCGCGTCTTGAAGGCGGTCGATCCGGCCGCGCCGGTCAACCTCGCCAAACTCTCCGGAACCGGCATCACGCTTTACACGGGCAACAACGACCTCATCGACGTCCACACCGCGACGGCTTCCCACACCTTCAAGGCCCGCCTGGACCAGCTGGGCATTCCCAGCCGTCTCATCGACTACGGCAACGGCGCGTCGCTGGCCCCGAGCTGCAACGGCGGCCACAACTACGGGTGCTGGGCCCCGGCCTTCGCGGACTATGTCCCGCGCCTCGAAGCCGCCTTCGCCGCGGCGGGCTGACGGGGCTCACCCGTGCTGACCACGTATTGGACAGATTGGAGAAGGAGGGTGCGCTCATGGTGAACTCCAGTACCGGTCTCCGCCTCGCCACCGACGGATTCGTACACAGGGTGAAGGGCGTCGATCGAGAGCTTCCCTGGTCGAAGATGACGGGACTGGCGCCCGGCAAGGACAAGCTGATCTGCATCACCCACGCCAAAGGCGCCTGGGACGGCTTGCACGCCGCTTGCGGACCGGACACCGTCGTTCTGCAGGATGCGCAGCGGCTGTGGGCCTGTACGCACAGGGGGCAGCGCACATGAGCTGCGATCAGCCCGGACCGTCCGACCAGCAGCCACCCGGCCCGGCCGGAGTGTTCGGCCCGCCTGACGTCTCCGGGCCGCAGCCGTTCGGCCAGCAGGTCTGGGGCCCGCCCCAGCAGCCCCACCCCTTCGGCCAGCCCTCCCCGTACGGCGCACCGGGTGGCTTCCCTGGTGGCTTCCCGCCCCCAGAGCCGGCCTCGGGGAAGAAGACCTGCCTGATCATCACCGGAGTGATAGTCGCCCTCGCGGTGCTCGCGGGCGCAGCATACTTCGCGCTCGGCGGCGACAGCGACGGCGCGAGCACCGGTGACATCACCGTGGACAGCAAGGGCTACAAGCTCGTTGCCCCGGAGTCGGTCGATGCCTACACGAAGTCGAGTCCGGGCAGCGCGCCTGCCGAGCTGAACGCCGAGCAGAAGCAGGAGGCCGCGGCCGCCGGGGTGAACAACGCGCAGGCGGCGTCCGGCATTTACAACGCGGAGAGCACTGACCCCAACGATCCCGCGAAGGTGGGCGGCAAGCGCCTGACCTTCGACGGCCTCTACGGCGACATCCCCGACCCCGCCACGGCGCTCGACAACTACTTCGCCAACGTCACCAAGAAGGGCCTCAAGGGCGACGGGAAGGCGCGGGGGCTCAAGATGGAGCGGCTCGGAAGCCCCCGGGCCGTAAAGCCCGCCGGTTTCGACGGCGCGCTCATGAAATGCCAGGACGTGAAGGTCACGCACGACAAGGATGCCGGCGCACCCAAGGGCGGTGCCGCGGAGTTCCAGTATCCGATCTGCGCCTGGTGCGACTACTCCACTCTGGGAGGCGCCAACGTCTTCGAGTTGGCGCAGGCGAAGACCGGCGGCAAAGGCGCCTCGCAGGAGGAGGTCGCCGCCCTGACCGCAGAGCTCTACAGGACGGCCCGCAAGAAGGCCTGACACACAGGGGGACGGGTCCCTGCCGAAGCGATCGGCCGGGCTCCGTCGGCTATGGTCTCTAGTTGATGATCTGCATGGTTCTGTCGGTGGTTTTCGGCAGGTTTTTGTCAGTGGTCTGGGTGTGGTTTCCGCTGGTAGGCGTGGGTGTTCGGTACTGACGTGAGGTGCCGATTTGGTGCTGTCATGTCTGGCGTTTGTGCTGGTCGTTTTGGTGCAGATCGGGTTGGCGTGGGCCAGCGCCGTCAGTCAGCATTCCCTTGCGTCTCAAGCCGTCATGGGGAGGACTGCTACTCGTTCGCGTCGGTGAAGCTCACCCTCAATGCGACCATGGCGCCAGAGGCGTCCAGGTCGGCGAACACGGGGAAGTAGCCGTCGCCCCAGCTGGTCATTGCGCAGAGCAGTCGGGCGTCGCCGATGTCCACGGTTCCGGCCTCGACTTCAGAGGCACGAACCTGTCGCATGATCTGCCAGTGATGGGAATGAGGGCAAAAGTCCACCATCATGCGCCGCCCGGTCTCCTCCTTCCAGCTCTGCACAGCGCGGGCCTTCTCCCAGGCCTGCGCCACGGGCAGCCCAGCCCATCCGCGGACACCGGCTTCGCCGGGTTCGCCCAGTTCCGGTGTCGAAAACTTCGTGGCGGCTTCCTCTGCGGCAGCGCCCCAGAATGCGACGTCGGCCAGGCCGTCGATGGGCTCGTCGTGCTGCCAGGCGTTCAGGGCGTCTGTATCGCCGAAGAGCACGCGGGCCCAGTCGACGCCGACCTCACCCAGACGCACGGATGACTGCGGTGTGGCTTCGCTCATCCGCACCGATATCTCAGACCAGCGCGGCCCGACGCCCTCGCCGTGGTCGACCCGTGAAGCCAGCACCGGCAGGTGACGATCGGTGGGCACCCCTCCTACTGCGACGACGGGCACCCCGAACATCAGGAAACCGCCGCCGCCTTGAGCGGCGGTACGGCGCGCGCGTTGGGCATGTGGTTCGCGGCTGGGCAACGCCGCCAAGCGGGCGTCCAGCCGTGTGGTCCGGCAGTGCTCGTCGAACATCGACTCAAGCTTCCCTGCGCGGGAGGGGGGTATGTCGTGGAGCACGGCACCTGGCTGCCGGTCGAAGGTGCGGGCCGCGGCCGAGGCGTCTGGGCCGACCACGGCAAAGTCGACTGAGTTGCGTACTTCGGCAGCCATCGCCGGATCGTCAATACCAAGCAGAGCAGGATCGATTTCCGCCGGCGAACGTGCTCCGCTCCACGTCCCCAGATGGCCGCCGTCAACGACGACCAGAGTGCCTGACGGGCAGCTGATCTCTCCGAGCCTGAAGATCTCTTCCATGGCGCGCGAGTCTACGGCCGTCCCTGGGGCCGTCAGCAGGCGCACTGGGACGATCCGGTGAAGCGGATGCCCAGGCTTGAGACAGACCCGTCAGTTCTCACCGTCGCAGTCAAGTCCACGCGCTGAAGGCCAGCGGCCCGTCATGCCTGGTCTTGCCTGACCGTCGCTGGTCTACCTCAACCTGGCCAGCAACATCGGCGTGTTTCCTGGCGCCGGGAGGTCTCGCCGTCTGTCTGCACCGCTGGGCCCGGGCCGGTGGGATGTCAGTGGGGTAGACGGATGTGTATGGCGTCGACGTGTTCGGTGAGGGTGGCGGCATTACGGGTGGTGATGAGGGGGTGGAGGGGGCTGGTCGGGGGACGGCCGGTGTCTTGATGGTGGTGGTGTGCTGCCCTGAAGAGGGTGTGGGCCCAGGCGGGCAGGGCGTGGACGCGGCAGCGTCGGTGGGTGTGGGGGCGTGAACCTTGACGTGGGTGCCGTGGGGCCCTCTCGGCCGGCCAAGCAGCGTAGAACCGCGTGGACATCGCGTACACGGGGTTCTGTCCTTCAGAGTTGAGACGCGAAGCGGCTCAACCAGGAGTCTGGAGCGAAGCGAAAGACTCCGAGGCCGAAGCCCACGAAGCGGGCGCCAGCCCGTCCTGCACGAAGCGCGGGGTCTCACGCTCCGTCACCGGCGCGCAGCGCCCGGCCGTCCCCGGCCAGTGCGTGGTTTGGTGCGTGCACGCAGTGCACAGGAACCTGGCACGCATCGCACACAGTTGCCCACCGCTTGGGTTCTAGATTCAGTCGTCGGGCTCAGTTGTCGTGGACCACGGGGTGTGAGCAGTCTTCTGAGCGAGTGTGGCTGTGCTGGCTCACTGAATCTGCCCAGTAGGCGGACGGGCCGGCTCTCTGGCCTGCGGAGTCTTGAGCTCGGGGTCTGGCTGCTATTCGGCGGTGGTTCTTCAGTGCTTTGGCGTTTCGTTTTCAGTGGATGCTGCGTTGTGTGACCTGCAGGTTTGCTGTGGGGGTGTGGCGTT
>NZ_JBIAUK010000036.1:0-74449 GCF_042892775.1 Streptomyces sp. NPDC001717 | reverse complement strand
TATCAACTTCTGGCGTTGATTTTTGGCACGCTGTTGAGTTCTCAAGGAACGGACGCTTCCTTTGTACTCACCCTCTCGGGCTTTCCTCCGGGCTTTCGTTCTTGCGATTCAGACTCTATCAGAGTCTTTCTCGCTTGCTTTCCAGGTTCTTCGCTTTCGCGTTTTCCCTTTCCGGCGGTTCCGACTCTATCAGATCCTTTCGGGCCTGACTCCCAGTCAGCGGGCTTTGCGTTCCGGGCTGTTGGGCCCTTCCGGCGAGTGAGACAGTAGCGGATTCCCTGCCCCCGAACCTAATCGGCGGCTGCGTCATCGGACGCGGATTCCTCATTCGCAAATACGCATGAAAACGGGACGACGAAGTGCGTCGTTTCGTTCGAATGTGTAGTGCGGGATGGCTGTCCGGGGACCGACCGGGGTCGGCGCTCACTTCGGACAACTCGAAGAACCTTACGGACCTGGGACACCTGTGTCAACCCCAGGCTGACCGGTCGGCGGGCGGACCGGAAGGGGCCGCGCGGGAGGCCGAAACCTCACGACGTCTCGGCCTCCTTCCCTCTACCCTCGATGCATGACTACGCATGCGCTCACGCTCAGCCTTCGCTGGTGGGCCGCCTGACGGCGGCCGACCTTCCACGCGAGCACGCATGCGCTCACGGCCGCCGCTTCGGCGGCCGTTTCTGTTTCTCCCCCTCCCGGGAGTGGCTCGGTCGCCCGATGCGGCGGCTTCCACACCACCACTCACACGAGGGAGAGCAGGACATGACGAGGATCTTCAGCGGGATCACGCCGTCGGGGCATCTGACGCTGGGCAACTATCTGGGTGCCATCCGGCAGTGGGTCGCGGCCGAGCAGCCGGCCGGGGACGCGCTGTTCTGCGTCGTCGACCTGCACGCGCTGACCACCGAGCACGATCCGGCGCGAGTGGGCCGGCTCAGCAGGCAGGCCGCGACGCTGTTCCTCGCCGCCGGGCTGGATCCGCAGCGGTGCACCCTCTTCGTACAGAGCCATGTCGACGAGCACACCCGGCTGTCGTACCTGCTGGAGTGCACGGCCACCGACGGGGAGCTGCGGAGGATGATCCAGTACCGGGAGAAGGCGGCGAAGGCCGAGACCTCCGGGCAGGGGGTACGGCTGTCCCTGCTGACGTATCCCGTGCTGATGGCCGCCGACATCCTGGCGTACGGGACGGACGAGGTGCCGGTGGGTGAGGACCAGCGGCAGCACGTGGAGCTGACCCGGGACCTGGCGGTGCGGTTCAACCAGCGGTACGGGCACACCTTCACCGTGCCGAAGGCGACGGTTCCGACGGTCGCCGCGCGGGTCATGGACCTCCAGCAGCCCACCTCGAAGATGGGGAAGTCCTCCGAGAACGGCGCCGGGATCGTCTACCTGCTCGACGAGCCGGCGGTGATCGCCAAGAAGGTGATGCGGGCCGTGACGGACAGCGGGGACGACGGGGTGGTCTACGACCGGGCCGCCCGGCCCGGGGTGGCGAACCTGCTGGACGTCCTGGCCGCCTGCACGGGGGGCGAGCCGGAGAAGCTCGCCGCGGGGTACAGCCAGTACGGGCCGCTGAAGCGGGATGTCGCCGAGGCCGTGGTGGAGCTGCTGCGGCCCTTGCAGGAGCGGCACGCGGAGCTGGCGGCCGATCCGGGCGAGGTGGAGCGGGTACTGCGGGAGGGCGCCGGGCGGGCCCGGGCGCTGGCGCGGCCGGTGGTGGACCGGGCGTACCGGGCCATCGGACTGCTCGCGGCCTGAAGAGGGGAGAGGGGAATGCGGCGGGCCCGGCGGTGCCGGGCCCGCCGCGGGGTGGTGCTCCGGTCAGTTGCTGCCGCCGGCGAGTTCGCGGCTGCGGTCGCGGGCGGCTTCGAGGGCTGCGATCAGGGCGGCGCGTACGCCGTGCTTCTCCAGCTCGACGATGGCGTTGATGGTCGTACCGGCCGGGGAGGTGACGGCCTCGCGGAGCTTGACCGGGTGCTCGCCGCTGTCGCGGAGCATCACGGCGGCGCCGATCGCGGCCTGGACGATCAGGTCGTGGGCCTGGGCGCGGGGCAGGCCGAGGAGGATGCCGGCGTCCGTCATCGCCTCGACGAG
Source organism: Streptomyces sp. NPDC001717 (assembly GCF_042892775.1). Classification (NCBI taxonomy): domain Bacteria; kingdom Bacillati; phylum Actinomycetota; class Actinomycetes; order Kitasatosporales; family Streptomycetaceae; genus Streptomyces; species Streptomyces sp. NPDC001717. Next base: position 72,355 of record NZ_JBIAUK010000036.1, on the reverse strand, counting down.
GTAGTAGAAGTACGCGGGCCCGGAGCCGGAGAGGGCGGTGGCCGCGTCCTGCTGGGACTCGGGGACGCGCAGGGTCTTGCCGACTCCGCCGAAGATCTCCTCGGTGTGGGCGAGGTGCTCCGCGGTGGCGTGGCTGCCGGCCGAGATGACGGACATGGCCTCGTCGACGAGGGCGGGGGTGTTCGTCATGACGCGGACGACCGGGGTGCCGGGGGCGAGCCGTTCCTCGAAGAAGGAGGTGGGGATGCCCGCGGCGCCGCTGATGACCAGGCGGTCGGCGGGGACGTGCGGGGCGAGCTCTTCGAGGAGCTTGCCCATGTCCTGCGGCTTGACGGTGAGGATCAGGGTGTCGGCGCGTTTGGCGGCCTCGGCGTTGGAGACGGACTCGACGCCGTAGCGGGTGCTGAGCTCCTCGGCGCGTTCGGCGCGGCGGGCGGTGACGAGGAGTTTCGAGGCGGGCCGGCCGCCGCGGATCATTCCGCTGAGCAGGGCCTCGCCGATCTTGCCGGTACCGAGGACTGCCACTGTCTGGGTCATGCCCGATTCACCTCGCCGAACTGTTCTGGCTGTTCTGACTGTTCTCCACATCCTTGCACCCGGGCCGAGGAGTGGGCGGGAGTGTCCGGAGTGCGGTCAGGGGGTGCGGCGGCGGAGGGTGGCCGCTCCGAGGGCCAGTACGAGCAGGGCGCAGGCGGCGACGATCACGGCGTCGCGGACGAAGTCGGCGGTCGTGTCGGTGTGGGTGAGGACCTGGGTCATGCCGTCGACGGCGTACGACATGGGCAGGACGTCCGAGATGCCTTCGAGGACCGGGTGCATGGTGCTGCGGGCCGCGAAGAGGCCGCAGAGGAGCAGCTGGGGGAAGATCACCGCCGGCATGAACTGGACGGCCTGGAACTCGGAGGCGGCGAAGGCGGAGACGAAGAGTCCGAGGGCCGTGCCGAGGAGGGCGTCGAGCAGGGCGACGAGCAGGAGCAGCCAGGGCGAGCCGATGACGTCGAGGCCGAGCAGCCAGAGGGCGAGGCCGGTGGCGAGGAGGGACTGGACCACGGCGACGGCGCCGAAGGCGAGGGCGTAGCCGGCGATGAGGTCGCCCTTGCCCAGTGGCATGGCGAGGAGGCGTTCGAGGGTGCCGGAGGTGCGCTCGCGGAGGGTCGCGATGGAGGTCACCAGGAACATGGTGATGAGGGGGAAGATCCCGAGGAGCGACGCGCCGATGCTGTCGAAGGTTCGGGGGCTGCCGTCGAAAACGAAGCGCAGCAGGGTCAGCATCAGGACGGGGACCAGCAGCATCAGCGCGATGGAGCGCGGGTCGTGGCGGAGCTGGCGCAGGACGCGGCCGGCGGTGGCGAGGGTGCGGGCGCCGTTCATCCCTGGGTCTCCCTTGCGAGGGCGTCGTCTCGGTCGTTGTCTCGGTCGTTGTCTCGGGCGTTGGCTTCGTCGACCAGGCGGAGGAAGCCCTCTTCGACGGTGTTCGAGTCGGTACGGGTGCGCAGTGCGTCGGGGGTGTCCTGCGCGAGGATGCGGCCCTCGCGCATGAGGAGCAGGTCGTGGCAGCGCTCGGCCTCGTCCATGACGTGGGAGGAGACGAGGATCGTCGCGCCGCGGGTGGTGGTGATGTCGTGGAAGAGGTTCCACAGGTCACGGCGCAGGACGGGGTCGAGGCCGACGGTGGGTTCGTCGAGGACGAGCAGCTCGGGGGTGCCGAGCAGGGCGACGGCGAGGGAGACGCGGCTGCGCTGGCCTCCGGAGAGGTTGCCGGCGAGGGCGTCGGCGCGGCTGGTGAGGTCGACGTCGGTGATGGCGCGGTGCACGGCGGCGGCGCGGCGTTCCGCCGCAGGCCGGCCGGGGTCGAGGATCGCGGCGAAGTAGTCGAGGTTCTGCCGGACGGTGAGGTCGTCGTAGACGGACGGCGCCTGGGTGACGTAGCCGATGCGGGAGCGGAGCTCGGGGTGGCCGGCGGGGCGGCCGAGGACGTCGAGGGTGCCGGTGACGTGGGCCTGGGTGCCGACGACGGCGCGCATGAGGGTGGATTTGCCGCAGCCGGAGGGGCCGAGGAGGCCGGTGATGCGGCCGCGGGGGACGTCGAAGGCGATGCCGTCGAGGACGGTGCGCGGGGTGCGGCCGGTGCCGCGGCGGACGGTGAGGTCGTCGGCGTGGACGGCGGGGTGGACGGCGGGGTCCGGTGGCGCGGCGGCACCGTCGCGCGGGTTATTCATCATGTGATGAATAATGCTCCTGGCTGTGCCGGGGCGTCAATCGGCCGGGGGCTCGGAGTGGGGGAGCTCGGCTCGGGAGCCGTTACTTCTTGCGCTTGGGGCGACGCGCGGCGGGGTTGCCCGTGCGGGCGCTGCGACGGCGCTCGAATTCGGTCTTGGCCCGCTCGTACTCGGTGCGGCGGAGCTTCTCGCCGGGGGCCTCGGTGAGGGAGCGCAGGAAGTACGCGAAGAGGGAGCCGATGAAACCGATCGCCTTGAGGCCCTTGAGGGCGGCCTCGTCGGAGGACGGGGCGGGGCGGCGGCCGAAGGACTCCCAGGTCTTGGCGAAGGCGATGGCGCTGGCGATCGCGAAGAGGACGACGACGGAGATGCTGAGGAACGGGCCGACGTCGCCGATCTCCAGGCCCTCGTAGGCGAGGCGGAGCAGGTAGGCGGCGGCCGCGGCGGCGAGGAACGAGCCGACGGCCAGGCCGGCGCGGCGCAGGGCGTAGCCGCCGTCGTGGTTCACCCAGGTGGTCCCGAAGAACCGGATCGGCTCGGGCTCGGGGCCGGTGGGCGCCGGGGCCTGCGCGGCCGGCTCGGCGGGGGTGCTCTGGTCTCGCTGGTCGTCGTCGCTCACACCAGCGATTATCCCCCGCCGGGCCGGTCGGGCCGGGTGCGTCTCACGTGTCAGACGGGGCCCGTGCGGGGCCCGGACGGGGCGGCTCCCCCGGAGCTCGCCGGTCGAGCGCGCGGTCCGGGGCCGGGCGGGGCGGGTCGGGCGGGGCCGGGGAGGAGGCTCCCCGGCCCCGGCCCGTCAGCCGCAGTGGGCGGCCACGTAGCCGTCGCTGCCCGTCTTCACGTACGCGTCCGAGACGAACTGACCGTTGCCGATGCAGTCCCAAAGGCTCGTGGTGCCGTACGGACCCGAGACGGTGGTGCCCTCGCACTGGCAGCGGATCGTGACCCAGGCTCCGAGCGTCAGGACCTTGACCACCGAGTAGCTCGTGCCGGGTCCGCTGCGCACCTTCAGCTGGACGCCGGGTGCGACCGGATAGGACTGGTAGCCCGAGTCTCCGGCGAGGCCCTGAGCCTCATTCAGGTCGTTCACTTCGTTCTCAACCGACATGAAACGTCTCCCCCCTTGAGCATGACGCTCTGCAACTCGCGCAGGCTAGCAGGACCTTCCCGATTCATATGAGCCATCGACTAGGCTCCGGCGGGGGTGGTCGGAGGTGCACTCACTGCGCGCGGAACGGGCCGGGTTTCCGGAATACGCCGGGCAGTACCGGCTGGAATCGGTGCTGGGTTCCGGCGGCATGGGCGTGGTGCATTTGGCCACCTCCGACTCCGGGCTGCGGCTCGCCGTCAAGGTCGTACACGCCGAGCACGCGGTGGATCCGGAATTCAGGGCCCGCTTCCGACAGGAGGTCGCGGCCGCGCGCCGGGTGAGCGGGGCCTTCACCGCTCCCGTCGTGGACGCGGACCCGGATGCCGAACGGCCGTGGATGGCCACGCTCTTCATCGACGCCCCGACCCTCGCCGACCGGGTACGCGAACGTCCCCTGGACGCGGCCGAAGCGGCCCGGCTCGGGGCCGGGCTCGCGGAGGCGCTGCGGGACATCCACCGGGTGGGGGTGGTGCACCGCGACCTGAAGCCCAGCAACGTCCTGATGGCGCCCGACGGGGTGCGGGTCATCGACTTCGGGATCTCCCGGCCTGCCGACAGCGATCTGCGGACCGAGACCGGAAAGCTGATCGGGACGCCGCCCTTCATGGCACCCGAGCAGTTCCAGCGGCCGAAGGAGGTGGGGCCGGCCGCGGACGTGTTCGCGATGGGCGCCGTCCTGGTGCACGCGCTGACCGGACACGGGCCGTTCGACTCCGACAGCCACTACCTGGTCGCGTACCAGGTGGTGCACAACGAACCCGACCTCACCGGGGTGCCGCCCGCGCTCGCGCCGATCGTCGCCCGCTGCCTCGCGAAGGATCCGGCCGACCGGCCCACGCCCGACGCGCTGCTCCTCGAACTGCGGGCCGCCGCGTACCCGACGGGCGAGGAGACCCGGGCCTTCATACCGCAGCCCCGACGGCCGTCGGGCGACGAGTCGAAGCCGAGCAGTGCCGAGGTCGACACCCACCGACGGGTGCGCCTTCCCGCCGCGGGGCCGAGTCGGAAGCGCAGGACCTGGCGCCTCGCCGCAGCAGCGGCTGTCACGGTGTTGCTGACGGGCGGGGCCGCCGGGGCCTACGCGGAGTTCGGGCCCGCCGGGGCCGAGGCGGGCCAGCGGGTCTCCGACAAGGGCGCGCCCGGGCGGGGGGCGGCCCCGGAAGCGCGCACGCCGTGGTCCGCCACGGTCGGCGGTCCCGGGCAGGGGAATGCGGTGGCGGCCTGTTCGTGGGGGCCGGGGGCCCTTTACTGTTCCGCGCCCGGTGTCCTCGCGGCCCGACTGAACCCGGCCGACGGCAGGGCGCGCTGGTCGGTACCGGCGACGGCCGGGGGTCCCCGGACGCCAGGGGCCACGTCCACCGCGCCCGTGGTGAACGGAGACCTGCTGCTCTCCGTGGCACCGGGGAGCGGAGCGCTCCAGGCGATCGATCCGGCCACCGGTGCGCTGCGGTGGCACAAGGACCTGCCGCAGGGCACGCGGACGGTGCCGTGCGGCCGGAGGGTCCTTCTCGTGACGGATTCCGGGAACGCCACGGCGGTCGACGCGGCGACCGGGAAGGCGGAGTGGTCCAAGCGCCTGGGCGGAACGGGGGCCCTGTGGGCCGTCGGTCCGGAGCAGGCGAAGGGCAGTCGCGACCTGTACGTCTCGACGCGCTCCCCCGACGGCACCTGGTCGCAGGTCGCGGCCTTCGACTCGGAGAGCGGCACGCCCCAATGGCAACTCCGTGTGCCGGGGACCCTCGATCCCCTCGGTACGGCACAGGGCGGGCTGTACCTGCTGTCGAGCGACGCCCACGGTATGACCGGGGCGGTCGTGCGCATCGACCTGGGCTCGCGCGCGGTGCGGCGTACCGCGCTGTCGGTCTCCCAGTTGCAGGCCGAGGCCGCCGTCGGACCGGACGGGGTGGTCTACGTCATGGGCATCTCGGGCGCGCTGGCGGCCATCGGCCCCGACAAGGAGCTCTGGCGGCTGGAGACCGCGGTGAGCGCCGCCTCCCGCCCGGTCGCCGACGGCGGGCGCGTGTACATGACGGCGGCCGACGGGCGGCTGATCGGCATCGATGCCGCGGCCGGTCGGCTGGTCGGGCAGACGATCCCGCGCATGGGCAACGGCAAGGGGACCTACACCGCCACGATCCCCGCCCCCGTCGTCGCCGACGGTCGGGTGTTCGGGTCCGCGCCCGATGGGACCGTGTTCGCCGTGGACGCGGCGAACCCCGCCGGGTGGTGATGCGGCCGGCGGGGTTCGGGGGTGGTGCGGTGGGTCAGCCCAGGCGGCTGACGTCGCGGACCGCGCCCTTGTCGGCGCTGGTGGCCATCGCTGCGTACGCGCGCAGGGCCGCCGAGACCGTGCGGTCGCGGTCCTTCGGGGCGTAGACGCCGCCCAGGGCCTCGTGGCGGGCCGCCAGCGTGGCCTCGTCCACCAGGAGCTCGATCGAGCGGTTCGGGATGTCGATGCGGATCCGGTCGCCGTTCTCGACGACCGCGATGTTGCCGCCCGAGGCCGCCTCCGGGGAGGCGTGGCCGATGGAGAGGCCCGAGGTGCCGCCGGAGAAGCGGCCGTCCGTCACCAGCGCGCAGACCTTGCCGAGGCCGCGGCCCTTGAGGAAGGAGGTCGGGTAGAGCATCTCCTGCATGCCGGGGCCGCCGCGCGGGCCCTCGTAGCGGATGACGACGACGTCGCCCGCCTTGATCTCCTTGCGGAGGATCTTGTCGACGGCCTCGTCCTGCGACTCGCAGACGACCGCCGGGCCCTCGAACGTCCAGATCGACTCGTCGACACCGGCCGTCTTGACCACGCAGCCGTCGACGGCGAGGTTGCCCTTGAGGACGGCCAGGCCGCCGTCCTTGGAGTACGCGTGCTGGACGGAGCGGATGCAGCCGCCCTCGGCGTCGAGGTCCAGGGTCTCCCAGCGCTCGGACTGGGAGAAGGCGGTGGCGGAGCGGACGCAGCCGGGGGCCGCGTGCCACAGCTCCATGGCCTCTTCGGAGGCGGTGCCGGAGCGGGCGTCCCACTTCGCCAGCCAGTCCTCCAGGTTGGTGGAGTGGACCGAGGTGACGTCCTTGTTCAGGAGGCCGCCGCGGTGCAGCTCGCCGAGGATGGCGGGGATGCCGCCGGCCCGGTGGATGTCCTCCATGTAGTACGTGCCGCCGGGCGCCACGTTCGGTGCGACCTTCGCCAGGCACGGGACGCGGCGCGAAACGGCGTCGATGTCCTTGAGGTCGTAGTCCAGACCGGCTTCCTGGGCCGCGGCCAGCAGGTGCAGGATCGTGTTGGTGGAGCCGCCCATGGCGATGTCGAGGGCCATGGCGTTCTCGAAGGCCTCGCGGGAGGCGATGTTGCGGGGCAGGACGGAGGCGTCGTCCTGCTCGTAGTACCGCTTGGTGATCTCGACGACGGTACGGCCGGCCTCCTCGTACAGGGCGCGTCGGGCGGTGTGCGTGGCGAGCGTCGAGCCGTTGCCGGGGAGGGCCAGGCCGATGGCCTCGGCGAGGCAGTTCATCGAGTTGGCGGTGAACATGCCGGAACAGCTGCCACAGGTGGGACAGGCGTTCTCCTCGATGCGCAGCACGTCCTCGTCGGAGACGTTCTCGTTCGCCGCGTCGACCATGGCGTCGATCAGGTCGAGCTTGCGGACGGTGCCGTCCACCAGGGTCGCCTGGCCGGCCTCCATCGGGCCGCCGGAGACGAAGACGACCGGGATGTTGAGGCGCATGGCGGCCATCAGCATGCCGGGGGTGATCTTGTCGCAGTTGGAGATGCAGATCAGGGCGTCGGCGCAGTGCGCCTCGACCATGTACTCCACGCTGTCCGCGATCAGGTCGCGGGAGGGCAGGGAGTAGAGCATGCCGGCGTGTCCCATCGCGATGCCGTCGTCGACGGCGATCGTGTTGAACTCGCGCGGGATGGCACCGGCGGCACGGATCGCGTCGGAGACGATGCGGCCGACGGGCGCCAGGTGCGTGTGCCCGGGGACGAACTCGGTGAACGAGTTGGCGACCGCGATGATCGGCTTGCCGATGTCCTCGCTCGCTACGCCCGAGGCGCGCATTAGGGCGCGCGCGCCCGCCATGTTGCGGCCGTGGGTGACGGTGCGGGACCTCAGCTCGGGCATGGTTCACTCCCCATGAGTGCGGCTGTACGGTCAGCCGCGACTGCGGATATGGCTCAGCTACGAGGCTACGCCCACCGCTCGCGATCCGGACGGCTCGTCCGGATCCCGGGACGAGAGGGTCACTCTTCGGGCAGGTTCAGGCCTCGGTCAGGTACCGCTGCAGGGTGGGCGCCACGAGGGTCACGATGGCCTCCGGATCCGCCGAGGCCAGCGGCTCGACCCGGACCACGTACCGCAGGATCGCGATGCCGACCATGTGCGAGGCGGCCAGTTCCGCCCGGAACGTCGGATCGGGGACGTCGAGCTCGACGGCGACCCGCTCCAGCACCCGGCGCAGCACCAGCCCGCGCAGCACCTTCGCGGCGGCTTCGTGGGTGAGCGCGGAGCGGATGACGGCGAGCAGCGGGACCCGGGTGACCGGGTTCTCCCACACCCCCAGGAAATAGCGGGCGAGTCGCTCCCCGATCCCCTCCGGCCCCTCGCCGAGGATCGCCGGGACCACCAGGGCGGGCTCCATGCTCACCTCGATGGCGGCGGCGAAGAGGTCTTCCTTGCTGCCGAAGTAGTGGTGCACGAGCGCCGGGTCCACGCCGGCCACCTTCGCGATGCCGCGCACGGACGTCTTGTCGTACCCGCGTTCCGCGAACACCTCGCGGGCGGCGAGCCGGATGCGTTCCTGGGTGCCGGGACCGTCGTCGGCCTCGTCCTGCCGCGGCCGCCCCGGACCGCGGCGCCGCTTCACGGGCTCGCTCACGGCCGCCGGACCCCGTGCCGGTGGGCCGTCGGGGCCGTCGGGGCCGTGGCGAGGTGCAGGCGCGTGAACGCCAGCGCTTCGGCGAGATCGGCCTCCCGCTCGGCCGAGGACATGGCCCGCCGCGTGTTCACCTCGATGACGACGTGCCCGTCGAAGGAACTCCCGGCCAGCCGCTCCAGCAGCTCCGCGCAGGGCTGCGTGCCCCGCCCCGGGACCAGGTGCTCGTCCTTCGCCGAACCGTTTCCGTCGGCGAGGTGCACGTGGGCCAGCCGGTCGCCCATCCGGTCGATCATCGCGGTGGCGTCGGTCCGCGCCGTCGCCGTGTGGGAGAGATCGACGGTGAAATGCCGGTAGTCGTCCTTGGTCACGTCCCACTCGGGCGCGTAGGCGAGCATCTCCCGGTCCCGGTAGCGCCACGGGTACATGTTCTCGACGGCGAACCGGACATCGGTCTCGTCGGCCATCCGCCAGATCCCGGCCACGAACTCCCGCGCGTACTGGCGCTGCCACCGGAAGGGCGGATGGACGACCACGGTCGACGCCCCCAGCCGCTCGGCGGCGGCCTGCGCCCGCTGCAGCTTCGTCCACGGATCGGTCGACCACACCCGCTGCGTGATCAGCAGGCAGGGCGCGTGCACGGCGAGGATCGGCATCCCGTGCTGGTCCGACAGCCGCCGCAGGGCGTCCACGTCCTGGCTGACCGGGTCCGTCCAGACCATGACCTCGACGCCGTCGTAGCCGAGGCGCGCGGCGATCTCGAAGGCGGTCGCCGTGGACTCCGGGTAGACGGAGGCGGTGGAAAGGGCGACTTTCGCGGTCGGGACACGGACTGGTTCTGCCACGGGGACAGCGTACGGGGCGCGGCGGACCCGGGCGGGATGGCTTTGCTCACCCGAGGCCCGCCGCTTACCGCCCGCGTACGGTGGAAGTGGCCGCTTGCTCCCGTACAGGAGGGAAAGGCCATGCCAGAACACAGGGTCGGCACGCAGGAGGAATTCGAGGCGGCCCGCCGGGAACTGCTCGTGGAGGAGAAGGAGCTCACGCGCCGCGGCGACGAGCTCGCGCGCAAGCGCCGCGACCTCCCCTGGGTACCGGTGGAGAAGGACTACCTCTTCGAGACCGCCCGGGGCACCGAACCCCTCGCGGACCTCTTCGACGGCCGCTCGCAACTCCTGGTCTACCACTTCATGTTCGGTCCGCCCTACGAGGCCGGCTGCCCGGTCTGCTCCTCGATCGCGGACACCCTCGACCCCAACGCGGTCCATCTCGCGGCCCGCGACGTCACCCTGGTCTGCTCCTCGCGCGCCCCCGTGGACAAACTCCTCGCCTACCGCGACCGGATGGGCTGGTCCTTCGACTGGGTCTCCTCCGGCGGCAGCGACTTCCACCGCGACCTGGGGTTCCAGTACACGGAGGAGGATCTGGCCCCCTTCCTCCGGGGCGAGATCCCCCCGACCGTGACCCAGATGGCGAAGGCGACCGGCACGGACGTCCTCGGTTACGTCACGGAGGGTCCCGGCCTGAGCTGCTACGCCCTCGCGGACGGCACCGTCCACCGGACGTACGTCACCACGGCCCGCGGCCTCGAACCGGCCATGGCCTACTACGGCCTCCTCGACCGCACCCCGCGGGGCCGCCACGAGGAGGGCGAGCAGACGCACTGGCTGCGCCGCCACGACGAGTACGGGCTGCCCTGAGGGCGCGGATGCCCGCCGGGTCCCTGCCGGTCCCTGTCAGGTGCCCGCCGGGTGCCCGCCGGGTGCCGGGCCGTGGCGGGTACGGACCGGCGTCGGCGTCCGGGCGGGGGGTGCCGCTGCGCGGAGCTGCTCCCCGCCCCGCCCTTCCACCGTTCCCCGGGGCTCCGCCCCGGACCCCGGTCCTCAAACGCCGGACGGGCTGAAAGACCAGGCCACAGCCCCAAAGGCCGGTCCCGCCTACGGGGGGGGACCCCGCCCCCTACCCCACCGGCTCCCCCGGCGTCGGCAAGTGGTCCAGGCGGCGCAGGATCACGCCCTCGCGCAACGCCCACGGGCAGATTTCCAGGGCGTCCACGCCGAACAGGTCCATCGCGCCCTCCGCGACCAGCGCGCCCGCCAGGAGCTGGTTGGCCCGGCCCTCCGAGACGCCCGGGAGGGCCGACCGCTGGGCCGTGGTCATCGCGGCCAGCCGGGGGACCCACTCCTCCAGGGACTTGCGGGTCAGGTCGCGCTGGACGTACAGGCCCTCCGCCGAGCGGGCCGCGCCCGTGATGCGCGCCAGCTGCTTGAAGGTCTTCGAGGTCGCCACGACGTGGTCCGGCACGCCGAAGCGGCTGAACTCGCCGACCGTCCGGGCGATCTCCGCCCGGACGTGCCTGCGCAGGGAGCGGATGTCCAGCGGGTCGGGCGGGTCCCCCGGGAGCCAGCCCGCGGTGAGGCGGCCGGCGCCCAGCGGGAGGGAGACGGCCGCGTCCGGGTCCTCGTCGATGCCGAACGCGATCTCCAGCGAGCCGCCGCCGATGTCGAGGACCAGCAGCTTGCCCGCGGACCAGCCGAACCACCGCCGCGCCGCCAGGAAGGTCAGCCGGGCCTCGTCGTCGCCGCTGAGCACCGGCAGGTCGATGCCGACCTCGGCCTTGACCCGCGCCAGGACCTCGTCCGCGTTGGTGGCCTCGCGCACGGCGCTGGTCGCGAAGGGAAGGACGTCCTCGCACCCCTTGTCCTCGGCGGCCTGCACGGCATCGGCGAGGACGGTGATCAGACGCTCTATGCCCTCGGGAGTGACGGCGCCGCCCCCGTCCAGCAGCTCCGCCAGCCGCATCTCCACCTTGTGCGAATGCGCCGGCAGCGGGCGCGCGCCGGGGTGCGCGTCCACCACCAGCAGGTGGACCGTATTCGAACCCACATCCAGGACACCGAGTCTCATAGGGGGAAACGCTACTGCGGCGAACGCGTGGGGGTCTCGTAAGGGGCGTTTACGCTTGGGTTTGTGCCAAATATGAAGAAGGCCGACAAGACCCGGTCCAAGAAGGACGCGGGCAAGGGCAAGGCCAAGAGCAGCCCCAGCAGCATGCAGAAGAACGAAGCCGACGAGAAGGGCCTGGACTTCCCCCGGGCCTGGGTGGAGTTCCCCGACCCCGCCGACGCGGAACAGGTCTTCCGCTGCGACCTGACCTGGCTGACCTCCCGCTGGACCTGCATCTTCGGCAGCGGCTGCCAGGGCATCCAGGCGGGCAGGGCCGACGACGGCTGCTGCACGCTGGGCGCGCACTTCTCCGACGAGGACGACGAGAAGCGGGTCGCCGAGCACGTGGCGCGGCTGACGCCGGAGCTGTGGCAGTTCCACGACGTGGGCAGCGAGACCGGCTGGACGCAGTTCGACGACGACGGCGAGAAGCAGACCCGCCGCTGGGACGGCGCCTGCATCTTCCTGAACCGGCCCGGTTTCCCGGCCGGGGCCGGCTGCTCGCTGCACATCCTGGCCCTGAAGAACGGGCAGGAGCCGCTGGAGACCAAGCCCGACGTGTGCTGGCAGCTGCCGATCCGTCGCACGTACGACTGGATCGACCGGCCCGACGACACCCGCGTGCTCCAGGTGTCGATCGGCGAGTACGACCGCCGCGGCTGGGGCCCCGGCGGCCACGACCTGCACTGGTGGTGCACGTCGGCCACGTCCGCGCACGGCGCCGGCAAGCCGGTGTACGAGTCGTACAAGGCGGAGCTGACCGAGCTGATGGGCAAGGAGGGCTACGCGGCCCTCGTGGAGCTGTGCGAGGCGCGGCTGTCGTCGCTGCTGCCGATGGCTCCGCACCCGGCGGACCCGGCGAACCCGGCCTAGGCGGCACACGGCCTGACGGCACCCGGCCCGGGCGGCGCCCCGCTCACGTCCCCGGTGTCGCCCCCGGGGCCGGGGAAGCCGTTCCGCCCGACCCCGGCCCCGGCTCGCTCGCGCCGGGTGTCGGCGTCGGGGATCCGGGCGGGGTCTCGGACGGCGTCGGGGTGGGGGTCGGCGTCGGAGTCGGGGTGGGGGTCGGCTGCGGCCCCTCGGACTGCCCCGGAGTCGGCGTCGGGACCGGAGTCGGCGTCGAGGGCGGCTGCGGTGCCGGGCGCCCCCTGCCCTGGATGGAGACCACGGTGCCGCCCGGGTCCACTCCCACGCGAGCCCTCCAGGCGCCCACGGGCTGGGCGTCGTGGTCCACGGCGATGGTCAGGGTGACCGATTCTCCTGGGGCCAGCGTTCCCGCCGTACGGCTCGCGCGCAGCCAGGGCGCGTCGGACCACAGCCGCCAGTCGACCGGCGCGCCGCCGGAGGCGGTGAGGGTGAGCACGGTGGTGCTGCCGTACGAGGACGCGACCACGGTGAGCCGGCCGGCGGCCCCGGCGCGGTCCGTCACCGGGGGGCCGCTGCTGATGACCTCCACGGAGACGTCCGGTTCCTCGCTGCCCGGGGCGAAGCCGGGTGCGCCGGTGGTGGTGGCGGTGTTCCCGGTGTTCTCGTACGCGGCCAGCGGGTGGCCGTCGGTACGGGCGGTCGGGAGTTCCGACTCGCTCGCGGAGATGCGTGCGGACGCGCCGCCGACGGGCTCGGCCGTGCTGGGCGCGCCCCGGTAGGCCGCCCACAGCGCCAGGACCGGGGCGGCGACGACGGTGGCGACGACGGTGGTGGTCACGGCGCGGGCGCGCAGCCGGTCGCGGCGGGCGGCGCGGTCCTTGGGGTCCATCGGGAAGCCGGTGCGGTCGAAGCGCGGGCCGGGGCCGCGTCCCCGGCCGGCGCGTCCGGAGCGGAGCATCGCGGCGTGGACGGCGGTACGGGGTGCCGGGACGAGCGGGAGGCCGACCGGGTCGATGCCGCCGGAGCCGGGCCAGGGGGCGCCGGCGCCCACGCGTTCGGCGACGCGGCGGCAGCGCGGGCAGTCGTCGACGTGTCGTACGAGCTCGGCGCGCAGGCTGCCGGAGAGGAGCACGCCCCCGGATCCGGCGCCGAATCCGGCCGCCCCGGACCCTGCGCCACCGGTCCCGTCGTCGCCGGTGAGCCGGGAGACCGTCGGGCAGTTGCCGGTCTCGACGACGGCGAGGGCGGCGCGGGTGCGTTCCACCTCGCAGGCGGCGCCGGTCAGCAGCTCGCGGGCGGCGGCCGGGGCCGTACCGAGGACGGCGGCGAGTTCGCCGACGCCGAGGCGGTGGCGGACGGCGAGTTCGAGGGCCTCCCGCTGTTCGGGCGTGGTGCCGGCGGCCTCGGGCCAGGCGAGCCGGGCCAGCTCGGTACGGCGGTAGGCGCTGACGTCAAGCGGTCGGTGCGCGGGCGGTGCCGCCGTCGCGGGGTCCGGACCACCGTCGCCCCCCGGCGCACGGCCGCGCCCGGTGTGCTCCGGCGCACGCCGGGCGGAATGCGCGCCCTGTCTCATGCGCCGCTGTTCGGCGAGTCTGCGCAGGCAACCCCAGCGGGCGAGGGCGTACAGCCAGGCCCGCCGGTCCCCCTCGTGGGGGCAGCGGCCGGGGTACCGCTCGGCCACGGCGAGGACGTCGCCCAGCACGTCGGTTGCGGTGTCGTGGTCGCACAGCACCGACAGGCAGTACGTGAACAGGCCGTCCAGGTAGGGCTCGTGCCGGAAGGCGGGCGGCTGCTCCGCGTCGAGAGGGGCGCGCCCGTGCGCCCGGTGTGCGCCGGTGCGCGGTGAGGGGTGTGCCTGGTGGCTGCTGTTCACCTGGCGACCGTAGGCGGCACGCCGGTGACGCCTCGGAAGCCTTCGGCACATTTAGCCCTTACGGGTGAACAGATCGGTACGGCACTGACACGGGCACTGACGGCCCCGGCCGCACCCCCGTACCGGACGGAGGGCCCCGCTGTCGGTGGCGGCGGCTACCGTTGCGGCATGGCTGCCCGTACATCTCGTTCATCCGCCAAGGACCGGCCGTCCTACCGCTGCTCCGAGTGCGGCTGGACGACCGCGAAATGGCTCGGCCGGTGTCCCGAATGCCAGGCGTGGGGCACCGTCGAGGAGATGGGCGCGCCCGCCGTGCGGACCACCGCCGCCGGGCGGGTGTCCGCGGCGGCACTGCCGATCGCGCAGGTCGACGGGCGGACGGCGACCGCGCGCAGCACCGGCGTGGACGAGCTGGACCGGGTCCTCGGCGGCGGGCTCGTGCCCGGCGCCGTCGTCCTGCTCGCCGGGGAGCCGGGCGTCGGGAAGTCGACGCTGCTGCTGGACGTCGCGGCGAAGGCGGCGAGCGACGAGCACCGCACCCTGTACGTCACGGGCGAGGAGTCAGCGAGCCAGGTGCGGCTGCGCGCCGACCGGATCAACGCGCTGAGCGACCACCTCTACCTGGCCGCCGAGACCGATCTGTCCGCCGTGCTCGGGCACCTGGACGCGGTGAAGCCCTCCCTCCTCATCCTCGACTCCGTACAGACCGTCGCCTCGCCCGAGATCGACGGCGCGCCCGGCGGGATGGCGCAGGTCCGCGAGGTGGCCGGCGCGCTGATCCGGGCCTCGAAGGAGCGCGGCATGTCCACGCTCCTCGTCGGCCACGTGACGAAGGAGGGGGCCATCGCCGGCCCCCGGCTGCTGGAGCACCTGGTCGACGTGGTGCTGAGCTTCGAGGGCGACCGGCACGCCCGGCTGCGGCTCGTGCGCGGCGTCAAGAACCGGTACGGCGCGACCGACGAGGTCGGCTGCTTCGAGCTGCACGACGAGGGGATCACCGGGCTCGCCGACCCGAGCGGGCTGTTCCTGACCCGCCGGGCCGAGGCGGTTCCCGGCACCTGCCTGACGGTGACCCTGGAGGGCAAGCGCCCGCTGGTCGCCGAGGTGCAGGCGCTGACGGTGGATTCGCAGATCCCCTCCCCGCGGCGCACCACCTCGGGCCTGGAGACCTCGCGCGTCTCGATGATGTTGGCGGTGCTGGAGCAGCGCGGCCGGATCACCGCGCTCGGCAAGCGCGACATCTACAGCGCGACGGTGGGCGGGGTGAAGCTCACCGAGCCCGCCGCCGACCTGGCGATCGCGCTCGCCCTGGCCTCGGCCGCCAGTGACGTGCCGCTCCCGAAGAACCTGGTGGCCATCGGGGAGGTCGGGCTGGCGGGCGAGGTGCGGCGCGTGACGGGCGTACAGCGCCGGCTCGCGGAGGCGCACCGGCTCGGGTTCACGCACGCGCTGGTGCCGGCCGATCCGGGGAAGGTGCCCGCCGGGATGAAGGTCATAGAGGTCGCCGACATGGGCGACGCGCTGCGGGTCCTGCCGCGCGGCCGGTCCCGTACGCCGGCCAAGGAGCGGGCCGCGGACTGACGCGCGCATCCCATGATCAGGGAGTCCGTACGGGGCTCCGCGGGGCCCCGCCTGGCCAAGCCACGGCGGGCCCGCAGCGCGCGCCGGTAGACTTCTGGATGGTCCGCCCGGCCGGAGGCAGGCGGCGCAACCCGCGACCGGAGGAGTGCAGTGGCAGCCAAGGACGGGGCAGCAGCACCCGGGAAGTCCGGCGCGAGCTCCAAGCACGAGGCGTTGATGCGCGCTTCGCTGAGCGCGGTCGCCCCTGGTCAGCCGCTGCGTGACGGCCTCGAACGGATCGTTCGCGGCAACACCGGCGGGCTCATCGTCCTCGGCATGGACAAGGCCGTCGAAGCGATGTGCACCGGCGGTTTCGTACTGGACGTGGAGTTCACGGCGACCCGGCTGCGCGAGCTGTGCAAGCTCGACGGCGCGCTCATCCTCGACAAGGACATCACCAAGATCCTGCGGGCCGGCGTCCAGCTGGTGCCGGACGCGTCGATTCCGACGGAGGAGACGGGCACCCGTCACCGGACCGCGGACCGCGTCTCGAAGCAGTGCGGCTTCCCCGTGGTGTCGGTCTCCCAGTCCATGCGGCTGATCGCGCTGTACGTGGACGGCGAGCGTCGCGTCCTGGAGGAGTCCGGGGCGATCCTGTCCCGCGCGAACCAGGCGCTGGCCACGCTGGAGCGGTACAAGCTCCGCCTCGACGAGGTCGCGGGCACGCTGTCGGCGCTGGAGATCGAGGACCTGGTCACGGTGCGCGACGTGACGGCGGTCGCGCAGCGGCTGGAAATGGTCCGCCGGATCGCGACCGAGATCGCCGAGTACGTGGTCGAACTGGGCACGGACGGGCGACTGCTGTCGCTCCAGCTGGACGAGCTGACGGTCGGGATCGAGCAGGAGCGGGAGCTCGTCATCCGGGACTACGTGCCGGAGCCGACGGCGAAGCGTTCCCGCACGGTGGACGAGGCGCTGTCCGAGCTGGACGCGCTGACGCACGCGGAGCTGCTGGAACTGCCGATCGTGGCGCGTGCGCTGGGGTACACCGGCTCGCCGGAGACCCTGGACTCGGCGGTGTCCCCGCGGGGCTACCGGCTGCTGGCGAAGATCCCCCGGCTGCCGGGGGCGATCATCGAGCGGCTGGTCGAGCACTTCGGCGGGCTGCAGAAGCTGCTGGCGGCCTCGGTGGACGACCTGCAGGCGGTGGACGGGGTCGGCGAGGCGCGGGCGCGCAGCGTCCGCGAGGGGCTGTCCCGCCTGGCGGAGTCGTCCATCCTGGAGCGCTACGTCTAGGCTGCCCGCCACTGCCGGGGCTCCGCCGACGGGGCTGTTCTTCCCGCGCCGCGCCGCTGTCGGGGGCTCCGCCCTCGAACCCCCGCTCCTCGAACGGGGCACCTCCCAGCGGTAGCCGGCGGAGGGTCCGGGCAGAACCCGGGAAGCGGCGCCGCGGGCGAGCTCGGGGCGGAGCCCCGGCAAGGGGCCGGGGGCGGCCCCCCGGGTCAGTCCTGCTTCAGGACGAACGAGGTTCGGGTCACCTGCATGCCCGGTGCCTTGACCTCGACCACGTACGTGTCAGGACCCGCGGACCCCGCCGGGGGCGACTGGCACTGGTCGGGCGCGCTGAACCGGCGGTCCCAGTCCAGCGGCTGCTTCGTCTCGCCGCCCGCCGGGATGCGGAAGAACGCGTTGCCCGCGCCCGTCGGGCAGTCCGCCGAGGACCAGACCGCCTTGCTCGTGGTCGCCTGAAGGATGGTCAGGACCGCCTGCTTCGGGCCGAGGTCGACCTTGCAGGTGCTGCCCGAGGTGTTGCGGGTGATGAGTTCGAGGCGGGGCTTCTCGTTCGCCTCGTACTCGTTCTTCACGCTCTTCACCTCCCACTGCAGCGCACCCGGCGCGCACGTGATGAGCGGCGAGTCCGCCGGGACGGCCGCCGAGCCGCCCGAGCCGCCGGAACCACCCGAACCGCCGGAAGCGGAGGCTCCGCCCTTGCCGGCGCCCGGGTCGCCGTTCTTGCCCGAACCGCCGTCGGACCCGGAGGAGGCGCCGCCGCCCGAGGACTCCGCGCGGCCGCCCGGGGCGGTGCCGATCGCGGGTCCCGTGCCGGAGGGTCCGGGGGTGATGGCGGTGACGGTGTCGGGGCCCTTCTGGCCCTTGCCGTTCGTACTCGTCTTCCCCCCGCCGGAACTGACGGTCCATACGGCGAGGAGCGCGAGGAGCGCGACGACGGACGCCAGCACGGCCCTCCTTCGCCAGTAGATGGAGGAGGGGAGCGGCCCGACCGGATTGCGCAGAGATCCCACGAACGGAACCTTACGAGAGTTCACGGCCCGATCAGTGCCCCACATGCCGCGCAGCGGGCTCGATTTGCCGATGATCGGCCTGCGGGCGCAATCGCGGTGGGCCAAAACCGGCCAAGCGTCTGATGCCCCGTTGACCTCGTCCTCAGTACCGTCGGTCACCATGCACGGCTCGGATCTCTATCGCGACATCACCGACTTCGCCCACTCCACCCCCGCCTGGACGCAGTCGGCGTTCGTGGTCTGGACCGAGTACGGGCTCCTTCTCTTCGGCCTCCTCTTCACGACCGTCTGGTGGCGCTCGCGCGGAAGGGCGGGCGGCCCCCGCCCGGTGGCGCTCGCCGTCCTCGCGCCGCTCGCCACCGCGGTCGCGTACGTCGCGTCCGAGACCGTCAAGTCGGTCGTCGACGAGGAGCGACCCTGCCGGGCCGTCGCCGGGGCCGCGGCTGCGCTCGTCGCCTGCCCCGCGCCCGGAGACTGGTCCTTCCCGAGCAACCACGCCGCCATCGCGGGCGCCGCCGCCGTCGCGCTGGCCCTCGCCGTGCCCCGGCTGGCGCTCCTGACCGTGCCGCTCGCGCTGCTGATGGCCTTCTCCCGCGTCTACGTCGGCGTGCACTACCCGCACGACGTGGCGGCCGGCCTGCTGCTGGGCGGCTCCCTGGCCGCCGTCCTCGTCCTCGCGCTCACCGGCCCGGCCTGCGCGGTCGTCGCCGCCGTGCGGGCGAGCGGGCTGCGCCCCGCCGTCTGGTTCACCGGTCCGGGCCCGGCGTCAAAGACGGGCTAGCCCGAAACGTGCCAGGATGCCGTCTGCCATGACTGCTTCCGCTTCCGCATCCGCCGCCGCGTCCCCCGCCTCCTCGCACGCGCTGCACGACCCCGTCATCGCGTGGTTCGACGAGCACGCCCGCGACCTGCCCTGGCGCCGCCCCGAGGCCGGCCCCTGGGGGGTCATGGTCAGCGAGTTCATGCTCCAGCAGACCCCCGTCAGCCGGGTCCTGCCGGTCTACGAGCAGTGGATCGCCCGCTGGCCGCGCCCCGCCGACCTGGCCGCCGAGGCCCCCGGTGAGGCCGTACGGGCCTGGGGGCGGCTCGGCTACCCCCGCCGGGCCCTGCGCCTGCACGGCGCGGCCGTCGCGATAACGGAGCGGCACGGGGGCGACGTACCGAGCGAGCACGCGCAGCTCCTCGCGCTGCCCGGGATCGGCGAGTACACGGCGGCCGCCGTGGCCTCCTTCGCGTACGGGCAGCGGCACGCCGTGCTCGACACGAACGTGCGGCGGGTCTTCGCGCGCACCACCACCGGGATCGAGTACCCGCCGAACGCCACCACGGCCGCCGAGCGGCGCCTGGCCCGGGAGCTTCTCCCCGAGGACGAGGAGACCGCGGCCCGCTGGGCGGCGGCCTCGATGGAGCTCGGCGCGCTGGTGTGCACGGCCAAGAGCCCCGACTGCGCCCGCTGCCCGGTGGCCGGGCTGTGCGCCTGGCGGCTCGCCGGGAAGCCGGCGCACGACGGGCCGCCGCGGCGCGGGCAGACGTACGCGGGCACGGACCGGCAGGTGCGCGGCCGGCTGCTGGCCGTGCTCCGGGAGGCCGTGGGACCCGTACCGCAGTCCGTGCTCGACACGGTCTGGGACGAGCCGGTGCAGCGGGCCCGGGCGCTGGACGGGCTGGTCTCGGACGGGCTGGTGGAGCCGCTCGCGGGGTCCCTGTACCGGCTTCCCATGACGTGAGGCCGGTGCGTGGACCACTCCCGGACCGCTCCCGGACCGCTCCCGGATCCTCCGGGAGCAGTTCGGGATGGCCGGCCGATGACTGCCGGATGACTGTCGGATGACGTGGCGGCGACGGGATCCGAAGGGGCGTCAACACCCCTCGCCAACAAGGTGGTAGACGACTCAACCATTCCGCTTCCCTCGGGAAACCCCAGCTCACAGCCGCTGTTACACAACCTATGGGTGTCCGTGCGCCCACCGAGGTCTGGACCGCACAGTGCCGTGACAACCCATCCGTACCTTCGGATCCGTAAGACAGCGGGTCAACGGGTGGACGGCAGTGGAGGCGGTTGAGATGGCGCACGGCGATGTACTCGAATTCGAAGAGTACGTACGCACCCGGCAGGACGCCCTGCTGCGCAGTGCCCGGCGCCTCGTCCCGGACCCGACCGACGCGCAGGACCTCCTGCAGACCGCGCTGGTGCGCACCTACGGCCGCTGGGACGGCATCGCGGACAAGTCCCTGGCCGACGCCTACCTCCGCCGGGTCATGATCAACACCCGCACCGAGTGGTGGCGCGCCCGCAAGCTCGAAGAGGTCCCCACCGAGCAGCTGCCCGACGCCTCCGTCGAGGACGGCTCCGACCAGCGCGCCGACCGCGCGCTGCTGATGGACATCCTCAAGGTGCTCGCCCCCAAGCAGCGCAGCGTGGTCGTCCTGCGACACTGGGAGCAGATGAGCACCGAGGAGACCGCCGCCGCGCTCGGGATGTCTGCGGGTACGGTGAAGAGCACGCTGCATCGCGCGCTGGCCCGTCTCCGGCAGGAACTGGAGAGCCGAGACCTGGACATGCGCGCGCTGGAACGCGGTGACCACACCATCCGGTACGAGGGGCGTGAGCGGTGCGCGGCCTGAACGGCCAAAACAGGGGTTCGACGGGCTTGCCCGGCAGTTCTCTGGTCCTGATGTCGGCGGGGGCGATCGTCCTCGTCGGCACTGCCGTGTTCGCGGTCGGCTGCTCCACCGGGGGCACCGGTCTGCGTGACGGCGGCCCCGCCCGCAGCGAGGCCGTGGCCAAGGCCGGCACGGCGGCTCCCGCCGCGTCCACCTCGCCCAACGAGCCCGGGGCCTCCTCCGTCTCCCCCGACGTCCACGACCCCTCTTCGCCGTCCGTCGCCCCGTTCGGCCAGGCCCTGAAGAAGGTCGACCCCGTCAAGCTCCTGATGGCGGACCCCAAGGTCAGCGCCGCGGTCAAGCGGGACCTCAAGCCCTGCTCGGGCAACGAGTACCCGGTGGACGTGAGCTACGGGAAGGTCACCGGGGGCCCGGTCGCCGACCTCGTCGTCAACGTCCTGTCCTGCGCCGACGCGCTCGGCCGCGGCTCGTACGTGTACCGCCAGGACGGCGGGAAGTACGAGAATGTGTTCTCGGACGAGCAGCCACCCCTGTACGCGGAGATCGACCGGGGCGACCTGGTGGTCACCAAGCAGGTCTACGCGAAGAGCGACGCGCTCGCGTATCCGTCGGGGGAGGACGTGATCACGTACCACTGGAACGGGGAGAAGTTCACCGAGCAGGACCGGGTCCACTCGGAGTACAGCAACGTGGTCGACGGCGGGGCCCAGCCGGCCCCGGCCCTGACCCAGAAGAACTGAGGCGAGGCTTCCGCATGGCCGAGACCCATGTCCTGTTCGTCGAGGACGACGACGTCATCCGCGAGGCGACGACCCTGGCGCTGGAGCGCGACGGATTCGTGGTCACCGCCATGCCCGACGGGCTGTCCGGTCTGGAGTCCTTCCGGGCCGACCGGCCCGACATCGCCCTGCTCGACGTGATGGTCCCGGGCATGGACGGCGTGAGCCTGTGCCGCCGCATCCGGGACGAGTCCACCGTCCCCGTGATCATGCTCTCGGCGCGGGCCGACTCCATCGACGTGGTGCTGGGCCTGGAGGCGGGCGCCGACGACTACGTCACCAAGCCCTTCGACGGTTCCGTGCTCGTCGCCCGCATCCGCGCCGTGCTGCGCCGCTTCGGACACGCCGGCGGCCCGCAGAACGGCGGCTCGGGCTCCGACGGCGACGGCCCCGACGGGGAGCGCGGGGTCCTGTCCTTCGGTGACCTGGAGGTCGACACCGAAGGCATGGAGGTACGGAAGGCGGGCGCGCCGGTGGCCCTGACGCCGACCGAGATGCGACTGCTGCTGGAGTTCTCCTCCGCACCGGGCACCGTACTGTCGCGCGACCGCCTGCTGGAGCGGGTCTGGGACTACGACTGGGGCGGCGACACCCGCGTCGTCGACGTCCACGTGCAGCGGCTGCGCACCAAGATCGGGCAGGACCGGATCGAAACGGTCCGGGGCTTCGGATACAAGCTGAAGGCTTGAGTCGCCCCCTCCCGGCCTCCTCCCCGGCCCGGGCCGGGACTCCCCCCATGAGAAGACAGGCATGAGACGGTTCACCCTCCGGACGGGGATCCGCTGGAAGATCACCCTCGCCATCGCGGCCGTCGGCGCGCTCACCGCCGTCGCACTGAGCCTCGTGGTGCACAGCGCTGCCCGGGTCTCGATGCTGGAGAGCGCCCGTGAGGTGCAGCTGGACCGCGTGCAGTTCATCTCCCGCAACACCGACTCGGGCCGTCGGCCCATGATGGGCGCCAAGGTCAACGACCCGGAGCTGCCGGCGCAGTTGCGCGAGAAGGCCCGGTCGGGGCGGCGCGGCACCTTCGTGCAGGAGAACCCGCACGGGCTGCCGGAGGTGTGGGCCGCCGTACCGCTCGGGAACGGGCAGGTGCTGTCGCTGCACACGCAGTTCCGGGAGAGCGCCAACATGGTGCGCGACCTGGACCGGGCCCTGGTCATCGGCTCCCTCGCCGTGGTCATCGGCGGCTCGGCGCTCGGCGTGCTCATCGGCGGGCAGATCTCGCGCCGGCTGCGCAAGGCCGCGGCGGCCGCGCAGCGGGTGGCGCACGGGGACCCCGAAGTACGCGTACGGGACGCGGTCGGAGGCGTCGTACGCGACGAGACCGACGACCTCGCGCGGGCCGTCGACGCCATGGCCGACGCGCTCCAGCAGCGGCTGGAAGCGGAACGGCGGGTCACCGCGGACATCGCGCACGAGCTGCGCACCCCGGTGACGGGGCTGCTCACGGCAGCGGAACTGCTGCCCCCGGGGCGGCCGACCGAGCTGGTGCGGGACCGGGCGCAGGCGCTGCGCGCGCTCGTCGAGGACGTACTGGAAGTGGCCCGACTGGACAGCGCGTCCGAGCGGGCCGAGCTGCAGGACGTGGCGCTGGGCGAGTTCGTGAGCCGACGGGTGAAGGCACTGATGCCGGAGGCCTCGGTACGGGTGGTCGCGGACGAGATCGTCAGCACCGACCCGCGGCGGCTGGAGCGGATCCTGGGGAACCTGCTGGCGAACGCCGCGCGGTACGGGCAGCCGCCGATCCAGGTCGACGTGGAGGGGCGGGTGGTACGGGTCCGCGACCACGGGCCCGGCTTCCCCGAGGCCCTGCTGCGCGAGGGCCCGAGCCGCTTCCGTACGGGGTCCACGGACCGGGCGGGCGTCGGCCACGGTCTCGGGCTGACCATCGCGGAGGGCCAGGCGCGGGTCCTGGGCGCGAGGCTGACGTTCCGCAACGTGGCGGCGCCGGCGGCGTTGGCCGGCGGAGCCGGCGGGGCTGCGGGGGCGGTGGCGGTCCTGTGGCTCCCGGAACACGCCCCGACGGCCACGGGCAGCTTCCCGGTGATCCAGGTCCCGTAACCCCCACGGCGCTCCGCGCCGCGCCTCAAACGCCGGCGGGGCTGGATTTCGCCCCTGCCGTCCGCCGGCTGCGGCATTCCGCGGAGGCACCATCCAGCCTCGCCGGCCTTCGAGGCGGGTGACCTTTCCAGCCCCGCCGGCGTTTGAGGCGCGGGGTCTGGGGCGGAGCCCCAGGACGGGTCCGGGCAGAGCCCGGGGAACGGTGGAAGGGCGGGTAGGGGAGCAGCTCCGCGCAGCGGCATCCCTGCCGAGGGCGGGCCGCAGGGGGGCCGTCGGGGCCGGGCGCGCGCCGGGGGGGTGACGGAGGGCCCGGTGTCCCCGGGCCTACGTCCGTACGGGCCGGTGACTTAGCATCCCAGGCATGACCGACGGCACGAATCCTCCCAGCAATCCGCAGCCCGAGCCCACCCCGGGAAGCGGCGGCTTCGGACCCGCGCAGGGCGGCTACGGATTCCCGCCCGCCCAGCCCGGCGGTTACGGGTTCCCGCCCGCACAGCCCGGCCCGCCGATACCCGGCGGCTACGGCTACCCGAACCAGCAGCCGCCGCAGCCCGAACCGGCGGCCTTCGTCCCCGCCCCGCAGCCCGACTGGGAGGCGATGGCCGACCGCTCCGAGGCGCAGCGCTCCCGCCGCAGGATGCTGTTCGTCTCGCTCGGCGTCGTGGGCGCTCTGCTGGCGGGCGGCGCCGGTTGGTACTTCTTCGCGAGTCGGAAGGACTCCCCGGACAACGACAAGCCGCCGGTCGCCTCGGGCTCCCCCAGCCCCTCGCAGAGCGCCGCCGAGGAGAACTCGGCCACGGTGCCGAACGAGCCGACGCAGCTGCGTGACCGCGCGAACAACGGCACGCCGGTGCAACTGGCGATGAACCCGGGCGTCGAACTGGTCAAGATGGAGAACCGCAACGAGCTGCGCCTCAAGGGCGGTGCCGAATCGTTCGCCCAGGGCAACGAGCAGGCCGTGGACGTCACCAAGAGCTTCACCGTGACCACGCGCGTCTACAGCGTGACGGAGACGGGCACCCGCATGGCCATCAGCCAGGGGGACGGCGTCTCGTACTCCTTCGAGCTCGGCTTCGAAGTCGTGAGCGGCAAGAAGTCCTGGGTGTTCCGGGTGCAGACCGGTGAGAAGGGCGCGGCCTCCACCGCCCAGCAGGTGGTCGTGGAGGCGCCCGAGGCGCTGAAGAAGTGGACCCAGCTGACCGGCACGTACGACGCCGAGAAGAAGACGATCGCCCTGTACGTGAACGACAAGGCCGCGGGCCAGGCCCAGATCTCGGGGATCTGGGCGGGCCCGGGTCCGGTGCAGCTGGGCCGGACCCGGCACCACGGGATCTGGAGCGGTTCGTTCGTCGGCTCGATGGACCGCATCCGGATCTGGGACAAGGCCCTGGCCCCCGAGCAGGTGGCGGTGCTGGATTCCGGCAACCTGAACAAGCTCGGGAAGCCGAAGCACGCCTGGCTGATCTAGACGGTGACGCCGGCCTTGCGCAGGAAGGCGACCGGGTTGACGGCCGAGCCATAGTTCGGCGTGGTGCGGATCTCGAAGTGCAGGTGCGGGCCGCTGGAGTTGCCGGTGTTGCCGGACAGGGCTATCTGCTGGCCCTTGGCGACCTTCTGGCCGATCTTGACCTGGATCTTCGAGAGGTGCGCGTACTGCGAGTACGTGCTGTTGCCGTGCTTGATCACGATGGCGTTGCCGTAGGCCGGGCCGTCGCCGCCGCCGTTGGGGCCGGCCTTGACGACGGTGCCCGCCGCGGCGGCGTCGACCGGGGTGCCGGACGGGACGGCGAAGTCCTGGCCGGAGTGCTTGTGGGCCCACATGCCGCCGGCCTGGGCGAAGGTCGCGGACAGCGTGTACTTGGCGACGGGCTTCTCCCACGCGGCCTTGCCGGTCTGCGTCGTGTCGGCGAACGCGGCGGTCGTCCCGGCTCCCAGGGCCAGCACGGCGCCGAGAGCGGTGGCGGTGACGGCGGTACGGGTACGACGGGTGTTGACGCGCTTCGCGAACATGAACAGACCTCCGGGGCCGGGGACAAGGGCGGTGTCATGCCCGTCAGAGGCATGAAGTGACCCGGCACGATGAAGCGCATGCCGGGTTGGCCTCACCTTGGTAACCCGAGCTCCCGGACTTTCCCAAACACCCCTTTTACTACCTGATGTCGTAGGAGGGGTCGGGCTCTGCGGCCTGTTGACTCGGCTCCCACCTGGGACGAAGGGCTCCGGCCGACGTTCATTGGATCTACGAATACGACTAGTACGTCCGATTTGCCCTGTGCGGCTTGTCACCGGCGGGGGACCTTCGGCGGGCCGGTTCGGGACCATCGGCGGGCAACCGAAAGGGGCGGCCCCGGAACCGTTCGGTTCCGGGGCCGCCCCTGGTCACTGCTCTCGCGTTACGCGCCCTTCGACAGGTCCGGGCCGGAGCCCGTGGCCTCGATCGGGGGGAGGTCCGGCAGGGCCGACTTCTCCTCGCCGCGGAAGGTGAACTTGGCTTCCTCGCCGTCACCCTCCTTGCCGACGACCACGATGTGACCGGGGCGCAGCTCGCCGAAGAGGATCTTCTCCGACAGCACGTCCTCGATCTCGCGCTGGATCGTCCGGCGCAGCGGACGGGCACCCAGGATCGGGTCGTAGCCGCGCTTGGCGAGCAGGAGCTTGGCGTCGCCGCTCAGCTCGATGCCCATGTCGCGGTCCTTGAGGCGCTCGTCGACCTTGGCGATCATCAGGTCGACGATCTGGATGATGTCTTCCTCGGTGAGCTGGTGGAAGACGACCGTGTCGTCGACACGGTTCAGGAACTCGGGCCGGAAGTGCTGCTTGAGCTCTTCGTTGACCTTCGCCTTCATCCGCTCGTAGCCGGTCTTGGTGTCGCCCTGGGCCGCGAAGCCCAGGTTGAAGCCCTTCGAGATGTCCCGGGTACCCAGGTTGGTCGTCATGATGATGACCGTGTTCTTGAAGTCCACGACCCGGCCCTGGGAGTCGGTCAGGCGACCGTCCTCCAGGATCTGGAGAAGGGAATTGAAGATATCCGGGTGGGCCTTCTCGACCTCGTCGAAGAGGACGACGGAGAACGGCTTGCGGCGCACCTTCTCGGTGAGCTGGCCGCCCTCTTCGTAGCCCACGTAACCGGGGGGCGAACCGAAGAGACGGGAAACCGTGTGCTTCTCGCTGAACTCCGACATGTCGAGGGAGATCAGCGCGTCCTCGTCGCCGAAGAGGAATTCGGCGAGCGTCTTGGAGAGCTCGGTCTTACCGACACCGGACGGGCCGGCGAAGATGAACGAGCCACCCGGGCGCTTCGGGTCCTTCAGACCCGCACGGGTACGGCGGATGGCCTGGGAGAGCGCCTTGATGGCGTCCTTCTGGCCGATGACGCGGCGGTGGAGCTCGTCTTCCATGCGGAGCAGTCGCGAGGACTCCTCCTCGGTGAGCTTGAAGACGGGAATGCCGGTCGCGGTCGCGAGGACCTCGGCGATGAGCTCGCCGTCGACCTCGGCGACGACGTCCATGTCGCCGGCCTTCCATTCCTTCTCGCGCTTGGTCTTCGCCGCCAGCAGCTGCTTCTCCTTGTCACGGAGAGAAGCCGCCTTCTCGAAGTCCTGGGAGTCGATGGCCGACTCCTTGTCCCGGCGGACGGCCGCGATCTTCTCGTCGAACTCGCGGAGGTCCGGCGGCGCGGTCATCCGACGGATGCGCATCCGGGAGCCGGCCTCGTCGATCAGGTCGATCGCCTTGTCCGGGAGGAAGCGGTCCGAGATGTACCGGTCGGCCAGCGTCGCCGCCTGGACGAGGGCCTCGTCCGTGATGGAGACGCGGTGGTGGGCCTCGTAGCGGTCGCGCAGGCCCTTGAGGATCTCGATCGTGTGGGGGAGGGAAGGCTCCGCCACCTGGATCGGCTGGAAGCGGCGCTCGAGGGCCGCGTCCTTCTCGAGGTGCTTGCGGTACTCGTCGAGCGTCGTGGCACCGATGGTCTGGAGCTCACCACGGGCCAGCATGGGCTTGAGGATGCTGGCGGCGTCGATCGCGCCCTCGGCGGCACCCGCACCCACGAGGGTGTGGAGCTCGTCGATGAACAGGATGATGTCGCCGCGGGTGCGGATCTCCTTGAGCACCTTCTTCAGGCGCTCTTCGAAGTCACCGCGGTAGCGGGAACCGGCGACCAGGGCACCCAGGTCGAGCGTGTAGAGGTGCTTGTCCTTGAGCGTCTCGGGGACCTCGCCCTTGACGATCGCCTGGGCCAGGCCCTCGACGACGGCGGTCTTGCCGACGCCGGGCTCGCCGATGAGGACCGGGTTGTTCTTGGTCCGGCGGGACAGCACCTGCATGACCCGCTCGATCTCCTTCTCGCGCCCGATGACCGGGTCGAGCTTGGATTCGCGGGCAGCCTGGGTGAGGTTGCGGCCGAACTGGTCGAGGACCAGCGAGGTCGAGGGCGTGCCCTCGGCCGGGCCGCCGGCCGTGGCCGACTCCTTGCCGCCCCCGGTGTAACCGGAGAGCAGCTGGATGACCTGCTGCCGGACTCGGTTGAGATCGGCGCCCAGCTTCACGAGGACCTGGGCGGCGACGCCCTCGCCCTCGCGGATCAGGCCGAGCAGGATGTGCTCGGTGCCGATGTAGTTGTGGCCGAGCTGGAGGGCCTCGCGGAGCGACAGCTCCAGGACCTTCTTCGCCCGCGGGGTGAAGGGGATGTGGCCGGACGGGGCCTGCTGGCCCTGACCGATGATCTCCTCGACCTGCTGGCGAACAGCCTCGAGCGAAATCCCGAGGCTCTCCAGGGCCTTAGCGGCGACACCCTCACCCTCGTGGATCAGACCCAGAAGGATGTGCTCGGTGCCGATGTAGTTGTGGTTGAGCATCCGGGCTTCTTCCTGAGCCAGGACGACAACCCGCCGCGCGCGGTCGGTGAACCTCTCGAACATCGTTTATCGCTCCTCAGAGCGGTCGGGCAGTTCGGGGTCGGTCCCCGCCCTGTCCTTCCGCATGCTAGTCCCGCGGGGCGGGACAGCTCATTCCAACTGCCGACATCCGTCCACGGCTCACCCCCACGTCGGTGAGGAAAACCGGCTGTTAGAGCCGACTACTGCTCCAACTCGATGGTGCGAGACGATGTTCCCGCAGGCCAGGCAGATACCCGTCATGCGTGTACGCCGATGGCGAACGGAAGCCGTTCAAATCAGCGTGTCGCCCCGATCCACTAGGAATGTCTTACCCGTAAGGACTGACACTCCATGCCAGTGGCACCGGTTCCCTCAGCTAAGGGCGAACAAGCTTCCGTCCCGAATGCGGGACTCCGGCCGCGCGGATGTTTACGTTCCGCATCACGATGAGTGCGGTGCGTCACCACGACCGTAACCCAGGGCCGTTTCCGGAGTTGCTCCGGACATGGCCGCAACCTGCCCCGGACTCCGTCCGGCGGGAACCCTTCCGCACGACGTCGCGTCGACCCCGCGGCCCGTCGCCCGGGCCGTCCCCGGGCCTCGGACGCCGCCCGGGGAGGAGACGTGCGCGGACTGGTACGAGCGGGTGCTCGGGTGGACCGTCCTGGGCCCGGCGCCCGGTCGGCTCGCCACGGGGACCCGGTTCGACGTCCTGGAGCTGCCGTCCGACGCGGGAGCGGCGCTGCTGCGCAGGCCGGTCCCCACGGGTCCGGTCGCGCTGGTGGGGCGCCGGATGCACTTCCTGGTGGCCGTGGGCGGCGCGGAGGAGCTGGACGGGCTGCTCGACTGGCTGGAGTGGGGCGGGGTCGCCCTGGACCTCGTGGCCCTGGGCGCGGGTGGCCTGATCACCGCCCCGGCTCCCCCGGGGACGTCCCTCGGGAAAAGCCCTCGGGGGGCCGCCGTGTGGCTGCGACCCCCCGAGCAGGGGTGTGAGGCACTGCTGCCGGCCCTGCCCGGTCCTGGGCGGGCCACCGGGCCCGCTCCCGGGCCCGATCTCGTACGTCTGGTGGCGGCGGCGGCGACGGAATGCCACCGGGCGCGCCTTGGGCGGCGTACGACCCTACGGGAAACCGCGGGTCAGCGGTTCTCGTAGGCCTCCTTGATGTCGGCCGGGACGCGGCCGCGGTCGTTGACGTTCAGCCCCTGGGCCTTGGCCCAGGCGCGGATCTCGGCGGTGTCCGTGCCGGCCGTCGCGGCGGCGCGGGCCTTGGAACCACGGGCCGCGGTGGCCCGACCACCGGTACGGCGGCCGCCCTTGGTGTACGGGTCGAGCAGGCCGCGGAGCTTTTCAGCGTTGGCGGTGGTGAGGTCGATCTCGTAGGTCTTGCCATCCAGAGCGAACGTCACAGTCTCGTCCGCCTCGCCACCGTCGAGGTCGTCGACAAGAAGGACCTGAACCTTCTGTGCCACCGGGATTTCCTTTCATCGAAAAGCAGTACGCGGAAAGGAAACCGCTTTTGCCTGGAAAACACAAACCCCCGGGGAGAGGTTCAGGACCGCAACGAGGCGGGAAACGTGCGCGATTCGGACATAGGCCACAGGCGGGCGACGCACGGGAAAAACCACGGTGATCGATCAGAGGTGCAGAAGCATCCGACTGTTGCCCAAGGTGTTCGGCTTCACTCGTTCGAGACCCAGGAACTCGGCGACACCCTCGTCATAGGAACGAAGCAGCTCCATGTAGACATCCGTCTCGACCGGCGTCTCGCCGATCTCGACGAACCCGTGCTTGCGGAAGAAGTCCACTTCGAAGGTCAGGCAGAAAACCCGGCTCACGCCGACGTCGCGGGCCGTGCGCAACAACTGCTCCAGTACGCGATGGCCGACGCCGGCGCCCTTCAACTCGCGGTCGACGGCGAGAGTGCGCACTTCGGCGAGGTCTTCCCACA
This sequence comes from Streptomyces sp. NPDC001717, assembly GCF_042892775.1. Lineage (NCBI taxonomy): Bacteria > Bacillati > Actinomycetota > Actinomycetes > Kitasatosporales > Streptomycetaceae > Streptomyces > Streptomyces sp. NPDC001717. The sequence continues at coordinate 42,277 of NZ_JBIAUK010000036.1, read as the reverse complement.
TCACGTGGAGAGCGCCGCAGCCGACCACCTGAGCGTCCGAGACGCGTTCCGCGACCCAGAACTCCTGGATGTCCTCGTAAAGGACGACCGGCGCTTTGTCGAGCAGGATCCTCTGCTGCACGTACTGGTCGAGCAGGCGGCGCACCGCGCGGACATCACCGGTGCGGGCACGGCGGATCGTCACTGTTTCTGCGGGCGCGGCGGATGCGGCGGAAAACTCTCCCATGCGACGGGACGCTATCGTCCCGGCTCCTCCGGCCGCTCGCCGGAGTCCCCTTCGGCTTCGGGTGCGGCGGGGGCCGTCTCGTCGTCGTGCTGGACGATGCGCACGGCGTCACGGAGGGCTTCGCGCTGTTCCGCCGACATCATGCCGAAGAAGGCCACGAGCGCGGCGGCCGGGTTGTCGCTCGTCGACCACGCTTCGTTCATCAGTGCGGCCGAGTAGGCGGCGCGGGTGGAGACCGCCGTATATCGATAGGCGCGGCCTTCGGCTTCCCGGCGGACCCAGCCCTTCTGATGAAGATTGTCCATAACGGTCATGACCGTGGTGTAGGCGATGGACCGTTCCTGCTGGAGGTCTTCCAGTACTTCCCGAACGGTGACCGGGCGGTTCCACTGCCACACCCGCGTCATGACGGCGTCTTCGAGTTCTCCCAAGGGGCGAGGCACAACAGCACGATAGTGCGGGTTGTGTGGAATTGCCCGACCATTCGGGGAGCAACGCGCAAGAAAATCGGGCGTACGGCGGGTCGTGCCGCACGCCCGTCGCCCGGACAGGCCCTAGGGCCTGTCGTCAAACTCCCGTCTGCCCCGCGACGCCTGGCACGCGCTCTCGCCGCACCGGGCGAAAGCCAAGTACGTCCAGTACGCGGGCTTCCGCCCGGCGCACCGACAGCACGCACCAGACGCCGCGCGGCCGCCCTCCGGGCGACGACAGGAGTTTGACGACAGGCCCTAGTTCTGCTGCCGAGCGGCCTCGGCCCGGGAGATCACGGCGTCGACCGCCGCGTCCTCCTTGGCCTTGTTCGCGCCGCCCTGTGACTTCACGATCGTCCTGACGAGGGCGATGAAGAACGCGGCCATCACGACGGGGGGCACGAGCGCGGAGACGTAGTCCATGCCGACAGCGTAGCCAGTGCCGCCGGGCTAACCGACGGCGCGGTCTGCCGCCGGGGGCGGCGGGGTGGGCTTGCGGCGGGGCGGGAAGACCTCGCCGGGCGTCGGGATCGGCTTCTCGGGCCGCTGGGGCTCCTTCGGCCGGGGTTCGGGCGACGGCCGCCGGTCCTGGCCCCCGGCCAGCGCCAGCAGTCGCGTACGGGGCGCGGGGGCCGTCGAGAGCCTTCGCCGTACGGAACGCTCCGCGATGCCCTGGGCCCGGTCCAGCAGTGCGGCGGCGCGCGGGTTCGCGCGCAGGGCCCGCAGGGCGGCGAGGTCGTCGGGTACGGGCTCGTAGCCGCCCGCCAGGGCGTCCTGGAGCAGTTCCAGGTAGCCGGGGAGGCTGCCGGGCAGAGCGCCCCGGTAGCGGGCGAGGTCCTCCAGGAGGAACGCTCTGAGCCGGCACGCCTCCTGGACCGCGTCGTCCACCGACTGCGCCAGGCGCAGGCAGTCCTGGACCTCCGGGGCCGTGAGGGGGGCCGTGGAGGACTGGAGGGCGTGGGCGAGCGAGCGCCTGAGCACGAGCAGTTCGGCAGCGCTGAACGCCATGCCGCCGCGGGATCCGTAGGGCGTGGGCATGGGGCGAAGATACGCGCTAATCGGACAAAATCCCCTCAGGGCGAGGGGTGCGGCGCGGCGGTTCCCCTATCCGGATTCCTTGACCGCCCGCAGGAAATCGGCCCACGCGGCCTGCGTCGTGGCGAGCACGAGGTGGGCCGGATCTGCCCGGTCCGCGACGCGGACGAGGGAGCCGGGAGTGGCGGAGACGTAGACGCAGGCGTCTCCTTCGCCGCAGAACGAGGACTTCTGCCAGGCGCTTGGCGCGGGCTGGACGGTCATGGTGTCTCCTCCGGTCCCAGGAATTCCCATCGGAGGGACGGTAACCCCGTGGCCGGAGTTCGCCGGTCGTTTTCGCTGAATTCGGTGATTCGCGTGCCGGTTCCGGTACGGGGGGGAGCCAGGAGTGGGGGCCGGGGTGCCGCTGCGCGGAGCCGTCCCCGCCCCGCCCTTTCTCCGTTTCCCGGGGCTCCGCCTCCGGACCCCGCGCCTCGAACGCCGGAGGGGCTGGAAGGCCGCCCCCGGCCCCCCTACAGCCTCGCCGTGAAGTCCGCGACCGCGTCCGTCACGTCCGCCGCGGTCCAGGACAGGCCCTGGCCCGTGACCGTCACCTCGGTCACGGACACACCCGGCACGACCGTCGGAGACCACCGGCGGAACAGGGCCCGGCCCGTCTCCTCCGCCGTGCGCAGCCCCGTGTCCGTCAGGTGCGCCGCCTCGAAGGGCAGGCAGACCTGGAACTGGTGGGTGTGCGGGACCTCCGGGTGGACCCGGGACCAGGCGATGCCCGAGGCGGCGAGCGCCGCGCGCAGGGCGTCGGCGACCAGGCGGGCGTGGTCGACGTACGCCGGCAGCCGGGGCAGCTCGCGCTCCAGGCCCGCCAGGGCCGACAGGGCGGCGGGGAACTGGCGGAAGACGCGGCCGCCGTAGCGGTGGCGCCAGACCCTGGTCTCCTCGACGAAGTCGGCCGTGCCCGCCAGGCAGGCCCCGCTGATCCCGCCGAGGGACTTGTAGAAGGACACGTACACGGAGTCCGCCAGCGCGGCGATCTCGGGGAGCGGGCGGCCGAAGTGGACCGTGGTCTCCCAGAGCCGGGCCCCGTCGAAGTGGACCGCCGCCTCCCGCTCACGGGCGGCCTCCACCACCGCTTCCAGTTCCTCCCAGGTGGGCAGGAGGAAGCCCGCGTCGCGCAGGGGCAGCTCCAGCATGAGCGTGCCGAAGGGCTCGGGGAGGGAGGCGACCTCGGCGGCCGTGGGCGGGCGGGGCTCGGCCGTCGGGTGGACCACGCGCAGGCCGGAGACGACCGACAGCGCCTCCTCCTCCCACCGCTCCGGGTGGCTCATCGGGTGCAGGGCGACGGCCGGGTTCCCGGTGCGGCCCGCCCAGCAGCGCAGGGCGATCTGCTGGGCCATGGTGCCGGAGGGGAAGAACGCCGCGTCCTCGGTGCCGAGCAGCTCCGCGACCCGGCGTTCCAGGGAGGCGACCACCCCGTCGCCGTAGACGTCGGCCGGTTCGTCCGGGTCGTGGGGGGCCTCCGTCAGCCGCGCCAGCAGCTCGCCCAGGGTGGCCTCGCCCGGGCCGCGGGCCAGGGTGTGCTCCGCGGCGCGCCAGGCGGCCACCAGCCGGCGCTCGTACGCCGTTTCCTCGCTCTGATCGGTCATGGCCCCGATCATCGCCGACCGGGCGGCGGGTCCCCCGGGGGCCGGTGCCGGGCGGCGTGAGGCGGTGAAGCTTTCCGGTCAGGGCACTAGCATGGCGGCGTATCGTCCGGTACCCCCCGCGGACTGGAACGGAAGGCCCTCCCCGCGTGAATCCATCACAGCAGCCGCGCCCCGCACGGCTCGCCGTCGGCGTCGTCGGAGCCGGCCGGGTCGGCCCCGCGCTGGCCCGTGCGCTCCAGCAGGCCGGGCACCGGCCCGTCGCGGTGTCCGGAGTCTCCGACGCGTCCGTGCGCCGGGCCGCCCGGATGCTGCCCGACGTGCCGCTCGTAGCGCCCGCGCAGGTGCTGGAGTCGGCCGACCTGGTCCTGCTCACCGTGCCCGACGACGCGCTGCCGGGCCTCGTGCAGGGGCTGGCGGAGACCGGCGCGGTCCGGCCCGGGCAGCTCCTGGTGCACACCTCCGGCCGGTACGGGACCTCCGTGCTCGACCCGGCCCGCCGGGCGGGGGCGCTGCCCTTGGCCCTGCACCCCGCGATGACCTTCACCGGCACCGAGGTCGACGTGCAGCGCCTGGCCGGCTGCTCCTTCGGCGTCACCGCCCCCGAGGAGCTGCGGCTCGCGGCCGAGGCGCTGGTCATCGAGATGGGCGGGGAGCCCGAGTGGATCGCGGAGGAGAACCGTCCGCTCTACCACGCGGCCCTGGCCCTGGGGGCGAACCACCTGGTCACCCTGGTCGCCCAGTCGATGGAGCTGTTGGCCAAGGCCGGGGTCGAGCACCCCGACCGGATGCTCGGCCCGCTGCTCGGCGCGGCCCTGGACAACGCCCTGCGTTCCGGTGACGCCGCCCTGACCGGGCCGGTCGCCCGCGGTGACGCCGGTACGGTCGCCGCGCACGTCTCGGAGCTGCGCAGGCACGCCCCGGGCACGGTCGCCGGGTACCTGGCGATGGCCCGTACGACCGCGGACCGGGCCCTCGCGCACGGTCTGCTGAAGCCCGAACTCGCCGAGGACCTGCTCGGCGTGCTCGCCGACGCCGAGCCGGAAGGGGACAGCGCCTCATGAGCGAACTGCTGCTCGACACCGCCGAGGAGCTGCGGAAGCTCCCGCGGAACGGCCGCCGGGCCGTGGTGATGACCATGGGCGCCCTGCACGAGGGACACGCCACCCTGATCCGCTCGGCGCGCGAGCTGGCCGGGCCGCAGGGGCAGGTCGTCGTCACCGTCTTCGTCAATCCCCTGCAGTTCGGGGCGAACGAGGACCTGGACCGCTACCCCCGCACCCTCGACGCCGACCTCGCCATCGCCGAAGAGGCGGGCGCCGACGCGGTGTTCGCGCCGGCCGTCGACGAGGTGTACCCGGGTGGCGACCCGCAGGTGCGGATCAGCGCCGGTCCGATGGGCGGGCGCCTCGAAGGGAGCACCCGTCCGGGGCACTTCGACGGGATGCTGACCGTCGTCGCCAAGCTGCTCCACCTGACCGCCCCGGACCTGGCGCTCTTCGGCCAGAAGGACGCGCAGCAACTGGCGCTGATCCGGCGGATGGTGACGGACCTGAACTTCCCCGTGGAGGTGGTCGGCGTGCCGACCGTCCGCGAGGAGGACGGGCTCGCGCTGTCGTCCCGCAACCGCTACCTCTCCCCCGTCGAGCGGCACACCGCCCTGGCCCTGTCGCGCGCCCTGTTCGCGGGGCAGGACCGGCTCGCGGCGCAGGCGGCGCTGCGGGCCCGCGCCGAGGCCGCCCCGGCCAGCGACGAGCGGGCCACGGCCCTGGCCCGACTGGGCGAGATCCGCGCCTCCGCCGACGCGCACGCCGTCTCGGCGGCGGGCGGCGGGCTGCCGGACGCGGTACGGGCCGCCGCGCGGCACGTGCTGGAGGAGGCGGGCCGTCACGAGCCTCCCCTCGTACTGGACTACCTGGCCCTGGTGGATCCGCGGGACTTCACCGACGTCGGGCCCGAGTTCACCGGGCAGGCCGTGCTGGCCGTCGCGGCGAAGGTGGGCGCGACCAGGCTGATCGACAACATTCCATTGGAGTTCGGAGCACACACGTGAGCACCCCAGGCAGAGCCGTCCCGTCGGGCGGCGCAGGAGCGGGCGCGGAAGCGGGCACCGGCGCCGGCGCCGGCACCGGCATACGGCTGCACGCGCCGGCCCCCGGCTGGGCCGTCGACGCGGACGTCGTGGTCGTCGGTTCGGGCGTCGCGGGGCTGACGGCGGCGCTGCGCTGCGCCGCCGCGGGCCGCCGTACGGTCGTGGTCACCAAGGCCCGGCTCGACGACGGGTCCACCCGCTGGGCCCAGGGCGGCATCGCCGCGGCCCTCGGCGAGGGCGACACCCCTGAGCAGCACCTCGACGACACGCTGGTCGCGGGCGCGGGCCTGTGCGACGAGGACGCCGTACGGCTGCTCGTCACCGAGGGCCCCGGCGCGGTGCGCCGGCTGATCGAGACGGGCGCCGTCTTCGACACGTCGGCTCAGACCGGGGAGATAGAGCTGACCCGGGAGGGCGGCCACCACCGGCGCCGGATCGCGCACGCGGGCGGCGACGCCACCGGCGCGGAGATCTCCCGGGCGCTCGTCGAGGCCGTGCACGCCGCGGGCATAGAGACCGTGGAGAACGCGCTCGTACTGGACCTGCTCCAGGACGCGGAGGGCCGGACGGCCGGGGTGACCCTGCACGTCATGGGCGAGGGCCAGCACGACGGCGTCGGCGCCGTCCACGCGCCGGCCGTGATCCTCGCGACCGGCGGCATGGGCCAGGTGTTCTCCGCGACCACCAACCCGTCGGTGTCCACGGGTGACGGCGTGGCGCTCGCCCTGCGGGCCGGCGCCGAGGTCTCCGACCTGGAGTTCGTGCAGTTCCACCCGACGGTGCTGTTCCTCGGCCCCGACGTCGAGGGCCAACAGCCCCTCGTGTCGGAGGCGGTCCGTGGCGAGGGCGCGTACCTCGTCGACGCGGACGGTGTCCGCTTCATGGTGGGACAGCACGAGCTGGCCGAGCTGGCCCCCCGCGACATCGTCGCCAAGGGCATCACGCGCCGCATGCTGGAGCAGGGCGCCCTGCACATGTACCTGGACGCGCGGCACTTCGGCGCCGAGATGTGGGAGCAGCGCTTCCCCACCATCCTGGCCGCCTGCCGTTCGCACGGCATCGACCCGGTGACCGAGCCGATCCCGGTCGCGCCCGCCGCGCACTACGCGTCCGGCGGCGTCCGGACGGACCTGCACGGCCGGACCACGGTCCCCGGCCTGTACGCCTGCGGCGAGGTCGCCTGCACGGGCGTGCACGGGGCGAACCGGCTGGCCTCCAACTCCCTGCTGGAGGGGCTGGTCTTCGCCGAGCGCATCGCCGAGGACATCGTCCGCGGCGCGCCCTCGGGCAGCGGCCCGGGCGTCCCGGTCCCCGCGACCGGTCCGCTGCAGCCCGCCGGGGCCCGGTACGAGATCCAGCGGATCATGACGGAGGGCGCGGGCGTGCTGCGCTCCGCCGAGTCGCTGCGGGCGGCGGCCGAGTCCCTCGAAGCGCTGTACGCGACCGCCCTGGGCGAGCTCGAAGCGCACGGCAAGACCGCCGAGCCGGGTGTGGACACCTGGGAGGCGACGAACCTGCTGTGCGTGGCGCGGGTGCTGGTCGCCGCCGCCGAGCGGCGGGTGGAGACCCGCGGCTGCCACTGGCGCGAGGACCACCCGGACCGCGACGACGCCGACTGGCGCCGCCACCTCGTGGTGCGGCTGTCCCGGGCCGAACGGCGGGCCCTGGTCGTCACCCCCACGGACTCCGCGGACTTCCCGTCCGTGCGCGTCCCCCTGAACACCCTCAACACCGCGGACGTCGCCGATACCGCGAACGCCGCGAACCCCCCGAGCCTGGAGCAGTGACCGTGAGCACCCCCGAACTTCCCCTGATCGACCAGAACGACGGCGGCTGCGGCGACGACTGCGCCTGCGGCGACGGCGAGGAGACCGGCCTGGACCCGGCGCTGGCCCAGCTGCTCGTGGACGCGGGCCTGGACCCGATCGAGGTCGAGGACATCGCGCACATGGCGCTCTCCGAGGACCTCGACGGCGGGGTCGACGTGACCACCGTGGCCACCGTCCCCGAGGACGCCGAGGCCGTCGCCGACTTCGTCGCGCGCGAGAACGGCGTCGTGGCGGGCCTGCGCATCGCCGAGGCCGTGTTCTCCGTGGTCTGCACGGAGGCCTTCGAGGTGGAGCGGCACGCGGAGGACGGCGACTCCGTCGAGGCCGGGCAGCTGCTGCTGTCCGTGCGCTCCCGCACCCGCGACCTGCTGACGGCGGAGCGCAGCGCGCTCAACATCCTGTGCCGCCTGTCCGGCATCGCGACCGCCACCCGCCGCTGGGCGGACGTCCTCGACGGCACGTCGGCGAAGGTCCGCGACACCCGCAAGACCACGCCGGGGCTGCGCGCCCTGGAGAAGTACGCGGTGCGCTGCGGCGGCGGCGTCAACCACCGGATGTCGCTGTCGGACGCGGCGCTGGTGAAGGACAACCACGTGGTGGCGGCCGGCGGCGTCGCGCAGGCCTTCAAGGCCGTACGGGAGGCCTTCCCGGAGGTCCCGATCGAGGTCGAGGTCGACAACCTGGAGCAGATCGGCGAGGTCCTGGAGGCGGGCGCCGACCTGATCCTGCTGGACAACTTCACCGTCGAGCAGACCGAGCGGGCCGTGGCCCTGGTCGCGGGCCGCGCGGTGCTGGAGTCCTCGGGCCGCCTGACGCTGGACACGGCCCGGGCGTACGCCGAGACCGGCGTGGACTACCTGGCGGTCGGCGGGCTGACCCACTCCTCGCCGATCCTGGACATCGGCCTCGACCTGCGCGAGGCGGTGTAACCGATGCTCCTCACCATCGACGTAGGCAACACCCACACGGTCCTGGGCCTGTTCGACGGTGACGAGATCGTCGAGCACTGGCGCATCTCGACCGACCCGCGGCGCACGGCCGACGAGATGGCCGTGCTGATGCAGGGCCTGATGGGCATGCACCCGATGCTCGGCAGCGAGCTGGGCGACGGGATCCACGGCATCGCGATCTGCTCGACGGTGCCGGCGGTCCTGCACGAGCTCCGCGAGGTCACGCGCCGCTACTACGGCGACGTGCCCGCGGTGATCGTGGAGCCCGGCACGAAGACGGGCGTGCCGATCCTGATGGACAACCCGAAGGAGGTCGGCGCGGACCGCATCGTGAACGCGGTCGCGGTCGTCGAGCTGTACGGGGGCCCGGCGATCGTGGTGGACCTCGGTACGGCGACCACGTTCGACGCGGTGTCCGCGAAGGGCGAGTACGTGGGCGGGGTGATCTCCCCGGGCATCGAGATCTCGATGGAGGCGCTCGGCATCCGGGGCGCACAGCTGCGGAAGATCGAACTGGCCCGGCCGCGGAACGTGGTCGGCAAGTCCACGGTCGAGGCGATGCAGTCGGGCGTGGTCTACGGCTTCGCGGGGCAGGTCGACGGGATCGTGACCCGGATGGCCAGGGAACTGGCCGGGCCGTCGGGCAAGCCGGAGGACGTGCGGGTGATCGCGACGGGTGGTCTGGCGCCGATCGTCCTCGGCGAGTCCTCGGTGATCGACGACCACGAACCGTGGCTGACCCTGATCGGCCTCCGCCTGGTGTACGAACGGAACGCGCCGAACTTCGCCTAGGCCTGACGGCGCCTGAACAGTCTGGCCACCGCCGCCCGCCAGGGGTGCCCTGCCGGGCGGCCGTCCAGGACCGCCTGGAACTGCTCGTACGTGCGGGCGGCACGCAGGGTGGCGACGTCGTCGCGGCCGGGCGGGGGCGGCGGGGGGTCACCGTGCTGTGACGCCCGGTAGGTGTCGATGAGGTACTGCTCGATGGCGGTCATCCCTCCACCCTGCGCCTGTCCCTGCCGACCCGCACGACGATTGACGACGCCCGTCAATCGTCCCGCCCGGACCGCTGCGCGAGGCTCCGGCAGCGGCGCCGCACGCGAACCACCCGCCCGGACCCGCCGCGCTGCGGCAGCGGCATCACCCCTCCGGGGAGAATGGGTCGATGAGCGTCACCATCGACATCGCCGGGCTCCCCCAGGGACGGATCTCCTTCTCGCCCTCGCCCCTCGCAGAGCTCTGCATGGCGCTGCACGCGCTCTCCCAGCCCGCCCATCACCCCGCGCTCGCCTCCTGGACGACCGCCACCACCGCCGCGCTCGATCCGGGCCTCGCGGACCGGCTGCTGGAGGCGGACTTCATGTGGCGGAGTTCCTTCTCGGACATCTTCATGCCCTTCGCCGGCGTCCCCGGAGGGAGCGGGCTGCCCGCCGCGACCCTCGCCGAGGAGCTCGACGTACTCGACCGGCTCGACGACGAGCGGTTCGTGCGGGCGGCGCTGGAGCACTGCTGGCTCGCGCTCTACAACGAGGGCGTGCCCTCCCCGCTCACGGACCCCCTGGCCCGCGCCAAGGCCCTGGAGACGGCCGCCGCGCGCGGCCCCCGGCAGCTGGACTTCTCCCTGCGGCTGCTGGACGACCCGGCCGGGGTCCGGGTGTGGATGCGGCGGCTCCTGGAGGACTGCGAGGAGGCCTTCTTCGCCGAGACCTGGCGGCGGATCGAGCCCGGCCAGAGCGCGGACGCCCGGCACAAGACCGAGGTGCTGCGCCACAAGGGGCTGCCGGCCGCGCTGAAGGAGGTCTCCTCGGCGCTGAGCGTGGACGAGGGCCGCACCACCATCACCGCCGACAAGATGGTCAACGGCCAGACCACCGCCACCGATCCGCGAATAGGCACCGGGCTGGTGTTCGTACCGACCAACTTCGGCTGGCCGCATCTGCTCGTGCTGCACGCGCCGGGCTGGCGTCCGGTGGTCCACTATCCGCTCGGCACCCCCGAACCGGTCTCCGCGCCGGGCTCGGTGGAGCTGCTCCAGCGGCGGATGGAGGCCCTCGCCCATCCGATGCGGATGATGCTGTGCCGGAGCCTGGCGCGCGCCCCGTACACGACCAGCGAGTTGGCGGCCGTGTACGGGATCACCGCGCCGGAGGTGTCACGGCACCTTTCCGTCCTGAAGAAGGCCGGTCTGCTGCACACGCGCCGTCAGGGTCGTTACTCCCAGCACCAGTTGGACCTGGCGGCCGTGGCACGGATCGGTTCGGACTTCATCGAGGGGATCCTCCGCTAGCGTCCGCCCGCGAGAGCCCCGGGGGGAAACTGCCTCCGAGTTGCCGCCAAGTCGCCGATATACGGAATTCACAAACCGGAATCAGTGAAAAGTCTGGCCAGAGTGACCCGTTGCTGCTTAACGTGCGTCCACCGCTCCTCCCTGCTCGCACTTATGCCGTGGAAGGACCCTGCATGCCCTCACGCCGTATAGCCGCAGCAACCGCCGCCCTGGCGGCCGCGGCCCTCGTCTCCCCGCTGATGCTCGCCGGTCCGGCCGGTGCCACGAGCCCCGCGAGCGATGCCGCGAGGGGTGACGCACTGGCCAGGAAACTGGTGAAGGACTCGACGGGCAAGGGCGCCTACAACCACCTGAAGGTGCTCCAGTCGATCGCCGACTACAACAACGGGACCCGGGTCGCCGGTTCCAAGGGCCACGAGCAGTCCGCCAAGTACGTCGAGGCCGTGATGAAGGCGGCCGGCTACAAGGTCACTAAGAACGAGTTCGACTTCGTGTACGTCGAGGCCGTCGCCGAGAAGCTCACGGTCAACGGCCCGAACGCGCACGACGTCCCGATCCACCTGATGACGTACACCACGAGCACCCCCGCGGGCGGCATCACCGCCCAGGTCGCCGCCGCCCCGGTCGACGCGGACGGGACGAACGGCTGCGAGCCGGGCGACTTCGCCGCCGGGGCCTTCACCGGGAAGATCGCCCTGATCAAGCGCGGCGGCTGCACCTTCGCGGCGAAACAGGCCAACGCGGCGGCGGCGGGTGCGGTCGGCGCGGTCATATACAACAACACCGACGGCGCGCTGAACGGCACCCTCGGCGACCCGAACGTGGGCAAGGTCCCCACCGGCGGCATCACCAAGGAGGAGGGCGAGAAGCTCGCCGCCGCGGTCGCGGGCGGCCCGGTCGAGATCACGCTCGACATCCGGCAGCTGCGCGAGAACCGCAAGACGTACAACGTCATCGCGGAGACCCAGGGCGGCGACGCGGACAACACCGTGTTCCTCGGCGCGCACCTCGACTCGGTCGCGGCGGGTCCGGGCATCAACGACAACGGTTCCGGTTCGGCCGGCATCCTCCAGGTCGCGCAGCGGCTCGCGAGCAGCCAGAACAAGATCAAGAACAAGGTCAAGTTCGGTTGGTGGTCGGCGGAGGAGTTCGGTCTGCTCGGCTCGGAGGCGTACGTCGACGGGCTGACGGAGGCGCAGAAGAAGCAGATCAAGCTCTACCTGAACTTCGACATGATCGCCTCGCCGAACTCCGCGTACTTCGTCTACGACGGCGACGACTCGGACAAGACCGGCGCGGGCCCCGGCCCGGAGGGCTCCGCCCAGCTGGAGAAGGGGATCACCGACTTCCTCGACTCCAACAACATCCCGCACGAGGGCACGGACTTCTCCGGTCGCTCGGACTACGGCCCGTTCATCGCGGTGGGCATCCCGTCCGGCGGTACGTTCACGGGCGCCGAGGGCATCAAGACGGCCGACCAGGCGGCGAAGTTCGGCGGCACGGCGGGCGTCGCCTACGACGTGAACTACCACGCCAAGGGTGACACCCTCGCCAACATCGACCAGAAGGCGCTCGACATCAACGTCGACGTCATCGCGAACGCGGTCGGCCACTACGCCTTCGACCTGGCGCCCCTGTCGAAGCCGGTCGTCTCCGCGCCGAGCACCGGCACGGGCAGCGGCGGCGGTCTGCACGCGGGCCACGACGACGTCGTGGAGTAGTCGAGAGCGGTTTGGCAGGCGACCAACAGGCCTGTGGGGCCGGTATCCCGTTCGGGGTACCGGCCCCTTCCGCGTCAGTCGGCCGTGGTCTGCGGCCACGCCCCGATGCCCACCGGCAGGCACAGCCAGAGGAAGTCCCCCAGCCCGCCGCGGGCGGTCAGTTCCGCTGCCTCCCCCGCGGAGGCGAGGCGGCGGACGTAGCCGGCCGGGTCCGTGGAGGCCAGGGCCAGCGGCGGGCGGGCCCCCGAGACGCCGAGGGCGGTCAGCGCCTCGCGCTGGGTCAGCAGTACCGCCCCCGGGCCCGCGCAGGAGTCCAGGGCCACGTGGGCGGTGACGTCGCAGCCGCCGTCCGGGACGGGCCGCACCTCCCGGCCCGCGCGAAAGCCCGTCAGGGTGCCGTACGGCGGCCGCGCCTCCCGGGTGTGCGCGTAGTCCACCGCCACCGCCAGGCCCCGCTCAACGGTCGCCGCCGCGGCCGCCCAGGCCTCGTCGCGGGACCGTCCGATCTCCGCCCGGCCGGTCCGCTCCGCGCCGGGCCACCAGCGCTCCAGCCAGGCCCGGTCCTCGGCGTCGAGGGGGCCGCCCGGGGACTCCTCACCGTCGCTCGCGACCAGGACGTACCGGCCGTCCTCGACGATCTCCAACGGCACGTTGTCCAACCACTCGTTGGCGAAGAGCAGGCCCTTCGTCCGCTCGGGCGGCCGCGCCACCCACGCGATCCGCGGGTCGAGCCCGTCCGGCCGCTCCGCGCGCTCGACCGCGTACGGCCGCACCCGGGCGGCCACCGCTGCGGGCAGCGCGGCGAGCACCCCGGCCACCAGCTCGCCCCGGCCGGCCGCCATGTCGACCAGGTCCAGCTCCTGCGGGTGCCCCAGCCGCTCGTCCACCCACAGCAGGAGCCGGGCCACCGCCCCCGCGTACAGCCCCGAGGCGTGCACCGAGGTGCGGAAGTGCCCGGCGGGCCCCGGGCCGCCCGGGCGCACGTAGAAGCCGCCGGGTCCGTACAGTGCCGTCTCCATCGCGGTCCGCCACCGGACCGGACCCTCGACTTCTGGCTGAGTGCTCATCGAGCAAAGGTTAAGTTCACCGTCCACCTTGGGGAGTACGCCCCCTCCGCGAGGTTGGCACCTCTGGTTGACTCCAGCACCTGTCGCCGTTCCCTACTCTGGGTTACGTGCAGCGCCTCTACGACTTCCTCCGCAGACACCCGACGGGCGTCGACAGCTTCTGGGCTGTCCTCCTCTTCGGGGCCTCGATGCTGAACGTCGCGGTCGAGGGTTCCACGAGCACGCTCACGAAGGTCGCGACCGTCCCCGTCGTGCTCGCGATGAGCACCGCCGTGGCGCTGCGCCGCAAGTGGACGCAGGCGATGTTCTGGCTCACCCTCGGCGCGGGGGTCTACCAGCTGGTCCTGGGCATCACCGCGGAGGTCTGGGACCTCGCCCTGTTCGTCATCCTCTTCACGGTCGCCGCGAGCGAGGTCCCCCGGTGGGTCTCGCGCACCGCGCTGGGCTGGGGGGTGGCGGCGGCCCCGCTCTACTTCGTGCGGTTCGGGGTGGACAAGGGCGCGAACGACGTCGACAACGTCCTCTTCGCCGTCTTCATGATCGTCCCCTTCGTCCTCGCCTGGGTGCTGGGCGACTCGCTGCGCACCCGCCGGGCCTATTACGCCCAGCTCATCGAGCGCAACCAGCGGCTGGAGAAGGAACGCGAGGCCCAGTCGAAGGTGGCCGTGGCCGCCGAGCGCGCCCGGATCGCCCGCGAGCTGCACGACGTGGTCGCGCACAACGTCTCGGTGATGGTGGTCCAGGCCGACGGCGCCGCCTACGTCATGGACGTGGCCCCCGAGCAGGCCAAGGAGGCCCTCCAGACGATCTCCGGGACGGGCCGCCAGGCCCTGGCCGAGATGCGCCGGCTGCTGGGCGTCCTGCGCACGGGCGAGCCGCAGGAGTCCGAGGACTACGTGCCGCAGCCGGACGTCGAGCAGATCGAGGTCCTGGTCGAGCAGGTGCGGGCGGCCGGGCTCGCGGTGGACTTCGAGGTCGAGGGCGCCCCGCGGCGGCTGCCGAGCGGCGTGGAGCTGACGGCGTACCGGATCGTGCAGGAGGCGCTGACGAACACGCGCAAGCACGGCGGTCCGGACGCGAAGGCGAGCGTGCGGCTGGTCTACTTCGACGACGGGCTCGGCCTGCTCGTCGAGGACGACGGGCGGGGCGCGGCGCACGAGCTGTACGAGGACGGCGGCGCGGACGGCGCCGGGCACGGGCTGATCGGCATGCGCGAACGGATCGGTATGGTCGGCGGAACCCTGGACGCGGGGCCGCGGCCCGGCGGCGGGTTCCGGATCAGCGCACTGCTCCCGCTGAAGAAGCAATGACGATGACGAGGACGAGGTAACCGATGTCCATCCGCGTGATGCTCGTAGACGACCAGGTGCTGCTGCGCACCGGTTTCCGGATGGTGCTGGCCGCACAGCCGGACATGGAGGTCGTCGCCGAGGCGGGCGACGGCCTGGAGGCCCTGGAGGTGCTGCGGTCCACGAAGGTGGACGTGGTGCTGATGGACGTCCGCATGCCGAAGCTCGACGGGGTCGAGGCGACGCGGCGGATCTGCGAGCCCGAGGAGCACCCGAAGGTCATCATCCTGACCACCTTCGACCTGGACGAGTACGCCTTCTCGGGGCTGAAGGCGGGTGCGAGCGGCTTCATGCTGAAGGACGTGCCGCCGGCCGAGCTGCTCGCGGCGATCCGCTCGGTGCACAGCGGGGACGCGGTGGTCGCCCCGTCGACGACGCGGCGGCTGCTGGACCGGTTCGCGCCGATGCTGCCGACGACCACGCAGGAGCCGCAGAACAAGGAGGTCGAGCGGCTGACGGAGCGCGAGCGCGAGGTCATGCTGCTGGTGGCGCAGGGGCTGTCGAACGGTGAGATCGCGGGCCGCCTCGTCCTGTCGGAGGCCACGGTGAAGACGCACGTGGGCCGGATCCTGACGAAGCTGAACCTGCGCGACCGCGTGCAGGTGGTGGTCCTGGCGTACGAGACGGGCCTGGTCCGCGCGGGTGGCGGCGGCGTCGCGTAGCCCGCTGTCGTACGGTTCTCCCCGCCCGGGCCGTCGCGGCGCCGGGCGGGGAGGACGCGGGGTCAGCGCGTGATGAACTCACAGCCCCCGACGACGACGTCGAGCGCCGCGCTGTCCGCCACCAGCAGGTCGGAGCCGCTGCCGCATTCGATCCGGTCGTAGCCGCCGTTGCGGCTGACGATGGTGTCGTTGCCGCCCCTTCCGTTGAAGGTGGTGGCCGACGGCGCGGAGTTCCAGCCGTCGCGGTCGGTGAGCCGGTCGTTCCCGTCGCCGCCGATGATCGTGTCCTGGCCCTCCCCACCGTCGATGTCGCTCGGGATCGAGGTCTTGTTCTCGGCCCTGTCGTCCCGGTCGCCGAGGGACGCCTGGATCCGGGTCACGCCGGTGCCGCAGCGTACGGAGTGGCTCGTCACCTGCTGGCACCCGGAGCCGGCCGTGAGCGTGCTCGCCGAATCCGTGACCAGCAGGTAGCCGGGAGCGGTGTCGAACGTGACGTTGTTGACCTCCCCCGCGAGGGCGGAGAAGAGCACGGTGCCGCCGTTGCGGATCACGAACGACGGGGCCGCGGAGGCGGGGGCGGCGAGCGCCACCGACAGGGCGAACGCGGTGAGGGCGGGGGCGGCGATGCGGAGGTACGGGTTCATGGGTGTGCAGTCCCTTTGGGTTGCGGGGTCGCCGGATCGGGTCGAGGATCCGTCGCCCCGTTCGCTACCCGGAGTCACCGATGGGCCCATGTGATCATCGGAGAGTTACCTCCTGTGCCGCGCCCAACCCCTCGTCCGGCCCTGGAGGCGCTACGTCATCCAGCGGTCCGGGCGGGCCGAGGCCCGCGAGGTACGGGCGCGGGCGGCCTGGGCGGCCAGCAGGCCCCCGGCCTCGCCGGCCTCGCGCAGTCGGGCGGTGACCGTACCGTTCGCGCCGGTGTCCACGTGGACGTCGGCGAGGCCGCGGAAGCGTTCCCAGGGGCCCTGGGTCAGCCGGACGCTCTGCACCTTGGCGTGCGGGACGATCTCCGTACGCCGGCACAGGCGGCCGCGCCGGGCCGCGAACACGTCCGGGGAGACGGCCAGGCCGTACCCCTTCCACCACACCGGCACCACCCAGCGCGCGGCCTTCCGCGGCGAGCCGTCGAAGGTCAGCTCCGCCAGGTCGACGCCCGGCAGGATGCGCGCGATCACGGCGTGGGCGGCGGCCCTCGGGGCCACCGGTACCAGCAGCCCGTTCTTCGAGCCGGCCACGGCCAGCTCCACCCGGACCCAGCCGCGCCGGCGCCACAGCAGCGGCTCGACGATCCGTACGCTCTGGACGCGGCCGGGCGGCACCGTCTCGTGGGCCCGGTCCAGCAGTCCGTGGTCCAGGCGCAGCCCGTCGGGGGACTCGGCGACGGTCCAGTCGTACTCGGCGAGGAACCGGCCCGCGCTGCCCTGCCAGACCGCACCGGCCAGCGGGAGCAGCACGACCAGGGCCGCCCACGGGCTGGGGCTGAACGTGAACACGAGCACCAGCGCGGTGAGCCCGCCGACCAGCGTCGCCGAGAAGCCGAGGCTCAGGACGAGGGACAGCACGAGCTCGCGCGGCCCGACCCGCAGCAGCTCCCGCTCGGGGGCCTCGCCGAGGCGCACCGCCTCCTCGGGGGCGAAGCCCGCGGCCCGGGCGAGGAGCTCGGCGCGCAGGGCGACGGCGTCCTTCTCGCCGAGGAAGGCCAGCTCGTCCTTCTCCTCGGTGCCGATCACGTCGAGCCGCAGGGAGGCGACCCCGATCAGCCGGGCCAACAGGGGCCGGGTGACGTCGACGGCCTGGATCCGGTCGAGCCGGATGTGCGCGGTGCGGCGGAAGAGCAGCCCGCTGCGGATGCGCAGCTCGGTGTCGGTGATGGCGTAGTGGGTGAACCACCAGCTCAGCAGCCCGTACACGCCGAAGACCAGGACCAGGCCGAGCACGACCGTCACCCGGACCGGGGCGGACAGCTCCCCGATCCACTCCTGCGCGCGCTCGCCCTGCTGGGCTATCACGCCGACGGTCGCCGCGATCGGCACCCAGGCCCGCCGCAGGGGGGTGAAGGGGTGCAGCCGCCTGCCCGCGGCGGGCGCGGCGGCGGGGGCGGCGCTGTCGAAGGCGGCGGGGGCCGCATCGGGGGTGGCGGCCCCCGCGAACGCGGGGGCCGCGCCGGCGGCGGGGGGCTGCGGAGGTTCGTCCACCGGACTGGAGGTCACAGGCCCGCCGACCTTGCCTCGCCGAGCTCCGTCAGGCGGTCGCGCAGGCGTTCCGCCTCGGCCGGGGCCAGGCCCGGGATCTTGGCGTCGGTGGCCGCGGCCGCCGTGTGCAGCTGCACCGAGGCCAGCCCGAAGCGCCGCTCCAGCGGGCCCGAGGTGACCTCGACGAGCTGCATCCGCCCGTACGGGACCACGGTCTCCTCCCGCCACAGCACGCCCCGGGTGATCAGCAGGTCGTCGGCGCGCTCCGCGTACCGCCACGACCGCCAGTTCCGCCCCAGCAGCACCCAGCCCCAGACCGCCGCCGCCGGCCACACCAGCGCGAGGCCCGCCCACGCCGGCCCCGCCCACAGGGCCGTCAGGACGCCGGTCGCCGCGGCGAGGAGCACCGTCCACGTCGCCAGCAGCATCCGCCGCATCACGAGCAACCCACCCGGCAGCCCCACCCACTCGGGCGACGCCGTCTCACCCACTGTCCCCGTATCCATCCCCACACCCTAGGGCTGAGACAATGCCCGCATGACGGAGACCACGGTCGGTATCGGCGGCGCGGCGGAAAGCACCGACATGGTGCTCAACATCGGCCCCCAGCACCCTTCCACGCACGGTGTGCTGCGGCTGCGCCTCGTCCTGGACGGGGAGCGGATCGTCAGCGCCGACCCCGTGGTCGGTTACATGCACCGCGGCGCCGAGAAGCTCTTCGAGGCCCGCGACTACCGGCAGATCGTGATGCTCGCGAACCGCCACGACTGGCTGTCCGCGTTCTCCAACGAGCTCGGCGTGGTCATGGCCGTCGAGCGGATGCTGGGCATGGAGGTACCCGAGCGCGCGGTGTGGATGCGCACGCTGCTGGCCGAGCTGAACCGGGTGCTGAACCACCTGATGTTCCTCGGCTCCTACCCCCTCGAACTGGGCGGGATCACCCCGATCTTCCACGCGTTCCGCGAGCGCGAGGAGCTCCAGGCCGTGATGGAGGAGATCTCCGGCGGCCGCATGCACTACATGTTCAACCGCGTCGGAGGCCTCAAGGAGGACCTCCCGGCCGGCTGGCTCGGCCGCGCCCGCGAGGCCATCGCCGACGTCCGCACCCGCATGGACGTCTACGACAAGCTGGTCCACGGCAACGAGATCTTCCGCGGCCGCACCCGCGGCGTCGGCGTCCTGTCCCGGGAGGCCGTGCACGCGTACGGGGTCTCCGGCCCGATCGCCCGCGCCTCCGGCGTCGACTTCGACCTGCGCCGCGACGAGCCGTACCTGGCCTACGGCGAGCTCCAGGACGTCCTGAAGGTGGTCACCCGCACCGAGGGCGACTGCCTGGCCCGCTTCGAGGTGCTGCTCGACCAGACCCACAACGCCCTCGACCTGGCCGTGGCCTGCCTGGACCGGATGGACGAGCTGCCTCCCGGCCCGATCAACCAGCGCCTGCCCAAGGTGCTGAAGGCGCCCGAGGGCGAGACGTACGCCTGGACCGAGAACCCCCTCGGGATCAACGGCTACTACCTGGTGTCGAAGGGCGAGAAGACCCCGTACCGACTGAAGCTGCGCAGCGCCTCCTACAACAACATCCAGGCCCTGTCGGTGCTGCTGCCCGGGCAGCTCGTCGCGGACATGGTGTCGATCCTCGGCTCGCTGTTCTTCGTCGTCGGCGACATCGACAAGTGACGATCCTCGCCCCGTGACCGGGGCGATTCCGGCTACGACGTCACCCGCCACCTCGGCGGCGTGCTCTTCGACGCCATCGGCGGTGTCGCCATCGGCGATGTCTTCGGGCGCCGGCTCGACGACCTGACCCCGGCGGACCGGACGGCCCTGTGGGCGCGGGTGGACCGGGCACACGCCGTGTGGCTCGCCTCCCGGTCGTGACGGTGCTCGACCGTAAGGTGAGGAAATGACCACCACCACTGGCATATTCACGGGCTATCTGCGGCGACTCGGCATCACCGAACCCCACGTCCCGTCCGTGGAGGGGCTGTTCGCCCTCCAGCGCGCGCACCTCGAACGCGTCTCGTACGAGAACATCGACATCTACCTGGGCCGGCCGCCCGCCATCGACCCCGAGCTGTCGGCGGTCCGCTTCGGCGCCGGACGGGGCGGCTACTGCTTCCACCTCAACGGCGGTTTCGCCGCCCTCCTGGAATCGCTCGGGTACGACGTCACCCTGCACGTCGGCGGGGTGGACGAGGACCCCTCCGCCCGGACGGCCAACGGCAACCACCTCGCGCTGACCGTACGCGTCGACGGCGAGGCCTTCTTCGTCGACGCCGGTCTGGGCGACGGTCCGTTCGAGCCGCTCCCGCTCCGCGGGGGCGCCTACGAGCAGGGCGGGTTCGGCTACCGCATGGAGCCGCTCGACGGTCCCGAGCCGGGCTGGACCTACCACAACCCCGGTGGGCCCTTCCCCGTCATGAACTTCCTGTCCGCCCCGGCCACCATGGCCGACTTCGACGCCGAGCACCTGCGGCTCTCGACCGCCCCGGACTCCCCCTTCGTACGGACCTTCGCGGCGCTGCGCCGCGACGCCACGGGCATCGACCTGCTGAGGGGGCGGGTGCTGAGCCGGGTCGACCCGGAGAAGGGCCCCGTCGAGCGGGAACTGGGCGGCCCCGAGGAGCTGTTCGACGCGCTGTCCGGCGTCTTCGGGCTGGAGCTCGGCGAGTTGTCCGCGGCCGACCGGGAGGAGCTGTGGGCGCGGGTGCAGCGGGCCCACGAGGAGTGGCTGGCCTCCCGGGAGGGCTGACGACCGCAGGCGGGGCCGGTGCGGCGAGGCCGGTGCGGCGAGGCCGGTGCGGCGGGGTCGGTGCGGCGGGGTCGATGTCGGTGCGGCAGGGCAGACTTGGGTTCATGTCCCACTCTCCCCGCCGGGCCTGCCCCGCCTGCGGCCGCGACTGCGCCGTCACCGCCGGTCGGATCGCCCGCCACGACCCTCCGGCCGGGCGGATCCGCGGCGACATGGTGTCCTGCCCGGGATCCCGGGCCCGGGTGGTCCTGGGCGCCTCGGCCCCGGTGCTGGACGGCTTCGTGCTGCCCGAACACCCGGGGCAGCTCCCGCTGTTCTGAGTGCGCGTACGGGGGTTTGCCCCATCAACCGCCGTAGTGCCGACCGGATGTCGACGCGCGTCCGCCGTCCGTAGCGTTCCCGTCATGACGAACACACGGATACCGAAGCGGTGGCTGCGGCGCGGGGCCGCGGCCGTGGCCCTCGCGGCCGTACTCGCCGGGGTCGCCGCCCCCGCCGCCCTGGCCGTGCCCACGGCCGCGTCCCAGGGCGCCGCGCAGCGCGGCGCCCTGCTCTCCGTCACCCCGGTCGGCTCCCTGGACCGCGCGGGCGTCGTCGCGTACGTCTGCGACCACGGCATGGACGCGGGCACGGTCCGCCACGGGATCAGCGCCTACCGGCTGACCTACGCCACGGTCGACCCGCAGGGCCGCCCGACCACGGCCACCGGGCTGCTCGTCCTGCCGCAGGGCGGCCCGCGCCGCCTCGACCTGGTCTCCTACACCCACGGCACCACCGCCCACAAGGACGACGCACCGTCGGGCGGGGCCGGCTCCAACCGGCTCGCCCCGTACCTGCACGCCGCGGCCGGCCGGGCCGTCGCGGCCCCCGACTACCTGGGCCTCGGCGGCGGGCCGGGCCCGCACCCGTACGTGGACACCGCCTCCTCGGTCACCGCCTCCGTGGACATGCTGCGTGCCGCCCGCACCGCGGGCGACCGGCTGGGCCGTCCCGTGACCCGGGACGTCTACGCCACCGGCTTCTCGCAGGGCGGCCAGGTGGCGATGGCCCTGGGCCGCGAGCTGTCCCGGCCCGGCGGAGGATTCCGGCTGCGGGCGCTGGCTCCGATGGCCGGGCCCTACGACCTCAGCGGCTCCGAGGTCCCCGGCATCATCGACGGCCGGGTCGCGCCGCGCACCGCCGTCTTCTACCTCTCGTACTTCCTCACCGCGCAGAACCGGCTCCACCCGCTCTACAAGGACCCGGCCGAAGTCTTCCGCGCACCTTATGCACAGGCTGTGGAAAGTCTGTTCGACGGGAGCCACCACGAGGAGGAGATCGTCGGAGCACTGCCCGCGACACCGCAGGAGCTGCTCACCCCGGAGTGGTACGAGAACGTCCGCGCCCCGCGCGGCGAACTGCGTGCGGTCCTCGCGGCGAACGACGGCGCCTGCGCCTGGAAGCCGGCCGCGCCCGTGCGCCTCTACACGGGCAGCGCCGACACCGACGTGCCGATCGCGAACAGCCGTGCCTGCGCCGCCGACCTGGCCCGCCACGGGGTCCGGGCCCGCGTCGTCGACCAGGGACCGGACGCCGACCACTTCACGACGGCGATGCGCTCGGCCCCGCAGGTGAGCCGCTGGTTCGACTCGCTGTCCCGGTAGGGACTGCGAAGGAGGCGACCTAGGAGATGGCGGTACGGAGGCGGACCACGTCGATCGGCTCCGTCTCGTCGTGGGCCGTCAGGTCGATGACCTCGCCCGCCGCGGACTCGGTCCGGTCGGCCGCCTGCTCGGCGGGGGTCTCCGCGGAGGGCTGTGCGGCCTCCGCCTCGTGGACCGCGAGGGCCTCGGCGCCGACCACGTCCGCCAGGTCCTCGTTCTGGACGGCCTCGATGGCCGCGCGGGCCTGCGCCGCGTTCTTCGTACCGAAGAAGTCGAAGCCGCCCTCGGCCCGGGAGGCCGGGCGCTGCTGCCTGGAGGCGTACGGGGCCACCGGCGCCGCGGGGCGGCGGGCGGGCAGGGCGGCCGGGCGGGCGTGGGTCTCGGCCGCGGGCAGTTCCGGGCGTGCCTGCTTCTTCGGCTCGGGGTCGGGCTCCGGCTCCGGCCCGGAGGGCTTCTTGCGGGCGAGCGCGAGCATGGCCGCGTGGGCCCGGGCGTAGCCGACCGCGGTGGGCGCGCCCGCCGAGGTGCGCTCCTCGGTGACCGGCGGCAGTTCCTTCGGCGCGGACGCCGGGGCCGCTTCGGCGGCCTCGATCGCGAGCAGCCGGCGGCCCTCCAGGGCGCTGGCGCGCTCGGTCTCGGCGGTCGCGTAACGGCGCAGCAGCGCGGCGTGCTCACCGCGCAGCCCTGCCAGTTCGACCCGCTTGGCGCGCAGCTTGGCTTCGAGCCTGGCGCGCAGCACCCGGGCCTCTTCGAGGTCGGACTCGAGCTCGGCTATCCGCTCTTCCGTCTTCCACTCGTCCTTGACCCGCTCGCGGGCGAGTTCCGCGACGCGTCGGCCGGCCGCGCGGTCCCAGGCCCGCATGACGACGGCCCCGGCGACTCCGGCGCCCGCCGTGAGGGCCACGAGGAGTCTCAGCGCCAGCGGTTCCGCGAGCAGCCAGGCGACGCCGGCGCCGGCGACGGACACACCGGCGACGGACGTGGGCGTGAGCAGCCGGTGCAGGGGTTCGGGATTGCGGTGACGTCCACGGGGCATGGCCTGAAATTTACAGGGCGTGGCCCTCGATTGGAGTACCCGCCCGGGAAACTGTTCCCAGGCGGTTACCCGTCATTTCCACCGCAAACCGTGTGACTGTTGCTTCTTCCGCTACTTCACGAGGCCCTTGGACCGCAGATAGGCCTTGGCCACGTCCGCCGGCTTGGCGCGCTCCGCGTCGACCTTGCGGTTCAGGTCGACGAGGTCGGCCGTCGTGAGTGCCTTGGTCAACTTGTCGAGCGCGGCCGCGATCTCCGGGGCTCCGGCGTCCTTGGCGTTGACCACGGGCAGCACGTTGTCGGCGTTCTGGAGCTTCTTGTCGTCGTCGAGCAGGACCAGTCCGAAGCCGTCGAGCGTGGCGTCGGTGGTCGTGGTGAGCACCAGCTGGTCCGCGCCGTCCTTGACGGCCTGCTTGGCCTGCGGGGTGCCGACGCCCTTCGGGTCGATACCGGAAACCTGAATTCCGTATGTCTTGGTCAACCCGGGTGCGCAGAAGGGGCGGACGGCGCATTCGTCACCCGCCGCGATCTTCACCTTGAGGCCGGACTTCCCGAGATCGGAAAGGGTCTTGAGGTTGTTCTTCTCGGCGAATTCCTTGGTCACCGCGAAGGCGTTCTGGTCGACCGCCGAGCCCGCGGGCAGCGCCTTCAGCCCGAGGGGGCCGGCGAGCTTGTCCAGGCCCGCCACGGTCGCCGCCACGTCACTGGAGGCGACCGGCTTCTCCTCCGGCGCCTTCGGGCCGTTCACCTTGGCGTTGAGGAACTCCGCGAGCGTGGCCGCGTACTCCGGGACGACGTCGATCTCGCCCTTCTCCAGCGACGGCTCGTACAGCTCGCGGTTGTTGACCGTCTTTATCGAGGTGCTGTAGCCGGCGTCCTTGAGGACCTGCGCGTACAGCTCGGCCAGCACGTTGGACTCGGTGAACCCGGCGGCGCCGATCACCAGCGCCCCCTTGCCGCCACCGCCGTCGGCCGGGGCGGAGGCGGAGGCTGCGCCCTCCTTGCTCTTCTCCAGGCTGTCGCCGCCGCACGCGGCCAGCGACACCGCCAGCGCGAGGGCGCCCAGGGACGCGCCGGCGACGCGTGTGGTCTTGCTCATGGGGAACTCCGTTCGGGGCGTGGGAAAGAAACGTGGTTCCGTACGGCGCCCCGGTCGGGGTCCGTACGGGCTCGTACGGGGGTCAGCGGGGGCCCGTCCGCGGCAGCAGCCGCTCCGCGGCCACCAGGGCCCCCTCCACGAGCAGGGCGAGCGCAGCCACCAGGAGGGCGCCCGCGACGACCTGTGCGGTGTTGTAGGTGTTGAAGCCGGCCGTGATGATCCGGCCGAGGCCGCCCTGGCCGACCATCGCCGCGATTGTTGCCGTGGCGACGACCTGCACCGCCCCCGAGCGCAGCCCGGTCATCACGAGCCGCCGGGCGAGGGGCAGTTCCACCCGGAAGAAGAGCTGGACACCGGACATGCCCATGCCCCGGGCGGCCTCCACCACCGAGCGGTCCACCTCGCGCATGCCGACGTACGCGTTCGTCAGCAGCGGCGGCACGGCGAAGAGCACGAGCGCGGCGATCGTCGGGAGGTAGCCGGCGTTGCGCAGCGGCGAGACCATGAACAGGGCCAGCACCGCGAAGACGGGCACGGCCCGACCGGCGTTCGACAGGTTCACCGCGAGGGCGCCGCCCTTGCCGAGGTGGCCGAGCCACAGCCCGACGGGCAGGGCCAGCAGGCAGGCGATGCCGAGGGCGACGCCGCTGACGTAGACGTGCTCGGCGAGCCGGTTCCCGACGCCGTTCTCACCGGACCAGTTGGCACCGTCCGCCAGCCAGCTCCAGGCGTCCCCCGCCACACCCAACACCTCAGGCCTCCTTGCCGGCGGGTCGGCGTCCGGCCCGGGTCCACGGCGTGAGCAGCCGCTGTACGCCGAGCAGCAGCAGGTCGGCCACGAGGGCGAGCAGCACGCACAGCAGGGAGGCGGTGAGCACCTGGGCCTTGAAGGAGCTGTTGACCGCCGGGGCGATGAGGTTGCCGAGGCCGCCCTTGCCGACGATGGAGCCGACGGTGGTCAGCGCCACCGTGGACACCGTCGCGATCCGCAGCCCGGCGAACAAGGCGGGCAGCGCGAGCGGCAGTTCGACCTGCCACAGCAGCCGCCCCGGCCCGTACCCCATGCCGCGCGCGGCCTCGCGCACCTCCTCGGGCACGGCCTCCAGGCCGGCCAGCGCGCCCCGGACCAGGATGGTCAGCGAGTACAGCACCAGCCCGGTCACCACGAGCGCCGCCGACAGCCCGAAGAGCGGCAGCAGCAGGGAGAACATGGCGAGCGAGGGGACCGTGTACAGCAGGGTGGTCAGGCCGAGCACGGGCGCGGCCCAGCGGCGGCCGCGGCGGGCCAGCAGGGCGAGCGGGAGCGACACGGCGAGGCCGATGAGGACCGACACGCCCGTGATCCAGACGTGTTCGAGGGTGGCGTCGGTGAGCTCCTGGGACCGGGAGGAGACGTACTCCCAGCAGAACCAGTCGTTCGCCACCAGGCAGCCCCGGCCCGCCATTCCCCTCACCCCCGGTCGTCGAACGTACGTGGGACCGACCCTAACCCCCGAGGGTGTCGATGGCCGGAATCCTTCGCACATGGGCAACACGCCCTTCACAAACCGGCGGCCCCGGTAGGGAAGGATGATGATGTGATCCGATTCGAGCACGTCACCAAGCGCTATCCCGACGGGACGACAGCCGTCGAGGACCTGTCCTTCGAGGTGGCGGAGGGTGAGCTGGTCACGCTCGTCGGCCCGTCCGGCTGCGGCAAGACGACCACGATGAAGATGGTCAACCGGCTGATCGAGCCCACTTCGGGGCGGATCCTGCTCGACGGCGAGGACATCGCCGCCGCCGATCCCGTCGAGCTGCGCCGCCGCATCGGATACGTCATCCAGCAGGTCGGGCTGTTCCCCCACAAGACGGTGCTGGAGAACACGGCGACCGTGCCCAGGCTCCTGGGCACCCCGAAGGCCGCCGCCCGCGCGCGGGCCGCCGAACTCCTCGAACTGGTGGGGCTGGATCCGGCCGTGTACGGGGGCCGCTACCCGGAGCAGCTGTCGGGCGGGCAGCGCCAGCGCGTGGGGGTCGCCCGCGCGCTGGCCGCCGATCCGCCGGTGCTGCTGATGGACGAGCCGTTCGGGGCGGTGGACCCGGTGGTGCGCGAACGCCTGCAGAACGAGTTCCTGTCCCTCCAGCGCACGGTGCGCAAGACGATCCTGCTCGTCACGCACGACCTGGAGGAGGCGATCCGGCTCGGCGACCGCATCGCCGTCTACGGGCAGGGCACCATCGAGCAGTTCGCCCGCCCGGCGGCGGTGCTCGGGGCGCCGGCCACCGACTCCGTGGCCTCCTTCGTCGGCGCCGACCGGGGGCTGAAGCGGCTCTCGGTCACGGTGGTGGAGGAGGCCGACCTGACGCCCGCGCAGGACGGTTCCCCGCTCCCCGCGACGGTGGAGCTGGGCGCGTCGCTGCGCGAGGCCCTCGCCGCCCTGCTCCAGGAGGACTCGGGCCGGATCGGGGTCACCGACCCGGACTCCGGCGCGCTGGTCGGCGTACTGACCCCGGAGGGCGTCCACCGGGCGCTGCGGCGGACCGAACCGCAGCACGCGTAGGGCACCCGGGACGGGTGGTACGGCACACAAAAGAGTGACCGGCCCCTGGGGGCCGGTCACGGGTGCTTCGTTCGGCTGAATGTCGCCGACGACGATCAGGCCTGGATGCGGTCGCTCATCCACATCAGCATCGGCGGGATCTCGCGGCGCCACGTGTTGAAGTTGTGGCCGCCGCTGTCGAGGATGATCGAGGAGACCCGGTCCGGGCTCTGCACCTTCTTGATGAACTTCCTGGTGTCCCCGAGGTTCGGCTCGCCCTTCTCGCTGCTGGTGACCAGGAAGGACGTACCGCTCGGCTTCTTGTTCTCCATGGCGTGCAGGACGTCCGCGCGCTTCTTCAGCTTGGCGTCCCCGTGGAAGAGGTCACCGGTGGTCGGGTCGTCCGGGGCCTCGTAGTACGCGGAGAGCCCGGCGGCCGCGCCGAAGGTCTGCGGGTAGTGCGCGGCGATCTTCAGCGCGCAGTAGCCCCCGGTGGAGTTGCCGATGAAGCCCATGTTCTGCGGCTTCTTGCCGACCCGGAAGGTGTCCGTGATGGCCTGCGGCAGGTCCACGCCGAAGAAGGTCTCGGTCTGCGGCCCGTCGGGGATGTCCACGCACTCGGTGTCGCGCGGCGGCGCGACGGTCGGGCGCAGCATGACCAGGATCATCGGCTTCATCTTCCCGGCCTTGGACAGGCTGAACGCCTTCATCGGGTAGTCGAGCCCTTTGATCAGGTTCTCGGCGGTGCCCGGGTAGCCGGTCAGGATGACGGAGGCGGGGAAGTTGTCGTTCTTGTGCTGCGGCTGGAAGTACTCCGGCGGGAGCCAGACGTAGCCCGGGCTCGTTATCTTCGACTTCTGCCCGGTTATGGCAACCTTCAGGATCTGTCCGCCGACCTGGGGCTTGGCACCACCCGGCACGTCCAGCTTCTGCTTGTCGACGACCTTGATGTCCTTGCTGCTCATCGAGTGGTCGACGACCTTGCCCATGGACGTCTCCTGGCCGAACAGGTCGGCCCAGGAACCGTAGAAGAGGAACGACTTGTTGGCCGCGAGCCCCACAGCCGAGAACAGCGCGAGCTGGGCCGCCAGCAGGAGCCCGATACGGCCGGCGACCGGGCGCCAGCCGCGGCCCGCGAGCTTCGGCCAGAACCAGACCGTGGCCGCGAAGAGCAGCACCCCGGCGACGATGGCCAGCGCCAGAACCGTATTACTGGTGAGACCCATGAGCAGTCAGTCGACTTTCTGATGGCAGGACTGGAAATTTCCGACGGAAGAGTGAACCCGCTTCACGTCGCCGTCGTCCTAATGGACGCACCACACTCCGGAGGCTGTCGCGGCCCCCGGCCACATGATCTCTCGCGGAGCAACGGGAAGCGATGTCTAGCAGGATAGATGGCGATAAGTCCGGACAGGTTCCGGCCCTGGCGGGGCGAATCCTCCGGGGTCCCCGACCGGAGGCCGTTCCCGGCCTCGTAGGTACGGCCGTCACGCTCGTCGGCCTGCTCGACATCGCGGCGGGTGTCTTCCCACGCTTCCGGCACAGCCGGATCCACGCGGTCACCGAGCTGCTGCCCGGCACCTTCGGCCCGTTCGCGGCAGCCGCGTCCCTCAGCGTGGGCGTGCTGCTCCTGCTGCTCGCGCACGGCCTCAAGCGGCACAAGCGGCGCGCCTGGCGGGCCGCCGTCGTCCTGCTCCCGGTCGGCGCGGTGGCGCAGTTCATGTACCGGCACTCGGTGATCGGCGTGGTCATCGCGGCCGTGCTCCTCGCCCTGTTGGTACGCCACCAGGGTGAGTTCAAGGCGCTGCCCGACCCGCGCAGCCGCTGGAAGGCGCTCGCCAACTTCGTACTGATGAGCGCCGGGTCCATCGGCCTCGGCCTGCTCATCGTCAACGTCCACCCGAACCGGGTGGTCGGCAACCCGGGCCTGTACGAGCAGCTCAAGCACGTGGTCGTCGGGCTCTTCGGCTTCGAGGGCCCCGTCAGCTACTCCGGGAAGGTGTCCTGGACCGTCGGCTACTCCCTCGGCGCCCTCGGCATGCTGACCGCACTCACCACCATCTACCTGGCCTTCCGCCCCGAGCACCCGGCCGCCCGGCTCACCGCCGACGACGAGGTCAAGCTGCGCGAGCTCCTCGCCCGGCACGGCGGCCGCGACTCCCTCGGGCACTTCGCGCTCCGCCGCGACAAGGCCGTCGTCTTCTCCCCCAGCGGCAAGGCCGCCGTCACCTACCGCGTCGTCTCCGGCGTGATGCTCGCCTCCGGCGACCCGATCGGCGACGTCGAGGCCTGGCCCGGCGCCATAGAGCGGTTCATGGCCGAGGCCAAGGCCCACTCGTGGACCCCGGCCGTCGTGGGCTGCAGCGAGACCGGCGGCGAGGTCTGGACCCGCGAGACCGGGCTCGACGCCTTGGAGCTGGGTGACGAGGCGATCGTCGACGTCAAAGACTTCTCCCTCTCCGGCCGCCCCATGCGAAACGTCCGCCAGATGGTCAAGCGGATCGAGCGCAACGGCTACACCACCAAGGTCCGGCGGGTCGCCGAGCTGAGCGAAGAGGAGCTGGCGGCCGTCCGCGGCGCTGCCGAGGCCTGGCGCGGCACCGACACCGAGCGCGGGTTCTCCATGGCCCTGGGCCGCGTCGGCGACCCCGGCGACGGCGACTGCATCATCGCGACCGCGCACCGCGTGGAGGAGGGCGACACCAGCCCCTTCGGCGACCTCAAGGCCATCCAGCACTTCGTGCCGTGGGGCAAGGACGGCATGTCGCTGGAGATGATGCGCCGCGACCGCGCCGCCGACCCGGGCATGAACGAGCTGCTGATCGTCGCCTCCCTCCAGCAGGCCCCCGAGCTGGGCATCGAGAAGGTCTCCCTGAACTTCGCGATGTTCCGCGCGGCACTGGCCCGCGGCGAGAAGATCGGCGCCGGCCCGGTCCTGCGCGCCTGGCGCAGCCTGCTGGTCTTCCTCTCGCGCTGGTTCCAGATCGAGTCGCTGTACAAGTTCAACGAGAAGTTCCGGCCCCGCTGGGAGCCGCGCTTCATGGTCTACCGCACCAGCCGCGACCTGCCGCGCATCGGCTTCGCCGTGATGCAGGCGGAGGGCTTCGTGACGCTGGCCCTGCCGCGGCTGTTCGAGAGCCGCCGGCGTCCCAAGCCGGTGCGTACGTGCACGCACAACGAGATGACGACGGTGCCGAACCAGACGGACCGCGAGGTCCAGGCGGCCTAGCCCTCCGCCGGGCGCGCCACCGGTCCCGGGAGCACGCCCGGCCCCCGCACGCGGGTCCCCGCCCCGAACGCCGGGCGGGGACCGGCTCCGCGCAGCGGCACCCCCGGCCCTCGGCCCGTACCCCGCACCGCCCGGCGACGGCAGCGGCAACGGCCCTACCCTGGGAGCCATGAACACCAAGCGCGAAGCCGCCGGCCGGGGCCGGGTCGAAGGCCTGCCCGACCTGGACCGCTGCGCGGTCATGGGCGTCGTCAACGTCACCCCCGATTCCTTCTCCGACGGCGGCCGCTGGTTCGACACCACCGCCGCCGTCAAGCGCGGCCTCGACCTCGTCGCCCAGGGCGCCGACCTCATCGACGTCGGCGGCGAATCCACCCGCCCCGGCGCCACCCGCGTCGACGAGGAGGAAGAGCTGCGCCGGGTCGTCCCCGTCGTCCGCGGGCTCGCCTCCGAGGGCGTCGCCGTCTCCGTCGACACCATGCGCGCGGCCGTCGCCGCCCAGGCCGTCGCGGCGGGCGCCCGGCTCGTCAACGACGTCAGCGGCGGACTCGCCGACCCCGACATGATCCCGGCCGTCGCCGCCGCCGAAGTGCCCTTCGTCGTCATGCACTGGCGCGGCTTCAGCGCCGACATGAACAGCCTCGCCGTCTACGCGGACGTCCTCGGCGAGGTCACCGCGGAACTCCGCGCCCGCATCGACGCGGTCGTCGCCGGCGGCATCGCCCCGGAACGGCTCGTCGTCGACCCCGGACTCGGCTTCGCGAAGAACGCCGAACACGACCTCGCCCTGGTGGCCCACCTGCCCGAGCTGCGCGCGCTCGGCTTCCCGCTGCTGGTCGCCGCCTCGCGGAAGCGTTTCCTCGGCCGGGTCCTGGCCGGCGGCGACGGCGCCGCCCCGCCGCCCGCCCGCGAGCGGGACGCGGCCACGGCCGCCGTCTCCGCCATCGCCGCCCACCAGGGCGCCTGGGCCGTTCGGGTCCACGAGGTACGGGCGACCGCGGACGCGGTTCGGGTGGCCCGCGCCGTGGAAGGGGCTCTGTGAGCCGCACGCACTCAGAAGGAGCCCAGTGAGCAGAACCGACATCGAAGCGGTCGAAGAGGTCAACACGGCCTTCTACGAGGCCATGGAGCGGGGGGACTTCGACGCGCTGTCGGCGCTCTGGCTGGAGGACGAGATCTCCTGCGTGCACCCGGGCTGGCCCGTCCTGACGGGCCGCGGCGAGGTGCTGCGCTCGTACGCGCTGATCATGTCCCACACGGAGTACATCCAGTTCTTCCTCACGGACACCAAGGTGTCGGTCATAGCCGACACCGCCCTGGTGACGTGTACGGAGAACATCCTCAGCGGCGGGCCCGCCGAGGACGGCGGGGAGCTCGGCCCGCTCGTGGGCCAGCTGGTCGTCGCCACGAATGTGTTCCGACGCACACCGGAGGGCTGGCGGCTCTGGTCCCACCACGGTTCTCCCGTCCTGACCGAGTCAGACGAAGAGGACGAACAGGACACCGACTGACCCCCTCGGGCGGGATCCCCGGTATTTCGCAGGTAAATTCGAAGACGGACGACGCCGACCGCACTCGGCACAGGCCCATGGTTTCGGGGAGTCCCGGACCGGAAGTACCTACGAAAGCAGGAGTGATTCGCGTGGATCGTGTCGCACTGCGCGGCCTCAAGGCTCGCGGGCACCACGGCGTCTTCCCCAGGGAACGCGAGGAGGGCCAGACCTTCATCGTCGACCTCGTGCTGCACCTCGACACCCGCCCCGCGGCGGCCGGAGACGACCTGGCGAAGACCGTGCACTACGGGGTCGTCGCCGAGGAGGTCGTCGACGTGGTCCAGGGCGAGCCCGTGGACCTGATCGAGACCCTCGCCGAGCGGATCGCCCAGCAGTGCCTCAAGCACGAAGCGGTGGCACAGGTGGAGGTCGTCGTCCACAAGCCGGACGCGCCCATCACCGTCCCCTTCGACGACGTGACCATCACGATCACCCGGAGCCGCGCATGAACAACGGACTGAGCGCCCAGAGCGACCCCACCGTCCAGCCCGTACCCGCGTCCGTCACCGATGCCGTGGACGCGGCCGACGTCACCCTCTCCAACCCCAAATGGGCCGTGGTCGCGCTCGGCGCGAACCTCGGCAACCGGCTGGAGACCCTCCAGGGCGCCATCGACGCCCTCGGCGACACCCCCGGCCTGCGGGTCAAGGCCGTCTCCCCCGTCTACGAGACCGAGCCGTGGGGCGTCGAACCCGGCACGCAGCCCTCGTACCTCAACGCGGTCGTCCGGATCCGCACCACGCTGCCGCCCTCCTCCCTCCTGGAACGCGGCCACGCCATCGAAGAGGCCTTCGACCGCGTCCGCGAGGAGCGCTGGGGACCGCGCACCATCGACGTCGACATCGTGTCGTACGCCGAGGTGGTCTCCGACGACCCAGTTCTCACCCTCCCGCACCCGCGGGCCCACCAGCGCGCCTTCGTGCTGGCCCCCTGGCACGACATCGACCCGGAAGCCGTGATCCCGGGCCACGGCCCGGTGGCGGCCCTCCTGGCGACAATCGGCCTGAGCGGCGTCACGCCGCGCACCGACCTGGAACTCCGCCTCCCGGAGTAGTCGTTAGCCTGTTCACGGCTACTCGCTGAAAGTGGGGAACGGGCAAGTGAAGCAACTGAGGCCTGCGGTCCTGGCGGCCATCTTCCTGATCGCCGGGATCCTGTCCTGGGCGGGCGCCCGACTGTGGAACGCCTACGGCACCCTGCCGGGCGTCCCGCTGGCCGCCCCGATCGTGCTGGCCGTGATCGCGGTGATCCTCCTCGCCACGGCCCTGTCGATGCGCGCCCGCCTCAAGGCCCAGCGTGAGCGCCGCCCGGGCGCCAAGGGCGTGGAGCCGCTGATGGCGGCCCGCGCCGTGGTCTTCGGCCAGGCCAGCGCTCTCGTGGCGGCCCTGGTCGCGGGCATGTACGGCGGTGTGGGCGTCTTCCTCCTGACCGACTCCCTCGACGTCCCCGCCCGCCGCGACCAGGCCTGGTACGCCGGCTTCTCGGTCCTGGCGGGCGCGGCGGTCATCGCCGCCGCGCTCTTCCTGGAGCACGTCCTGAAGCTCCCGGAGGACGACGACCACTCCCCGGCCGGCGCCGCCCGCGCCTAGGCCTCCCAAGGCGCGCGAACCAGGTGCCCATTCACCAGGAATTCGGCGTGCGGGGTGGGCCCGAAGCCGTACAAGGTGGAGGGCTTGGCACTGGATGGCCGTGCCGTGACGGCGCGAACCTCGACCCACGCCGACTCGTCGAGTTCGAGAGGGTGCTCCTCCACCCGGAACGTCCCACGCGTCGGCCAGCTGTCGGCAACCACGAGCCGCGATGCCGGACCGTTCGCGCGGGGCGTGAACCTGGCACCGATGATCTCGGCGAGGTCCTCGAGAAACGGGACGTTCGAGCTGACGAGGGCCCTCGCTGGCCACCGCTTGATCCGGTATCCGTCGCCATCCTCATATCCGTCCAGGAACCCCCCGAAGGTCTCCTCGTCCCTGAGCACGACCCGGGGAAACCCCTGGCGCATGTGGTGGGCATCTCCGCCCACGTACTGGCGCATGAGGTCGGCAAGGTACGAGGAGACGACGCGGACCCGGAAGCCGGGTAGGTCCCGCCCCAGATATCCCGACGGCCTCGTGACGGGCTCCAGCCTTGCGTAAAGACCGGTGGCACCGGTCAAAGCTCGCGCGTACTTCGTCGCAAAAGCCTCGTCATTGACCACGAGGGACACCTGGTTCTTGCCCACTGTGCCGTCTGAGCACGTCGCTCCGATCAGGTAGCCGAGCTGGTACCCCGGCCGGATCGACAGCCGTTCTCTGCGCAGCTTGCGCGCGTGGGCCCATGCCACCACGGTGCCGACCGCATCGCGGGCGTGCGTCCATCCGTCCGGTGTCCACAGAAGCTGATCCGGAGCCACGGCGAAGGTCGAATGGTCCGTCGTCACATCGACGAGGGCGCGCGTCTTGGCCACGCGGACATCTGTGACCTCAGTCTGTTCGGTGCGCTCACCCTGCAGTGTCCATAACCGCCGGCCCGGCCTGACGTCGCATGCCCGAAGCCGTCCGCCTACGGCGTTGACCGTCTGCCTGCTCGGTAGACCCCAAAGCATCGGTCCCCCTCCGTGAAGTAACGGAGGGGGACCGTATCGGGCCGCACTGACAATGCTCCTAGCGGGCCATGATGAGGCTCATGGCCTCACTGCGCGTCGCAGGGTCGCGGAGCTGGCCGCGCACCGCGGATGTGGTGGTCTTGGCGCCCGGCTTACGGATGCCCCGGACCGACATGCACATGTGCTCGGCCTCGATCACGACGATCGCTCCGCGAGCCTCCAGGATCTCCATGAGGGAGTCCGCTATCTGAGTAGTGAGACGTTCCTGCACCTGCGGACGACGCGCGAACACGTCCACCAGGCGAGCCAGCTTGGACAGGCCCGTGATCTTGCCGGTCTCCGCCGGGATGTATCCGACGTGGGCGACGCCATGGAACGGCAGAAGGTGATGTTCGCACAGAGATACGATTTCGATGTCCTTCACCAGGACCATCTCGTCGTGACCAAGGTCGAACGTCGTCGTCAGGACGTCCTCCGGCCTCTGCCGCAGACCAGCCAAAATCTCTCGGTACGCCCGCGCGACCCGCGCCGGCGTCTCCAGGAGGCCCTCGCGGTCCGGGTCCTCGCCGACCGCGATCAGGAGTTCGCGGATCGCCGCCTCGGCGCGCTTCTCGTCGAACTCGCCGATCGTGCCCTCGTCACCGGTCAGGGTCACTGGGTCGGTCATGTCGTCTTCCTCGTTCCTGTCCACACAGCGCTCGCGGGCGCATAAAAGTGCCGCGCCCCCCAGGCTAGAACCTGGGGGGCGCGGCTTCCATTCCGGGTGGATCAGGCCTCGGGGCGGTCCTCCGGGGCCACCTCGATGCCCTTCTCCGTGGAGACCGGCGTGACGGCGGTCGCCGTCGAGCTGCCGTTCGCCGCGTTCGTCAGCTGGAGCTCCTTGGGAGAGAGCACCGGCGGACGGGTGGACGGGGTGCGCCGGGCGGAGCCGGTCCACGCCGGGCGGGCCGGGCGCTTCACGATCGTGGAGAAGATCTCGGCGATCTCCTCCTTGCCCAGCGTCTCCTTCTCGAGGAGGGCGAGGACGAGGTTGTCCAGGACGTCCCGGTTCTCGACCAGGATCTCCCAGGCCTCGTTGTGCGCGGTCTCGATGAGCTTCTTGACCTCTTCGTCGACCAGCGCCGCGACCTCTTCCGAGTAGTCCCGCGGGTGCGACATCTCGCGGCCCAGGAACGGCTCGGTGTTGTCGCCGCCGAACTTGATCGCGCCCAGACGCTCGGTCATGCCGTACTGGGTGACCATCGCGCGGGCCGTCGCCGTGGCCTTCTCGATGTCGTTCGCCGCGCCGGTGGTCGGGTCGTGGAAGACCAGCTCCTCCGCCGCGCGCCCACCCAGCATGTACGCCAGCTGGTCGAGCATCTCGTTGCGCGTGGTCGAGTACTTGTCCTCGTCGGGCAGGACCATGGTGTAACCCAGGGCCCGGCCGCGGGACAGGATCGTGATCTTGTGGACCGGGTCGGAGTTCGGCGAGGCCGCCGCGACCAGGGCGTGACCGCCCTCGTGGTACGCGGTGATCTTCTTCTCGCGGTCCGACATGATCCGGGTCCGCTTCTGCGGGCCCGCCACGACGCGGTCGATCGCCTCGTCCAGCATGTGGTTGTCGATCAGCTTCTTGTCCGAGCGGGCCGTGAGGAGCGCGGCCTCGTTCAGGACGTTGGAGAGATCGGCACCGGTGAAGCCGGGGGTGCGGCGGGCGACGGCCGAGAGGTCGACGTCCGGAGCGACCGGCTTGCCCTTCTGATGGACCTTGAGGATCTCCAGGCGGCCCTGCATGTCCGGACGGTCGACGGCGATCTGCCGGTCGAAGCGGCCGGGGCGCAGGAGCGCCGGGTCGAGGATGTCCGGACGGTTCGTGGCGGCGATCAGGATGACGCCGCCCTTCACGTCGAAGCCGTCCATCTCGACGAGCAGCTGGTTCAGGGTCTGCTCGCGCTCGTCGTGGCCGCCGCCGAGACCCGCACCGCGGTGCCGGCCGACGGCGTCGATCTCGTCGACGAAGACGATCGCCGGCGCGTTGGCCTTGGCCTGCTCGAACAGGTCACGGACGCGCGAGGCGCCGACACCGACGAACATCTCGACGAAGTCGGAACCGGAGATCGAGTAGAACGGGACGCCCGCCTCGCCCGCGACGGCGCGCGCGAGCAGGGTCTTGCCGGTTCCGGGCGGGCCGTAGAGCAGCACGCCCTTGGGGATCTTGGCGCCGACGGCCTGGAACTTCGCCGGCTCCTGGAGGAACTCCTTGATCTCGTGGAGTTCCTCGACGGCCTCGTCCGAGCCCGCGACGTCGGCGAACGTCGTCTTCGGGGTGTCCTTGGTGATGAGCTTGGCCTTGGACTTCCCGAAGTTCATGACCCGGGAGCCGCCGCCCTGCATCTGGTTCATCAGGAACAGGAAGACGACGACGATGAGGACGAAGGGCAGGAGCGAGAGCAGCACGCTCAGGAACGGGCTGGTCTTGTCCGGGGTCACCGAGTAACCCTTGGGGATCTGACCGGCGTCGTACTTGGTCTGGAGGTTCTGGGCGAGCTGGACGCCCTGATCCCCGATGTAGTTGGCCTGGAACTTGGTGCCGTCGTGCTTGCCGAGCTTCTGGCCTTCGCTCAGCTCGATCTTGATCATCTGGCTGTCGCCGGTGGTCAGCTTCGCCGACTCCACCTGGCCGGTGTTGATCGCCTTGATGACCTCGCTGGTGTCCACCGACTTGTAGCCGCCGCCGGAGCCGACGACATTCATCAACACGACCACGGCGAGGACGGCCAGCACGATCCACATGACCGGCCCACGGAAGTATCGCTTCACGTCCATCCATACGGGGCGCAAGGCACCCCGTCCCTCCTGCCCGTAGGTAAATGCTGCTTTGAGTAAAGACTGTTCTTCGGAATGTACCCCTGAATTGTCACCCGCGGCCTCGTGGGACGGCTGACAGACCCGCTTTCCCTGCTCCAACGGCGGGAACCGCCCCCAGGTTCCCGTCTTCCGGGCCCCGGGGGCGTCGTACTCCGGGTGCGGCGGTCAGCCGCCGTAGACGTGCGGGGCGAGCGTGCCGACGAACGGCAGGTTGCGGTACTTCTCCGCGTAGTCGAGGCCGTAGCCCACGACGAACTCGTTCGGGATGTCGAAGCCGACCCACTTCACGTCGATCGCGACCTTCGCGGCGTCGGGCTTGCGCAGCAGCGTGACGACCTCCAGGGAGGCCGGCTGGCGGGAGCCGAGGTTCGACAGCAGCCAGGACAGCGTCAGACCGGAGTCGATGATGTCCTCGACGATCAGGACGTGCTTGTCCTTGATGTCGGTGTCCAGGTCCTTGAGGATCCGGACGACGCCCGAGGACTGGGTCCCGGCGCCGTAGGAGGACACCGCCATCCAGTCCATGGTGAGCGGGGTGGACAAGGCGCGCGCCAGGTCCGCCATCACCATCACGGCGCCCTTGAGCACACCGACGATGAGCAGGTCCTTGCCCGCGTACTCCGCGTCGATCTTCGCGGCCAGCTCGGCCAGCTTCGCGTCGATCTCTTCCTTGGTGATGAGCACCGACTGGAGGTCGTTGCCCATGTCCTTCTCGTCCACCCGCATCACTTTCGTTGTCGGCCGGGGCCCCGGGGGTGTCCCCGGAGGACTCAGCCGTGCTTCAGCACCAATCAGCCCTGCCGGATGACAAGTCTGCCACCCTGGCGCTGGGCCTCGACCCGTCCGGGCAGGTTGATGGCGCCCTGACCGCGCCATCCGGTGATGAGGCGGTCCACTTCCTCGATGTGCCGGGCGAAGAGGGAGCCCGCGGGGGAACCGGCGGCGACGACGGCCCTGCGCAGCACCCGGCGGCGGACGGCCGGGGGCAGGGCGTACAGCTTGGCGCACTCCAGCCGGCCGTCCTCGTCCCGTACGCCGGTCTCGGCCTCGGCGGCCCAGGCGTCCAGCGCGTCGGCGTCGTCGCGGGAGAGCTGGGCGGTACGGGCCAGTGCCTCGACGACGCCCTTCCCGAGGGCCTTCTCCAGTGCGGGCAGTCCCTCGTGGCGCAGCCGGGAGCGGGTGTAGGCGGGGTCGATGTTGTGCGGGTCGTCCCACACGGCCAGGGACTGGACCATGCAGGCCTTGCGGGCGGTCTGCCGGTCGACCTGGAGGAAGGGGCGGCGGTAGCGGTGGCTGCGGCCCGGGCCCCCGGACACCTCCGCCATGCCGGAAAGGGAGCGGATGCCGGAGCCGCGGGCGAGGCCGAGGAGGACGGTTTCGGCTTGATCGTCCCGGGTGTGGCCGAGCAGCACCGCGGCGGCTCCCAGCCGGTCGGCGGCCTCGTCCAGGGCGGCGTAGCGGGCGTCGCGCGCGGCGGCCTCGGGTCCGCCCTCCCGGCCGACGCGCACGGCGACGGACTCCACCGGGTCGAGGCGGAGTGCGGTCATGCGGGTGACGACCTCGGCGGCGCGCAGGTCGGAGCCGGGTTGGAGTCCGTGGTCGACGGTGATGCCGCCGGCCCGGATGCCGAGCTTGGGGGCCTCGAAGGCGAGTGCCGAGGCGAGTGCCATCGAGTCGGCGCCGCCGGAGCAGGCGACGAGGACCAGTGGCGGGGTGGTGCGGGGGTCGGCGGAGCGGTGGGAGAGGTCGGTGAGGACGTCGTGGAGTACGCGGCGGACCGCCAGGCGTATCGCCGCGACCGCAGGATGGGGACCCATGTCCGGTGCCCTTCGATGGTGTTCGGATGCCTCGGAGGCTTGGGGTGTGTGGTGCTGGGGGGTGCTTGCCCGGCTGCCCCCGCGAGGCGAGGGATGTCACTCAGAGTGCGTCGATGGTGACAGAGCCGAGCCGTTCCCCGAGCATCGCACGCCCTTCCACGCCTCACGGTCCCTCGGACGGGTGATGCTGCTTCCCCCAGTGGGACATGTTTACGCCCCCGAGTCAGCCCCGAGTCAGCTTTCCGCGCCCCCTTCGCTCCCCCTGCGGTGCACGCGGGCGACCCAGTCTGCGGGCCGGGCGATCTCGGCCTTGGTCGGGAGCGTGTTCGGGGAGGTCCACACGCGGTTGAAGCCGTCCATGCCGACCTGGTCGACGACGGCGCGCACGAAGCGCTCGCCGTCGCGGTACTGGCGCAGCTTGGCGTCGAGGCCGAGCAGCTTGCGCAGGGCGGCGTCGAGCCGGCCCGCTCCGCTGGCGCGGCGCTGCTGGAACTTCTCGCGGATCTCGGCGACGGAGGGCACGACCTCGGGGCCGACGCCGTCCATGACGAAGTCGGCGTGGCCCTCCAGCAGCGACATGACGGCGGTGAGCCGGCCGAGGATCTCGCGCTGTTCGGGCGTCTGTACGAGCTCGACCAGGGAGCGGCCCTCGTCGCCGTGTTCGGCGTCGGGGCGGGCACCGGCGAAGGACTGGGCGGCCTCGCGGACGCGTTCGAGGACGGTCGCCGGGTCGACCTCGGTGGCGCCGAGGAAGGCCTGGATCTCGCCTTCGAGGTGGTCGCGCAGCCAGGGGACGGCCGTGAACTGCGTACGGTGCGTCTCCTCGTGCAGGCACACCCAGAGCCGGAAGTCGTGCGGGTGGACCTCCAGCTCGCGTTCGACGTGGACGATGTTCGGGGCGACGAGCAGCAGTCGACCGCCGCCCGCGGAGCCGGGCAGGTCGCGGGAGACAGGCGCGAAGGTCTCGTACTGGCCGAGGACCCGGGAGGCCAGGAAGCTGAGCAGCATGCCGAGCTCGACGCCGGTGACCTTGCCGCCGACGGCCCCGAGCACCGCCCCGCCGGGGGTTCCCGCGCGGCGGTCCTGCATCTTGCCGAGGAGCGGCTGGAGCAGCTCGCGGAAGCCGGCCACGTTGGCCTTGACCCAGCCGGCCCGGTCGACGACGAGGACGGGCGTGTCGGGGACGGTGGCACCGTCGGGGATCATGCGGGTGAATTCGCGTACGTGTCGTTCCGAGGTCCTGGCGTGCGCGCGCAGCTCCGCGACCACCGCTCGTGCCTCGTCCCGCCCGACCTCCGGGCCGGGCCTCACAAATCGGGTCGCGGTGGCCACCGCGAGGTTCCAGTCGACCATCTCGGCACCACTGATGCTCGTCATGCGTCAACGGTACGTGGACGAGCCCGCCGGCGGACCCCTACGGTGCGGCCGCGACTGCGGCGGCCAGCTTGTCGAGGGCCTTCTCGGCGCCCTCCGGGCCCGGGGTGTCCTTGGTGAGGAACGCGAAGGCGAGGAGCCGGCCGGAGTGGTCGACGACGGTCCCGGAGAGGGAGTTCACGCCGCTCAGGGTGCCGGTCTTGGCGCGGAGCAGGCCGGCGGCCGGGGAGCTGCCGGCGTTGCGGGCGCGCAGGGTCCCGGTGAATCCGGCGACGGGCAGTCCGGTGAGGACGGGCCGCAGCTCGGGGTGGTCGGTGCCCGCGGCCTTGGTGAGGATCCCGGTCAGCAGCCCGGCGTAGACCTTGTCCTCGCGGTTGAGGCCGCTGCCGTCGGCGAAACGGGTGCCGGTGACGTCCACGCCGAGGGAGGCGAGCCTGGCCGCGACGGCCTTCTCGGCGCCTTCGAAGCTCGCGGGCTGTCCGGAGGCGAGGGCGGTCTGGCGGGCGAGGGCCTCGGCGATGTCGTTGTCGCTGTTGGTCAGCATCCGCTCGACGAGACCGGAGAGCGGGGTGGAGAGGGTGACGGCCAGCGGCTGCGCGCCCGCCGCGGGCTTGGCCTTGGCGGGGGCGCCGGTGACCTTGATGCCGTGTTCGACCAGCAGGGCGGAGAAGGCGCGGGCCGCCTCCTTCGCCGGGTCGTCGACCCGGTCCACGGGCCCGGAGACGGAATCGTCGGTGCGGCCCTCGTCGGCGGCCAGTGAGGTCACGAGGGCGATGTTGGGGTTGTCGCCGATCGGGTGGCGGGCGGGGCCGGTGTAGAGGCTGTCGTCGTAGCCCAGGGTCACGCTGTAGGTGCCGGCGGCCTTGAGGGCCGCCGCGGCGTCGCCGGCGAGCTTGGGAAGGCTGCCGCCGGATCCGGCGGGGCTCTTCTTCTTGGCGGTGAGGGAGGGGTCGCCGCCGCCGACCAGGACGATCTGGCCCGGGTCGGCGCCGGGGGCGACCGTGGTCCGGATCTGATGCTCGGGCCCGAGGGCGGCCAGGGCCGCGGCGGCGGTGGCGATCTTGACGGTGGAGGCGGGGGTCATCGCGTCGCGCGCCCCGGACTCGTAGAGCACCTCGCCGGTCGCGGTGTCGACGACGGAGGCGGTGCGGACGGTGCCGAGGGCGCGGTCGGCGAGGAGCGGCCTCAGCGCGGCGGCGAGCCCGTCGGGGGCGGCGGCCTGCGAGCGCGCCCGGCCGACGCCCTGGAGCACCCCCGGAGCGCTGGGAGCGGCCTGTGGCAGGCCCCCCGGGCCCGAGCCGGAGCCGTGATCTGCGCCACCCGTACGGCTCCAGGAGGCAGCCTTGTCCCGCTCGGCCTTACGCTGGCCGGAGTCCCAGGGACCGGCGGAGGCCACGACGGCCGCCGAAAGGGCGAGGCCGGCGACGGCGGACCCCGCGATGAGCTGCCACGTCTTGACCAATGGCACCTCGGACCAGCCCCTTTCGCGATCACACATATGCGTGAGGGACACTTAACCACTGCGTCTTGCCGCGAGCATGGCACCCCACCCGCCAACCGGCAGGGCAGGGCCGGACGCGCACGTAGTTCAATCAAATGCCGTCTCGAAGCAAAGCAGTCTTCTGAGGCTGATCATGGAGGAGCAGGACGTGGAGTTCGACGTCACCATCGAGATCCCCAAGGGTTCGCGGAACAAGTACGAGGTGGACCACGAGACCGGCCGGATCCGTCTGGACCGTCGCCTCTTCACCTCGACCAGCTACCCGGCCGACTACGGCTTCGTCGAGAACACCCTCGGCGAGGACGGCGACCCGCTGGACGCGCTGGTCATCCTCGACGAGCCGACCTTCCCGGGCTGCCTGATCAAGTGCCGCGCCATCGGCATGTTCCGCATGACGGACGAGGCGGGCGGCGACGACAAGCTGCTGTGCGTGCCGGCCTCCGACCCGCGCGTCGAGCACCTGCGCGACATCCACCACGTGTCGGAGTTCGACCGCCTGGAGATCCAGCACTTCTTCGAGGTCTACAAGGACCTGGAGCCGGGCAAGTCGGTCGAGGGTGCGAACTGGGTCGGCCGCGCCGAGGCCGAGGCCGAGATCGAGGCCTCGTACAAGCGTCTCGAGGCCTCCGGCGGCCACCACTGACGCTGCGCTGAGCGCTGACTGACGGCGGGGGGCCCCCCCCCGGGGGGGGCGCCCCCCCCCGCCGCGGGGGGGGCCCCCCCCCCCCCCCCCGGGGGGGCGGGGGGCCCCCCCCCCGCCGGGGGGGGGGGGGGGCCCGGGCGGAAAAAATGCGGCCA
>NZ_JBIAUK010000035.1:0-78589 GCF_042892775.1 Streptomyces sp. NPDC001717 | reverse complement strand
CTCCAACACCTCATCGCCACCTGGACCGGAACCTGCCCCACCTGCCGACAACCCACCCGGCAGCCCTACGACACGAGCTAACAAAGCCCTACTAGTCGGGGAACTCGTCGAAGTGGGTGCTGTCTCCGTGGAAGGTCAGGGGGGTTCCGACGTGGGTGCCGTCCTGGCGGGTGACCTGGATGGTGTGGTCCCCGACCCACATGGCGGCCGCCTTGTTCGGGGGCGTCGTCAGGTTGTGGGTCACCGACTTGTGCTCGAGGTTCTTGGTGGCGGTGCTGCGGGAGTAGCCCAGTGCCAGGCTGTAGGTGGTGGTGACCGAGGCGCTCGCGATGCCGGAGCTGACGCCTACCTGTGCGCTGACGGAGATGCCGACCTCAGCGCTGAAGGTGTCGCTCCGGTCCTTCTCCACGCCGACCGTCACCGTTTCCGAGACGGACTGCGCGGTGCTGGTGGTGTTGTTGACGAACCGGTGCATGTACCACGAGGACAGGCGCTCGATCCGGTAGAACGGGGAGTTCGCGAGCTTCCACGACGCCGGCTTGTCGTCGTCCTTCACGGCCATGAATGGCACCCACACCGCGTTGACCGTCGTCTCCGGCGTACGGTCGGCCGGCCGGATCCTGCCCGTCAGCTTCGGGAACCCATCCGGATGCGGCTTCTCCTCCACCGGCATCTCGATGCACAGGACCCGACGCTCCGGCGCTCCCCGGGAGGGCTCGTCCCAGCTGGAAGCCGCGGTGAAGGTGTTCGGCGCGACCAGCGCCCGGTGGCCGCCGTCGCGTCCGTCCTGGTAGGCGGGCGGCACCTGATTCGCCCACACGCTGAAGTAGTCCTTCGCCCCGGTGCCCTTGTCCTCGTAGATCCACTTCAGGTCCGCCATGTGCGTGAGGTCCTCCCGCACGCACATCACGTCCGTCAGCGCGGGCTTGTCGTAGGTGTTCTCCGACATGACGCAGCCCATCGCCACGTAGCCGCCGGGCGCGACCGGACGCCAGCACGCGCCATAGTGCTTGCCGCCGCTGCCCACGTCCTTCCACACGACGGTGTAGTCCTCGGGGTGTGCCAGCGGAGGCTTCTTGCCCTCACTCGCCTTGGCCGGAGCGTCCTTCACACACAGCGAGACGACGTGTTCCTTGACCTTGGTGTTGGGCGTCTTGGGGTTCAGGTTCTCCGACCCCCACGCCGGCAGCGCGACCGACCCGAGCGCGTGGAAGCCCTGCGGGGGCTTGGGGTGCCAGAAGCTCACCCAGTACTTGCCGCCCGTGCTCTCGTCATCCCATCGCCAGCTGTACTGGTCGGTGAAGGCAAGCTCCAGCTCGCCGAAGACCATTGAATTGGTCAAGACTGCTCCTTTGGGTCCGTTCCGTCCGGATCTAACGAGATTCCTTGATCCAATTCGGACATGCGCTTCCCCTGCACAGGTACCGCCTTCACTCCCTCGGCGGAGCGCATCGGCGGGCTCTCGGGAGCACGCGCGGCTCACCAACCGGTCAGAGCACCGAGCGAAGTGGGCTGCGGTCGGCCTGACGCCCCCGAACGACGTGGCGGGCAGTCGGCCGGGGTCGGCGACCGCCTCCTGCTGCACACCGACGGCATGCAGGAACGCGACGCCGTGACGGTGGACCTGCCGGTCCTCTTGCGCAAGACCGCGGCCGAGCATCCACACGAGGTCGTGCGCACCTTGGTCGGCGCGGTCACCGACGCCTACGAAGGCCAGCCGCCGAAGGACGACGCCACCGTCCTGTGCCTGGAGTGGCGGGGGCCGACGACCGGATGGCGTGAACAGTCCGGTCCAGCGGGGTGAGCCCGCTCCGGTGCTGGTCACCGGGGTGCAAGCGGCCGGCGGCCACGGCCTGGCCAGCGGGCCTCGGCAAGGCCGTCGGCGAGCTGGTCGTGGGTCATGCCGGAACGTGTCCTTTGACTCCGGCCTTGGTGGCCTTCTCGCACAGCTCGGCCTTGGTCAACGACTGGAGCGAACCGGCGCCCGAGGCGCGCTTCTTCGCGGCCGGCTTCTTCCCGCGCCGGTGTTATTGGAGGCGCCGGCCTTCTCGTCGGTGTCCTTCGGGCTGCGGGCCCGCTGGACGCCGGCGCGCAGGGCCTCCATCAGGTCGACGACCCCGGTGGGCTGCGCGGCCGGCTCTGCCTCCTCAATCGCTTCACCCGAAGCCTTGGCCTCGATGAGCGCCTTGACCTTCTCCTGGAAGGTGGCACAGCCGTTCGCCAGCCCGCCCGCCGAGCTCGATCGCGACCTGGCGGAGCCAGGTCTTCAGCCCGAGGCCGGATCGGCGATACCGCTCGCTCAGCCCGCTGACCTGCTCGACGAACGTCCGCCGCCGACACGAAGCACGATCACG
The DNA here is from genome assembly GCF_042892775.1 of Streptomyces sp. NPDC001717. Taxonomy (NCBI): domain Bacteria; kingdom Bacillati; phylum Actinomycetota; class Actinomycetes; order Kitasatosporales; family Streptomycetaceae; genus Streptomyces; species Streptomyces sp. NPDC001717. The sequence continues at coordinate 76,235 of NZ_JBIAUK010000035.1, read as the reverse complement.
GAAGAACCACCGAACCCGGCCCCTGACCAGCAGTTTCCTCCCGGACGAGGGCCTCTCGGCCAGGCTTCGCTCATAGCAGGAGTGGACCCTCCGGGCGCGGGCACGGCACCCCGGGCATCTGGGCGGAGGACCGCACGCGGCGGCCACCACGACCAAGACTTCCGCGGTGAACTCCACGACCTCCAAGCGCACATCGACGTCCGAGAACAACACATCATCCAGCGAGCAGACCCCAACCAACGAGGCACGCCCTGCCGGAACGTTCCCGCATGCGAGCCCTGACCTGGGAAATCACGGAACTCCGGCCAGAGCCGTTTTCAAAGATCCCCATCACGTGCGCGTGGTCGTCTGCTGCGGCGAATTCGAGCTGGACACCACACACCTGCTTGACGGACGCCTGCGAGGACCACGGTGGCCCGGACGATCTCCTGCTGCTCGACGTCACACGGGTGGCATGCGCCGACTCCAGAACCCGTTCGTCGTTCGAAGAAGCCACCTGGCCCGGACTCCGGCGTCCAGGGCCTGGGCGATCATCTCGGTGGCCAGGGCGGCTATACGGCGACCTGGGAGTTCTCGATCCGGCCTGCGGTTCCGGACCCCGACGCTCGCGGTGCCCTTCTTCAGGTCCCCGGTCTCGTGGACGACCCGTACGGCGTCCTCGTCGCCGAGGTGCTCGACTACGAAGTCCCTTGTGTCGTCGCGGACTTCGTCGGCATCCCAGCGGGCCCGGCTGAGAAAGTGCTGCATGCCGGCCGGACCGGCGTCATCGGTGTGCTCGGCGACCGTCCAGCCGTTCTTCCTCGGCAGGTCCGCGAGCAGCCCCAGCACGAACGCCCTTGCTCGGCGGCGGGGTTCCACCCGGGCGAACCGGCTCGCCACCTTGCCCATCAGTCCATCCAACACAGATTGCCACCGAGCAGGATCTACGCTGTGGCCCACGGCCACCGGCTGATCGTCGTTGTCGACACAACTCACGATGATCAATGGTGGCCGCCCTCACCGGAGACCGACCTCGGTCGGCACGATCAAAGGCCAGGGTCAGACCGGCTGTCCGCTGTCAGAGGGTGGCAGCACGCAGCACGATCAGGGCGACGGAGGCCATGGTGAGGACCACCGCCGGAGACGCGCCTTTGCGGTCGCCGACGCGCAGGTGGAAGGCGACCGCCCCGGCGAAATAGAGCGTCAGGCCGATCGCGGCGGCGATTCCGACGGGTCCCCACCAGAGGCCGGCGATCACACCGGCCGCGCCCGCGATCTGAGCGCCGATCAGGAAAGCCATCATGCTCTGCGGCACTCCGAGGGTGGACATCTGCTCGGTGATGTGCCGCGTCCGCAGGGACTTGGCCCCGGCCGATACCAGGAGAAGCGCCGACATGAACACGGTGACGACGGCAAGGGAGACGAACATGGCTGAAACCTCAATCGTGCGAGATGCGAGTAAGGGGGCGTGCGCACCTCGACGACGATAGGCGGCCGTCAGGTACCTCCAGGTAACCTTCGGGGCATGAGCCTGCGACCCGGAATTGCCTTCCTCGCCGACTGTCCCGCTCTCCTGGCCTTGGAGATCATCGCCAGCAAGTGGTCCATGGTCACGCTCTTCGCGCTGACCGACGGCCCGTTGCGCCACGGCGAGCTGGTAGAGCTGAGCGGTGGCATTTCGCGCAAGGTACTGACCCAGACGTTGCGGCGGCTCCAAGCCAACGGGCTCGTCGAGCGGCACGCGTACGCCGAGGCGCCGCCGCGCGTGGAGTACGGCCTGACCGATCTCGGGCGAACCCTGGAGGAGCCCATCAGGATGCTCACCGCATGGGCGCGGGAGAACGGCGAGGCGGTCGTCACCTCCCGGGAAGAAGCCGAGGCGGCCAGGACCATCGAGGCGGATCAGGCGACCCCGGTGAAGATCCCTCATGTTGACGAGAACCCGAGCCGTTTCTGATCAACACCTCCAGGGCCTGCCCCCTCCAGCCGTTTCACCACGCCTTCCGGCACAACTCCTCCTTCACGGCGGCCTAGCGCCGCCCAGGAACGTCAGCACGAAGTCCGCGTCCACCAGGCCGCCCTCACCGGTGGTGGAGGGCGTTGCGCTGATGCTCGCTGAGCAGGGACTCCTCGGCCGCGAGGCCTTCATCGACGGCGCGACCGAGGGTGACCAAGCGCCGTCCGGCGCCTTCACCCTCTCGGCGCGCGCTCTCGCAACTCGCCCATCGAGGCGTTCATCAGCTCCTTGGTGATGGTGTGCTGCGGCATCTCGATCAGCTCACCGGCCGGGCCGGCCTCGGCAATCCGGCCTGCGTCGAGGACCGCGATCCGGTCCGCCAGAACTGCGGCGGCAGCAAGGTCGTGGGTGATGAACACCAGGCTGACTTCGTTGTTTTCCCTGAGCCGGGCGAGGAAGTCGAGGATGGTGGTCCGGGTGGTCGCGTCGAGGCCGGAGGTGATCTCGTCGCAGATGAGGACCCTCGGCCCGGCCAGGAGGGCACGGGCCAGCGCTGCTCGCTGGAGTTCGCCGCCGGAGAACCCTGCGGGACGGCGCCCGGCAAGGCTCTCGGTGAGGCCGAACTCGCCGAGGGTATTCAGGGCCGTGCGCCGCGCGTCGCGTGGTGCGGCTCCGCGGAGCCGCACGGCGCTGCGGGCGACCTGGTCCAGGACCGGCCGGTGCTCGTCGAAGGCCGCCTTGGCGTCCTGGAACACGTACTGCACGGCGGCCAGTTCGGCGCGCGTGCGGGAACGGAGACTTCGCGGCAGCGGCATCCCGTTGAGCAGGACCGTGCCCTCGTACGCGCGATGCAGGCCGGCCAGGCAGCGTCCGAGGGTGGTCTTGCCGCTGCCGGAACGTCCGACGAGCGCCAGGCACTCCCCTGCCGCGAGCGAGACCTCGATGTCGCTCAGCACCTCGGCGGCTCCCTGCGTGGTGCGGTGCCGTGCGGTCAGGTTCCGCGTCTCCAGGCGCATCGGACCGCGCGAGCGAGGTGTTCGCGCAACGCGCGGCTTCTCCGGTGAGTGACCTTCCAGGACGGATGACGTCGGTCCGCGGTCCACGACCTTCCCGTCCCGCATCACCACGACCTCGTCGGCCAGCTCCCGTACGACGTCCAGGTCGTGGCTGAGCAGGATGACGGCGATGCCCTGCGCGGCCACGGCAGCCAGCTCCGCCACGATGCCCTGTTTGGTGAGGGCGTCCTGGCCGGTGGTGGGTTCGTCGGCGACGATGACCCGCGCGCCCAGCAGCAGTGCCTGAGCCAGGACGACCCGCTGCTGCTGTCCACCGGAGAGTTGGTGCGGGAAGCGGCGCAGCACGGCCTCGGGGTTCGGCATCTGGGCGAGGCGCAGGGCCTGTTCGACGCGGCTCCTGCGCTCTCGCCGGTTGCCTCCCTGGCGGGCGGTGATGTCGGTGAGCAGGGCGCCGACGCGCCGGGCGGGGTTGAGAACGGAAGCCGGGTGCTGGGGTACGTATCCGACCGGGCCCGCGGGTGTGTGGACCTCGCCGTCGACAACGGCGCCGGCCGGGTACTCGCCCAGGAGGGCCAGCCCCGTGGTGGTCTTCCCACTGCCGGACGGTCCGATGACGGCGGTGATCCTGCCGCTGTGCGCGGCGAGGCTCACGCCGTCCACGATCGCCCGCGCGCCAACCTGCACGCGCAGGTGCCGTATTCCTGCGACGAGGGTCATCGTCCCGCTCCCTTCTGGAGGGTGTGCCGTTGGAGGGCCGCGTCGAACAGGAGGTTGGTGCCCATCGACAGGGCCGCGATGAGGAGGGCGGGCACGACCACGGCCCAGGGCTGGAGGAAGAGTCCGGTGCGGTTGCGGTCGACCATGACCGCCCAGTCGGCGGCGTCGGGCTGTATGCCCACGCCGAGGAAGGCGGCGGTCGCGACGAGGTAGAGGGCTCCGGTCAGCCGGATCCCCGCGTCCGCGGCCAGCGTTCGCCGCATGGAGCGGGCGACGTACCCGATGGCGGTGCGCCACCAGGATTCGCCCTGCATGCGCAGTGCTTCCACGGCCGGCCGGGAGGAGATCTCGACGGCCGCCGCGTGCACGACCCGGGCGGCGTCGGGTACGGCGGCCAGGCCGACCAGGACGGTGAGTCCGGCGGGTCCCGGGGTGAGGGTGGCCGCGACGAGCAGCACCAGCAGGAGCGAGGGGACCGCGATGACCACGTCCAGGGGGCGCATCAGTGCTTCTTCCAGCCAGGTGCGGCGGGTGAGGGCTGCGGTGAGACCCAGCGGGATGGCGACGAAGTAGGCGAGGGCGGTGGCCGCGATCGCCACGAGTACGACGGAGCGGCCGCCGAGGAGCACCTGCTGCCAGACGTCGCGTCCACTGAAGTCGGTGCCGAGCCAGTGCCCGTCGCCGGAGGCGAAGGAGACCGAGCGGGGACCGGCCGGGCCCGCCACGAAGGGTCCCACCAGGGCGAGGAGAACGGGGAGGCCGATCAGCCCGAAGGCGAGAAGGGACCTCGACGTCGTCTGCTTCATGCCACCACCTCGGAGCGGGGTGCGAAGCGGCGGGCGGCCAGGTCGGCGGCGAGGTTGACCGCGACGGTGACGATGCCGAAGACGACGGCCATGCCCTGGATGACGGGGATGTCGCGCGCGGCGACGGCCTCGATGAGTACGGTGCCGAGGCCGGGAATCACGAAGAGCGCCTCCACGACGATCACTCCGCTCAGGAGCCAGTCGCAGGTCCGGGCCAGCTGCTGGCTGGCGGGGGCGAGGGCGTTGGGCAGGGCGTGGGTCCAGGTGATCCGGGCGCCGGAGACCCCGTAGCGGCGAGCCTGGGCGACGTACGGCGATGCCATCGCGTCGATCATCCCGGCGCGCACGAGGCGGCTGATGGTGCACGCGGGCCGCGACAGCAGGACGACGACGGGCAGGATCAGGACGGCGGGCTCGGTGAAGACGTCGGCGCCGACGGCGGTGGGCGGCAGCCGGCCCAACCACAGTCCGAAGAGCGTGGCGAGCAGCACCCCGACGGCGAATTCCGGTACGGCGTGCACGGCGAGGGTCAGGGCGCTGACGGTCCGGTCCAGCGGTCCGCCCTCGCGGCGGGCCGCCAGGACCCCGAGGCCGATCGAGAGAGGGACGAGCAGGGCCAGGGTCGCGGCCGCCAGCAGCAGGGTGGGGCCGAGTCCGACGGTCAGGTAGCCGGTGACGGGCCGTCCGCTGATCAGGGAGGTGCCGAGGTCGCCGTGCAGGAGGCCGGCGACCCAGTCCGTGAGGCGTTCGGCGGCGGGCCGGTCCAGGCCCATCGTCTCGCGGATGCGTGCGATGCGGGCGGGATCGGGCTGGTCCCCGGCGAGCGCGACGGCCGCGTCACCGGGCAGTGCCTCGGTGAGGGCGAAGATGAACAGGACGACGGCCGCCGTCTGCCCCAGGCCGAGGAGAAGGCGGCGGCCGATCCATGAGAGGTGCGGTGTCACGCGAGCCAGATCTTGTCGAAGCGGGCCCAGTCGAGGGTGTTGGCGGGGGCCGTCTTGGACACCCCGTGCACCTTGGGCGCGGTGGCGATGATCCAGTCGGCGAAGCCCCAGATCAGGAAGCCGCCCTCGTCGTACAGCCGGCGCTGCATCCGCTCGTAGAGGGCGCCGCGCTGCGTGACGTCGCGGGTGGACTGGGCCTGCTGGTAGAGGTCGTCGAAGTCCTTCTGCTGCCACTTGGTGGCGTTGGTGGTGGAGCCGCTGAGCAGCCGCTGCGAGAGGTGGGCCTCGATGGGCATGGCGCCCGATCGATAGGAGGCGAAGGTGCCGTTGTTCAGGATGTCCTTCCAGTAGGTGTCCTTGTTGCCGACCTTGATCTCGACGGTGACTCCTGCCTTGGCGGCCTGCTCCTTGAAGATGCCGGCGGCCTCGACGAAGCCGGTGGCGGCGGGGGCCGTGTCGAGGGTGACCTTGAGGTTCTCGGCCCCGGCCTCCTTGAGCAGGGCGCGGGCCTTGTCGAGGTCCTGGGTGCGCTGCGGGAGGTTGGCGGGGTAGTACTGGTAGCCCTTGCCGAAGAGGTCGTTGCCGACCTCGCCTGCGCCGGAGAGGGCGCCGTCGACGAGTTCCTTGCGGTCGGCGATGAGGAAGAAGGCCTGGCGGACCCGGGGGTCGTTGAACGGCGGGCGGTCGGTCTTCATGACGAAGCCCTGCATCGCGCTGCCCGGGAGGCGGACGATCTCGATCTTCCCCTTGCCCTCGTGGGTGCGGGCGGTGGCCGGGTTCAGCTCGTGGGCGTACTCGACCTGACCGCCGAGCAGGGCGCTGACGCGTGCCGACTCCTCGCCGGCGACGACGAATTCAAGCTCGTCCAGGTGGGGCGCGCCCTCCCAGTAGGCGTCATTGCGCTTGACCACGAGGGAGCTGCCCGGCTTGAAGGAGACGAAAGTGAACGGCCCGGAGCCGACCGGCTTGTCGAAGGAGGAGGCGTCCTTGGGCACGATGTACGCGCCGAAGGCGGCTAGGACGTTGGGGAACTCGGCGTACGGGCGCTTGAGCTTGAACTCGATGGTGGAGGCGTCCACCGCACGGCTCGCGTCGAGGTCGATGGGTTCCAGGGAGGCCTTGGCCCGGAAGGTGCCCTTGGGGTCCGCGATCCTGCGGTAGCTGTAGAGGACGTCCTCGGCGGTGACCGCCTTGCCGTCGTGGAAGGCGGCCCTGCGCAGGGTGATGCGCCACGTGTCGAGGGCTTCGTTGGGCTCCCAGCGCTCGGCGAGCCTGGGGACGGCGGCGAGGTCGGCGCCGAAGTCGGCGAGCTTGTCGAAGAGGGCCTTGGCGCGGGCCGCGTCGACGAACAGGTTGGCGGCATGCGGGTCCAGGGTCTCGCCCGCGCCGCCACCGGCGAAGGCGGCGCGCAGCCGGCCGCCTTGCTTGGGGGCGCCCTCGGCGGCGTTCTTGGCGTCAGGTGTGGTGGCGCCGCTGCCGCAGGCGGCGGTGAAGGCGAGCGCGGTGGCGCCCGTGGCGATCAGGAAGCCTCTGCGGGCGAGGCTGGAGTGGGCGTCGTTCATGCGGGGGTGTCTCCGTTACAGGGGATGGGGCAAGAACCGGGCGACGAGGTGGAGGCGGTCGGAACTCGTGGTCCCGTGCGGGGCCTCGCCCTCGCTCCACGGCGGTTCGGTGCGCGGGCCGGGTCCGTCGTGCAGTGCGAGGACCTCGAACCCGGCGGTGGTGAGGAAGTACCGCAGCTCCTGCGGGAAGAGGAGCCTCCAGGCGGAGAGCTGCTCGTCCGGAAGGGAGCCGTCGTCGGCGCTCCAGGTCCTTCGGCGGCGCAGGAGTTGAGCGCCGTGATCGATCCACAGGGTGGTGTGGGAGGTGTACGTGGTCCCGCGCCAGGCGAAGGAGGCGGTGCGCGGGCCGTCGAGGAGTTCGGTCTTGCCGAGGAAGAAGGCGCCGTTGCGCATCTCGGCGACGAGCAGCCCGCCGGGGGTGAGGTGGGCGCGGCAGCGGGCGAGGAAGGCGGTGAGGTCCTCGTTGGTGTGGCAGTGGAGCAGGGCGCTGTCCAGGCAGACGATCGCGTCGAAGGTGGCTCCGAGGTCGAAGTCGCGCATGTCGGCCGGGTGGTAGGTGGGACCGGGGTGGTGCGTGCCCGCGTACGTCAGCATGGCTTCGGAGGTGTCGATGCCGGTGACCCGGCGGCCGGCCTCGTGGTGCAGCCAGGCGGCGTCGCGGCCAGTGCCGCAGCCGACGTCGAGTACGCGGGTTCCGGCGTCGTGGCGCGCCAGGACCTCCTCGGTCCAGCGGGCGGCGAGCCGCTCGGGGTCGGGGAAGCGCTCTTCGTAGAGCGCGGGGTGGTCGGTGAGCAGGTTGCCACTGGTCATCGGGGCTCGCTTCGGGAGCGTACGGGGGCACGAGGGGGCAGGGGGTCCGGGGCCCGGTCGGCGGGTAGGGCCCGTCTTCGGTGCAGGTGCGCCACGGCCGCGGCCGAGGTCACCCCGAGAGCGAGGCAGCAGACGTACGGCAGCCAGCTCAGGCCGGTGCGGCCGGCGGTGTCCATGGACCAGCCGACGGCCGCGCTGCCGGCAGCCGCCGCGACGCCGGAGACCGCGTAGAAGAAGCCGTAGAACGTGCCGGTCAGGCTCGCGCGCCCGAAGGCCGGTATCAGCTCCATCACGAAGGGCTGGGCGACCATCACACCGAGGTGCAACAGCAGGGCCCCGGCGAGCACCGGCAGGAGGCGCAGCGGGTGCGGGGTGGCAGTGCCCGCCACAAGCATGGGGGGCAGGAATCCGAGGCCCATGACGCCCAGGCCGGTGGCGATCCAGCGCCCCCTGCTCCCCCGGGCTTTCAGGGCGCGGGTGATGCGCAGCTGGAACAGCAGGTTGGCGACGGTCCCGGCGAGGAAGAGCAGGCCGACCGCGCCGCCCCAGCCGGAGACATCGGCGGCCGCACGGGGCAGCAGCAGGTACAGCTGGTTCTCCAGGCCGTACATGCCGACCAGGGCGAGGGAGAACGCGAGGAAGCGCCGGTTGCCCGCGACCTCGCGCCAGTCGGCGAGGACACCCGTGTCGGGGGCCGGTACCTCACGGGCGGGCAGCACCAGCAGCTGGGCCAGGGTCAGGGCGGCGAACACGCCGGCTGCGGTGATCGCTGCCGCCCGGAAGTCCACGAGCAGCAAAAGGGTGCCGAGCAAGGGCCCGAGCAGCGCCCCGGTGGTGGCGAAGACGTTGAACAGCGCGAACGCCTCCGCCTTGCGCTCCCCGGCCTCTTGGGCCACATACGTCCGCACGGCGGGGTTGAACAGGGCCCCCGCCAGCCCGCTGAGTATGGATGCCGCGATCAGCCACGGCAGGCCGTCGCCGAGGGCGAACAAGCCGAATCCCACCGTGCGCAGGGCGCAGCCCGCGATGATCACGCCGCGGGCTCCGAGCCGGTCGGCGGCCGAACCGCCCATGAGGAACAGGCCCTGCTGGCTGAGGTTGCGCAGGCCGAGGACGACGCCGACGACGGCGGCCGAGAGGCCGAGGTCGCCGGTGAGGTGGGTGGCGAGGTATGGGATGAGCAGGTAGAAGCCGGTGTTGACGCCGAGCTGGTTGACCAGGAGGAGGCGCACGGCGAGCGGGAAGCCCCGCATGGAGCTGAGGATCTTCACCGTACGACCGCCACGTGGGTGCGTCTGACTCCGAGCCCTGCCCGGTCGGCGGCCCGGACCGTGCCGTCGGCGCCTCCGATGCCCGTCCAGGGGTCGTCGGCGAGCAGCAGGTGTCCGTCGAGGTCGACCCAGCGGGCCCGGTCGGCCAGGTGCACGGCTGGCGCGATGCCGAGTGAGCTGGCGGTGAGGCAGCCCAGCATGAGATCCGTGCCGGAGCCGCGCAGGACGTCGTGGATGCGCAGGGCGGCCCGCACCCCGCCGCACTTGGCAAGCTTGACGTTCACTCCGTGGACCAGTCCGGCGAGCGCGACGGCGTCGTCGTAGGAGACGGCGTCCTCGTCGGCGATGACGGGCACCGGGGACTCCTTGGCCACGCGGGCCAGCGCGTCGGGGCTGCCGGGTGCGATGGGCTGTTCCACAGCGGTGACGCCGAGGTCGGCGAAGCGCGGGAGCAGCTCGATCGCCTGGCGTTCGCTCCAGGCCCCGTTGGGGTCGAGCAGCAGACTCGCCTCGGGGGCGCTGGTGTGTACGGCTTCCACGCGTGCGAGGTCATCGGCCGGATCGGGGGATCCCGCCTTGACCTTGAGGACGGTGAAGCCGCTCATGGCGAGCCGGGCTGCCTGCGCGGCCGCTGGTGCGGGCGGGACGATGCCGATCGTACGGGTGGTCTGCGCGGCCGGTGCGGTGTGTGTACCGAGTAGCTGGAAAGCGGGCCGGCCGGCCCGCTTTCCGACCAGGTCGAGCAGGGCCGCCTCCCATCCGGCGAGCACACCGGCCGGCAGCTCCCCGAGGGCCGGCAACGAGCCGGCCGCGTGAGCGTGCCACGCGGTCTCGGGGTCGGGGAGACGTTCGACGGCGGGACTCACCATGGTGAGGTGCCGGACGATGCGAGCGGTGGGCAGGCCGAGGTAGTCGCTGCTGACCACCTCGCCCCAGCCCGTCACGCCTCCGTGTTCGATCGCGACCCAGACCGCGTCACGGCGGGACATCACCGAGCGGGAGATGCGCAGCGGCTCGGCCAGTGCCAGCTCGGTGGTGTGCCAGGTGAGTCTCATGCGGCACCTCCGCGCGCGGGTGCGGGCAGGTGCGGGCGGGTGGCCGCGCGCGGGTCGACGACGGTGCGGCAGCGGGCCCAGCCGACGGCCACGGTGGCGTGCGGGTGTGCGATCTCCACGGGTCGGAGGGCCAGTTCGGCCCGGTCGAGGCCGTGTGCGTGGCAGAAGTCGTCGTCGTAGACGGTGCCGAGGTAGCGGTGCGGGCCGTCGGGAAAGACCGTTGCGACGACCGCGCCTGCCTCAACCCGGGAGGCCCAGGCGGAGACGAGTGCGACGGCGCCGGTGCTCCAGCCGCCGCTGACGAAGCTGGTACGGGCGAGCCTGCGGCAGGCGTCGACCGCTTCGGCCGGGCCCACCCAGTGGACCTCGTCGAAGGCGTGGTGGGCGACGTTGCGCGGGTGGATGCTGCTGCCGAGCCCTCGCATGAGGCGGGGTCGTGCCGGCTGGCCGAAGATGGCGGAGCCGACCGAGTCGACGCCGATCACCTTCAGGCGCGGCCAGCGGCGACGCAACGGACCGATGAGCCCCGCACTGTGGCCGCCGGTGCCGACGCTGCACACCAGGACGTCCAGGTGGTCGAGCTGCCCGCAGAGTTCGGACGCCATCGACAGATAGCCGGCCGCGTTGTCGGGGTTGTTGTACTGGTCGGGCCAGTAGGCATCCGGGATCCGAGCCAGGACCTCGCGCAGCCTGGCGATCCGGGCGGCCTGCCAGCCTCCCTCGTGCGCGGGCCGCTCCACCAGTTCCAGCTGGGCACCGTACGCGCGGAGCAACTGCCTCATGGGCGGTTCGAGTTCGCGGTCGCCGACGAGGACGACGGGATGCCCGAGGGCCTGTCCGGCGAAGGCGAGACCGACGCCCAGGGTTCCGGAGGTGGATTCGACCACGGTGGCGCCCGGGCGGAGTTCGCCGCGCTGTCGGGCACCGCGCAGCATGGACACGGCGGACCGCGCCTTCATCCCACCCGCGCCGAGGCATTCGAGCTTGGCCCAGAAGCCCGGGTGGGCGTAGGGCAGTTCCGTGCAGATCCGCGCCAGCGGGGTGCGGCCCACCAGCGCCAGCAGCTCCGGGTTCGTGCTGGGGGCCGGCGGGCGGTGGAGCGGGGTAGCGAAAGTCACCGGGTGCCTCCGTAGCGGTGGATGACTCCCGGGCCGCCGTCGAGCCAGAAGAAGGGGTAGGGCTCGGCGGACACGGCACTCACACCGGCGCCCAGGAAGCGCGGGAGGACCGCGCTGCCGGTCTGGGCGAACATGACCAGGGGCTTGCCGGTGGCTACGGCATGATCGAGCAGCGGCTGGAAGGTTCCGTTCCCCAGAGTCATGCCGGAGGCGAGAATCGCGTCGCAGCGCTCCACTTCCGCGAGGGCATCGGTCCGTACGTGCTCGCCCCACTCGGTGGTGCCGCCCTTGAGGTCGCAGGGCACGTACCCGGTTCCGCGCTCGCGCAGTTGTTCCAGCAGGGAGTTGACCACTCCGACGACGAGGACCCGGCGGCTCCCGGCCGCCGGCAGCAGATCGACCACGGCACGGGCGCGGGCTCTGGAGCGGTGCAGGGAGCTGCCGGCCGGCAGGTCGTACGGACGGGCCCCGTGTTCAGGGATGTGGGGACGCACCCGGCTCAGGTACGCGTCGAGCGCAGCGACCCGGACGGGAAGCGTCGGGTGGTCGAGGAGCTCGGCCACCGAGGCTCCGACACAGTCGTCGAGTGCCGCCGCCGACAGTCTTCCCGGCTCCACGGCGCAGGAGCCGACGGCCGCGTCCAGGCGCAGGCTGAGCACCTCGTTGCGGTATCCGCTGCCGCGCCCCGCGTGCCGGACCGCCTGGGCAGTGGTGAAGGCGAGCGCGATGAGTTCCTGGGCGGGGTCGGGTCCGTAACTCCCGGCCCGGACCGCCTCGATGAGCTGGTCGACCGTGCGTACGGCGGGCTCGTGCGGGGCGGGCGCGGTCATGCGGGCACCGCCGACGGCAGCTCGGCACCCTGCTCCTCGAAAGTGGGTTGCAGGTGCGCGATGAGCCGCTCGGCGGCCTCGCGCGCGCCGCTGCCCTCGGTGTCGGCCGTCATGACGTGGCCGAGGTACTCGTTGTTGCTGGTCGCGGCACGCACGGCGCGGCCCGGCTCGGCGAGGGCGAGTTCCAGCACCCCGGGCTGCACCCGGACCTCGTCGGCGCCCCGGATGCCGGTGAGGGTGCCGGTGGTGTCGGGGAGCAGGAAGGCGATGGCGGCGCTGTGGACGCCGGTGGGGCGCGGCGTGAGGTCGGGCATGCGGCCGAGGGCGACGTCCACGCAGGCGGCGGCCATGTCGATGCCCGTCACGTGCCGGACGAGTTCGGTGATCCGGTTGCCGGCGGGCCGGGGGTTGACCTCGACCACCTTGGGACCCTCGGGCGTCAGCTTGATCTCGGTGTGGCAGACCACGCGGTCCAAGCCGAGGGCTGTCACCGCGGCCACAGCCGTGTCGACCGCTTCCCGCTCCGACTCCGGCGCGATGGCCGCCGGGAACATGTGACCGGTCTCGATGAAGGCGGGTGCCCCGCCGATGCTCTTGTCCGTGACACCGACGACGCCCGGGACACCGCCGAAGGAGACGGTCTCGACGCTGACCTCGGGGCCGGTGAGCAGTTCCTCGAGGAGGACGATGTGCGTACGGTCCTGCCCGCGCGCGTTGACCGGGAACTCGGCCAGTGCACGGCAGGCGAGCTCCAACTCCCGCTCGTCACGGACCTCACGGACCAGCATCCCGGCGCACAGGTCCACGGGCTTGACCACCAGGGGATAGCCGATCTCCCGCGCGGCGGCCGCGAGCTGGGCTGTGTCCGTACAGAGCGCGAAGCGGGGGCCCGGCACCCCGGCCCCGGCGAGCACCCGGCGGGTCAGGTCCTTGCGGCAGGCGCCCTCGACGGCTTCGACGGCCGGGCCGGGCAGTCCCAGCCGGTCGGCGATCCGGGCCACGGCCGGCAGGTAGTAGTCGCAGGAGGAGACGACCCCGTCGAAGGCGAGCAGCGAGTGCAGGCGTTCCAGGTGGGGCAGCAGCTCGTCCATGTCGTTGGTGTCCGCGGTGATGATGTTGCGGGCGGCCAGCAGCGGGTGCGGGCCGTCGGATCCGGCCCCCCGCAGGTAGTGGTGCAGGTCCCGGGTGACGAAGGTGAACTCGTGCCCGCCTTCCCCGATCGCTCTGGGCAGCAGCCTGCTCATCGACCCCACCCAGCTCTCGACAACCAGCAGATGCGCCAATGGACTTCCTCTCAACCTGCCGCCACGACCGTGGGGCATACCTGCGAAGCGGGCCGCCTGAAGGGAGGCGTCCGCAACGGACCGAACAGGACGCTATCTGAAATCGTTTTCATTTCCAATAGGGTGGATTTCCGGTAGCCTGCCGCTCACGAGACCGCAGCGCCTGAGGGGAACCGCGCCATGAGAGACCTGACGCAGAGGCAAGAGATGGGGCCGTACGTGGTCCGGCACGCCACGCCCGAGGACATCGCCGGCGCACGGAGCGTCATGCTCGACACGTTCTACCGGGAGTTCGACTACGGATACGTGCCCCAGTGGCACGACGACGTCGTCGACATCGCCGGCACCTACCTCACGCAGCCGCGCCACACCCTCGTCGTGGCGGTACTGGGCGAAGAAGTGGTCGGTACCACCGCACTGAACTCCCGCGGACCCGCGCACCCCCCGCACCCGCGCCGGCTCACCGAGCGCTACCCCTCCGGGCGTACGGCGCAGCTCCTGAGGGTGTACGTGCGCCCGGACCACCGCAGGCACGGACTGGCGCGCGCCATGGTCAGGACAGCCTGCGAGTTCGCCGCCGACACCCCCGGCTACGACACGATCTACCTGCACACGAACGTCGACATCCCGGGCGCGGAAGCCTTCTGGCGCAGCTTGGCCGAGGAGGTCTGCGACGCCCGCACTACCGGCGAGCACGGAGGCTACGGGACCGTCCACTTCGAAATCCCGATCCCCGTGGCGGCCACCGTCGGCCCACTCGGCGGCTGACCAGAGAGACGCCGCCCGCAGCTGGTCTCGGGGCCCGGGCATCTCTTGCCGCAGTCTTGGCAGCGCCTTTGGAGACCTGTCCGGAGCGCCGAACTACCGTTCCCGCCATGCCCCCACGCCCTCTCCCGTACCGCAAGCCGACCCGCGGCCGTGACTACTGGATCCTGGACGACGTCCTGCCCGACGCCGATGCCGTACGGGCCCGCTGCCTGGCCAAGGAGGACTGGGTCCAGGGCGCCCCGCACAAGCCCGAGCCCTGGCCCGGGCTGCGCGCCATGCCCGCGCTGGAGCCGGACGAACTCGCCCGCGTCGAACGGCTGGTACGACAGGCAACCGGCGCCCGGCGGATCTGGCCCGAGCCACCCGCCACCGGCGGCACCTTCAACCACAACTGCGTCCAGGTCGTCGGCAAGGACGAGTGCGAGTCCCGCCCCCACACCGACTCCCGCACCGTGTGCCGCTACGCCGCGGTGCTCTACCTCGGCCCGGACGTGCCCAAGGACTGCGGGACCAGCTTCTTCCGCCAGCGGCTCGCGGGCGGCGGCCTCGGCGGCAACCAGGTCCTCGCCCCGTACAACAACCTGGTCGACGCCCTGGGCACCCGCTTCGTCCCCCCGGACTCCTTCACCGAGGACCTGCGGGTCCCGCACCGCTACAACCGCCTGCTGCTCTACTCCGCCAACCTGATCCACAGCGCGACCGGCTACTGGGGCACCACCCTGGAGGACAAGCGCATGACAGCCGTCTTCTTCTGGATGGCCTAGGCAGTGTCTGATGGCTCTTGCCTGGATGGTGGATCTACTTCCGTTCCGGGCAAGAGCCGGTCATGGTGCGTCGGCATGAACTGACGAATGCTCAGTGGGATCGCATAGCCCCGCTGCTCCCGGAGACCGGTGCCCCAGGCGGCCGGTGGGCCGACCATCGGACCGTGGTCAACGGAGTGCTCTACCGGACCCGGACCGGCATTCCCTGGCGTGACCTGCCAGAACGCTACGGATCCTGGCAGACCGTCTACGAACGCCACCGCCGCTGGTCGGCCGACGGGACCTGGGCGAAGGTCCTGCGAGCACTGCAGGCCGGAGCCGACTCCACCGCCCGGGACGCGGACGGCTCATGGGCGGTCAATATCGACTCCACAACCTGCCGGGCCCACCAGCACGCGGCCGGAGCCCGGCATGCAGCCCCAGCCGACCACCCCGAAAAGGGGGCGGCACGCGTGTGGACGCAGAGGGCCGCGAGGCCCTGGGCCGCTCCCGGGGCGGACTGACCAGCAAGGTCCACCTGCTGGCCGACGACCGCTGCCGCCCTCTGGTCTGGCTGACCTCGCCCGGCCAGCGCGGGGACAGCCCGATGCTCATTCCCCTCGTGCAGGCCCTGAACGTGGCCCGCACCGGAACCGGTCGCCCGCGCACCCGGCCGGACCGGGCCCGCGGCGACAAGGCCTACTCCAGCCGCGCAAACCGCGCCTACCTGCGTAAACGCGGAATCAAGGCAACGATCGCCCAGCCGGACGACCAGCGTGCGAAGCGGCGCAGACGCGGCCGGTCCGGCGGTCGCCCGCCGGCCTTCGACCGTGAGCAGTACCGCCGGCGCAACACCGTCGAACGCTGCATCGGGAAGCTGAAACAGCACCGAGCAGTCGCGACCCGGTACGACAAACGCGACTACATCTTCAACGGCACCCTGGCCACCGCAGCCATCGTGATCTGGCTCCGCGACCTCATCAAAGAGCCATCAGACACCGCCTAGTACTCCAGTGTGACTTCGCGATTCATCCGGTTGAAGGACTGTCGAGTCGTCGTCGGTAGTGGCTGCGACGGGCGGCGACCTGGTGGCGCCTTCGCCAGTTCGACCAGTGCAGCAAGCTGTGCGGAGATGCGGCCGTCGGGTTCAGCAGAGTCTCGAGCAGTGGCGGATCTCCGAGACGGTCAGGTCGATGGGGTCGGTGCTGCGGGCGGGGCGGTTCGCCTGCGCCCGCATCGGCTCCACCGGCGGTCGCAGCTCCATTTCCGGGGCGCTCTCGCCCTCTTCCAGGGCCGTCAGGCCGAACCTCCTATGCGGACGCGAGGCCCGGATTCACCCCTGCGGACGACACGTGTGGGCCCGCCGCCGGTCGGCGACGGGCCCACACACGCACCGCACCGCAGTCGGCCCGGCCGGACGGCCGGCGGCGCAGCCGCCCTTGTTCGGCGAACGCGAGCACCAGCAGCCACCGCAAGTCGTCATCGATGGCCCGTCCGCGCCACCGCCTCAAGCCGGCATCGACCTCGCCCACCATCCCGCACCATGCCGCACAGCCTCTGAGCGGCCCACCCCAGACCGTCACGCTAGAGCCTGTCGGGACAGCCACGTCACCGTGACCAGTCCCGCCCGGCCGAGCAAGCACGGACCCGGCAGAAGCACGGCAAACGGCAAACGGCCGTCGGTAGAGCTCCGGACCGGGCACCTCTTCCGATTCACCTCGTCAGCGTCGACGGGCCGCCCGGCCCAGGGTGGTCTTGGCTTTCCCAGGGAACGGCAGGCTCTGGTTGGCCGTCCCGGGCGGGCGCAGAGTGGTCCTCATCCGCACACGCCGGGCCGGTCCACCGGGACCGGCCCGCGCAACAGAACCAGGAGCACCCCATGAGCTACCCCGCCCTCGCCGCCCGTACCGCTGTGGTCACCGGAGCGGCCAGCGGCATGGGCGCGGCCACCGCCCGCCTACTCGCAGCGGGTGGTGCCCGCGTAGCCCTGCTCGCCCGGCGCACCGACCGGCTGGACGCGCTGGCCGCCGAACTCACCGCCGCAGGGGGCCAGGCCCTCGCCGTCACCGCTGACGTCACCGGCCAGGCATCCGTCGACGCCGCCGCCGAGGCCGTCCACCATGCCTACGGCCGGGTCGACCTGGTGGTCAACAATGCCGGCGTGATGCTGCCCAACCCCCTCGCCGAGGGCAGGCTGGACGAGTGGACCCGGATGATCGACACCAACCTCACCGGCGCCCTGCGCGTCATTCGCGCGTTCACCCCCGACCTCACCGCTGCTGCCGCCGACGGCCTCACCGCAGACCTTGTCAACGTCTCCTCCATCGCCTCCCACGTACTCTTCCCCAACTACGCCGTCTACGGGGCCACCAAGGCCGCCCTCACCCAGCTGTCCGCTGCGCTGCGCACGGAGTTGGGCCCGCGCGACGTCCGGGTCAGCACCATCGAGCCGGGCCTGACCGACACCGAACTCGGTGGGCACATCGACAACCCGGAACTGCGCGAGCAGCTCGGCGGGATGTTCACCGCGATCCCCGCGCTTGCCGCCGAGGACATCGCCGACCTCGTCGCGTACACCGTCAGCCGTCCGCGGCACGTCAACCTGCGCCAGTCGATCGTCCTGCCGACCCGCCAGGCCTGACACCTCGCAGTCGTCCGCCGGGTCCGGCCCGGCGGCATGCACGGGCGCGGCCCTCATGACCGAGCGACAAGACGGCGGCGCCGTCTGGCGGCCTGGGACCGCCATCCCTGTCTCCCGACCGATGGGTTGCTGCCTGGCCCTGACAGGGCCAGGCAGCACACCGCCGCGATCAGCCACAATCGTCGTATGACGACCGCGACCAGCCTGAGCGACTTCCTCCGGACCCGCCGCGCCCGCCTGCACCCGCACGACGTGGCCCTGCCGGATTTCGGCGGCACGCGCCGGGTCGCCGGCCTGCGCCGCGAGGAGATCGCCCAGCTCGCCGGAGTCAGCGTCGACTACTACACCCGGATGGAACAGGGCCGTGTGTCCAACCCCTCGGACACCGTGCTCAACTCTCTCGCCCGCGCGCTGCGGTTGAACGACGACGAGAGCCGGCACCTGCACCAGCTGGCCCGACAGCGGCACACCGCCCGTCCGGCGCGAGGGCACCAGGTCGGCCGACAGCGCGTGCGGCCGATGCTCCAACGACTGCTGGACGAGCTGAAGGAGGTGCCGGCCATGGTGATGGGCCGGCACATGGACATCCTGGCCTGGAACCCGGCAGCGGTCGCCCTCTTCGGCGACTACGCCGCCATGGACCCGGCCGAGCGCAACATCGCCCGGATCACCTTCCTCGACCCAGCCTCCCGAGTGCTGTACGCAGACTGGCCCTCCTGCGCCCGCGAGAACGTGGCGTACCTCCACCTGGAGGCTGGACGGGACCACCCCGGCGATCCGCGCCTGGCCCACCTGATCGGGGAGCTGTCGTTGAAGAGCGCAGACTTCCGCCGCTGGTGGGCAGAACACCCGGTCCAGGACAAAACCTCGGGCATGAAGAGGTTCCACCACCCGTTGGTCGGCGACCTGGAACTGACCTATGAAACCCTGCGCCCCGCAGACGACCCCGACCAGGCGCTGATCACCTATGCAGCCCAACCGGACACCTCATCCCACGACGCCCTCCGCATGCTGCTTGCGTGGACCGCCCCCACATCCACCGGCACTCGTCAATCGACCGATTGACGAGCGACGTCATCGGACCCACCGAACCCGAAACTGGGCCTCCTGCCCGGCTGTGCGAGCCAAATAGAGATCATGGAATTCAAAGATCGAGCCCGGCCACGGGGCTTCAGCCATCTGGCACCGTGACCAAACGGCTCCACAAGGCGGTGTCGACCGCCGCATCGATCCTCTGCCGGCCGGGTCGCCCGCACCGCCCGCCGGTCCACCGAGGGGCGGGTCACGTCCAACAGTGCGCTGCCAACGGGCGCTGTAGAGCGGGAGGGTGGCCACGCCGACGTGAGAGCGGCCGTATTCGACCCCCGCGTGGGCGGAGGGGCACAGTGATCGGGGCGGGGCTGGAGCAGGTGCTGTTCACGCAACCGGTGCCGGGCGGCAGCAGGACTGCCCGACCGGCGGTCAGAGGCCGGGCAGGGTGATGTCGGCGGCGTCGAGCGGGGCGGGGCTCCAGAGGGTCTCGGAGTGCGGTGTGCTGCCCGGGGGTGGTGTCAGGCCGAGTACGGCCGCGGTGAAGGTTGTGGTGAGGCGGTGCCACAGGCGGGCGTCGCGAATCATGGCGTGGCGTCCGTGGGGCATGCGGATGCCGCGTACTCGGGCACCGGCCGCATCAGCGCGGGCCAGGTAGTGCCAGGTGTTGGTGGCGGAGGTGATCCGGTCGGCTTCGTCGTGGAGGGCGACGATGGTGCGCTCTGCGAGGTGCTCGGTCGGCTCGCCGGGCGGGCACCAGGGTGCCAGGGCGACCACGCCCCGGACCTGCGGGTCGTCCGCGGCCCGCAGTGCCGCTCTGGCGCCCATGGAGTGCCCGACGAGTACGACGGGCAGCGGCCCGGCAGCGTGCCGTAGTTCCTTGAGGGCTTGCCTGGTGTCCTGGACGGGGTCGGCCCGGTGACCGTTCCAGCCGCGCAGCCGGTAGCGGACGGATGCGACCAGCACGTCCGCGAACAGGGGGCTGTGGTTCATCGCGCGGGCGAACGGGAGCATCCGCAGGCCCGGCAGGTTGAGAAGGGGCGGCGGAGTGAGCGCGTCGGCGCGGCCGCCGTGCAGGACCAGGACCGCCCCGGCTGCGGGCAGGAAAGGCGGCTGCGGCAGCTCGAGAGCGCGATGTCCCCGTGGGTCTTGGTAGGAGTACCCGCTCACTTCGTGCCTGCCTGTTTGGCCGGAGTGCTCTTCTTCGAGGTCCTCGGGAGGAAGCCATGCGGCGTAGCCGGGACGATCTGCCATGTGCTTCTCCAGAAGGCGGTTGCCGCTACCGACGGTAGCAGCAAGGTCATGAGGACCGGGGAGGTGAGGACGGCGAGAGCCAGCTGCCAGGCGGTGCGGGCGAGCAGGTACAGGCACCACCACCAGACGAGGCTGTCCCCGAAATGGGTGGGGTGGCGGGTCCATGCGAACAGGCCCTCGTCCATGACCCGTCCCCGGTGGCCGGGGTTCGCCTTGAAGCGGGCCGGCTGATGGTCGCCGACGGCCCCGAAGGCCGGCCCGGCCGCCCTCAGCGCGAGTCCGCCGCGTACGGCGACGGCGAAGGCGGCGTGGACTGCCGTCAGTGCCGTCGCCGCGGTGGCGGCGAGGTTGATACCGAGGGCGCCCCGGTCGGTGCCGTTCATGCCGGGCTCACCGGGGTGTACCAGGCGGTGGGGGTGGCCGGCATGGCGGAGGAGCCTTGGCGGGTGGGCCGTACGGCGAGGATCTGGTCGACGCCCATGCGGCGTTCGGAGAAGGCGAGCGACGCGCCGGCGAGGTACAGGCGCCACACTCGGGCGGTCGTCGTTCCGACGAGGGCCTCGATGTCGCTCCAGCGTTCTTCGAGGGTGGCGCGCCAGGCGTCGATGGTGGCCGCGTAGTGCTCGCGGAGGGCTTCCACGGAGCGCGCCTCCAAGCCCGCGTCCTCCAGCAGGTCAACGGTCCGGCCGACGGGCCGCATGTGCATGTCGGGGGCGATGTAGGTCTCGATGAATGCGCCGCCGCCCGGCGCGTGGGCTCCGCGGGACATCTGCTGGATCAGGAGACGGCCCGCCGGGCGCAGTGCGTCGTGGAGTTTGGCGGCGAAGGCGGGGTACTCGGCGTCGCCGACGTGCTCGCCCATCTCGACGGCGGCCGCGGCGTCGTAGCCGCCGCCGTCGATGTCGCGCCAGTGCCGCAGCTGGACGTCCACGAGGCCGGCCACGCCCTCGCGCGCGGCGCGTTCGGTGACGTGGTCGTGCTGGGCGCGGGAGAGGGTGACGGCGGTGACACGGGCCTTGTGCTCGCGGGCCGCGTGGACGGCGAGGGAGCCCCAGCCGCAGCCCACGTCGAGCAGTCGGTCTCCGGGCCCGAGCCCGAGTTTGCGGCAGATCAGGTCGAGTTTGTCGCGCTGGGCGTCGGCCAGGGTGTAGGCGGGGTCGTCGCGTCGGGTCCAGTAGGCGCAGGAGTACGCCATCGTCTCGTCCAGAAGAAGGGCGTAGAAGTCGTTGGAGAGGTCGTAGTGGTGGCTGATCCCGGCGCGGTCGCGGGCGACGCTGTGCAGGCCGCCGGTCAGGCGGGCCCGCCCATCGGGGCGCCTGGGGGGCGGACCGGCCGCGCCCAGGCGTGCGGCGAGGGCGGCGGCCGAGGCCAGGGCGGCCGGGCCGGGGCGTGCCGAGGAGCGGTCGCGGACGCTGCGGCCCGCCTGGGAGAGGGCGTCGGCCAGGTCGCCTTCGACGTCCAGGTCTGCGGTGATGTAGGCCTCGGCGAGCCCGAGCTCGCCGGGCTGCCACATCAGGCGGCGCAGCGCCGCCGGGGAGCGGAGGATGACGAGGGGTGCGTCCGTGGGGCCTGCCTGGCTGCCGTCCCACGCGCGGATCCGGATGGGGAGGGGGCCTGGGACGAAGTGGCCGAGGAGCTGGGCGAGTCGGTCGGCGGCGGGCCTCATCGGTGGGTTCCTTCGGTGAGCAGGAGCTGGCGGACGTCGAGGTAGCGGGAACGGAATCCGGCTTCGGAGTAGGCGAGGTAGAACTCCCACATGCGCTGGAAGACCGGGTCGAAGCCGAGGGCGGTGACGGTGGGGCGGTTGGCGGTGAACCGTTCGCGCCACAGGCGCAGCGTCTCGGCGTAGTGGTCGCCGAATCCCTCGTCGGCGAGCGTGCGCAGACCGGCGGCGGCGGAGTGTTCGGCGATGGCCTCGCGGGAGGGGATCAGGCCGCCGGGGAAGACGTACTTGCTGATGAAGGTGTGGGTGGCGGCGGTGTGGAGCATGTGCTGATGGCCCATGGTGATCGTCTGCAGGGCGATCCGGCCGGCGGGGGCGAGCGCGCGGCGTAGGGCCGTGAAGTAGGTGGGCCAGTAGTCGGCGCCGACCGCTTCGATCATTTCGACGCTGATCACGGCGTCGTGCAGGCCTTCGATGTCGCGGTAGTCGCGCAGCTGGACGTCCACCCGCTCGGCGAGTCCGGCGGCCGTGATGCGTTCGCGGGCCAGGGCGGCCTGCTCGGCCGAGAGGGTCAGGGTGGTGACGCGGGCGCCGCGGGCGGCGGCCCTCAGGGCGAGTTCGCCCCAGCCGGTGCCGATCTCCAGCAGCCGGGTGCCCTGGCCGACGGCGGCGAGGTCCAGGAGGCGGTCGATTTTGCGGTGCTGTGCGGAGGCGAGGGACTCGAAGCGGGCGGGGAAGGCGGTGAAGAGGGCGGAGGAGTAGGTGAGCGTGGGGTCCAGGAATGCGGCGAACAGGTCGTTGGACAGGTCGTAGTGGCGCTGGATGTTGGTGCGGGCCCCGTCGCGGGTGTTCCGGTCGGTGGTGGGGCGGGCGGAGACCCACAGTCCACGGAGCCGCCGCAGAGGGGCGGGGACCAGGTCCTCGACGTGGCGTGCGAGGACGGTCAGCACGTCGGCCAGGTCGTCGCTGTCCCATTCGCCGGCCATGTAGGACTCGCCGAAGCCGATCAGGCCGTGGCGGCCGATGCGGCGGTGGAAGGCCACGGGGTCGTGAAGGGTCAGCTGTGGGCAGGCCGTATCGGTGGGGGCGCCTGTGGTCCGCGCGGTCAGGCCCAGTCGGTCCAGGGCGCGGGTCACCAGCAGCCGGGCGATGGCGGTACGAGCAGGTCCGGCGGAGGGCAGCTGGGCCACGTCCGGCCATCGTTCGGCGATTGCGTGTTCCCGGCGGACGGTCGGCGCGGCGGCTGGGGGCTTGCTGCCCGGGATCGTCTGGGGAGGGATCCCGATGGTGCGGCCCGCAGGCTGAAAGGTGGTGTGCGAGGTGAGGGTGGGGCGGGTCACGGCAGCATGCCCTTCTGCGGGGTAGAACGGGGACGCGGGTGTACGGGCCGGCCGCGCATCAGCAGGGCGATGCCGTGGCGGCGGATGCCGGTGGATGGTGGTGGAGACGCCGGTGAAGTGGTCGCGGGCGTCGAACCGGGCGAGCGGGCGCACCGGGCGGGGCAGGACGGCAGCCGGTCGAGGTCCGCGCACCACAGGTGAGTGCGGTGCCGGAAGGAATGGCGCAGTGGTGTGGTGCGGGTGTGGGCGATCACGCACTCGTGGAGCGCCGGGTGGGGCGCCCCGGCCACTTCCGTTGGCACGGTTTCCGTCGGTTGTGTGGTTCCGGTCACCAGCGCCCTCCCAGGGACCGGGCTGCCTGAACGCCGGAGCGGCAGCCGTCCTCGTGGAAGCCCCAGCCGTGCCAGGCGCCGGCGTACGCGGTCACCCCGTCGTTCAGGCGCGGCAGTTGCTTCTGCGCCATGACGGACGCGGGGGTGTAGACCGGGTGCTCGTACACCATCCGTTCCACCACGCGGTCGGCGGCGATTCCTGCCTGGCCGCCGAGGGTGACGACGTAGTCGGCGCCCTCGGGCAGATGCTGCAGGCGCCGCATGTCGTAGCTGACGCGGACGGGCTCCGTGGAGGGGTCACAGCCCGTCAGGCGGTAGTTCCAGCTTGCGCGGGCGCGCGGTGAGCGCGGCAGGACGGTGGTGTCGGTGTGCAGCACGGTGGGGTTGCTGGAGTATGTGAACGCGCCCAGAAGCCGCTTCTCGTCCTCGGTGGGGTCGGCGAGGAGGCGCAGTGCCTGGTCGGGGTGGGTGGCGATGACGACGGCGTCGAAGTCCTCGGTGCCGTTGTCCTTGGTGGTGACCAGTGCACCCTGGCCGGTGCGGCGGACGGCGTCGACGGGGCTGGAGGTGCGGACGCGCTGGATGTGCTTGGCGGCGGCGGTGACGTAGGCGGCGGATCCGCCGGTGACGGTCTTCCACTGCGGGGAGCCCGTGACGGACAGCAGCCCGTGGTGGTGCAGGAAGGCGAACAGGTAGGCGGCCGGATAGGACAGGGCGGTCTGCGCGGGGCAGGACCACACCGCGGCGACCAGCGGCAGGGCGAAGTGGCTGACGAAGTAGGGGGAGAATCCGCCCTCGCGCATGAAGTCCCCGAAGGTGATGCCCGGGTGGGCCCCGCGGGCCAACAGGCGCCGGGCGCCGCGGTGGAAGACCGGTACCTCGGCCAGCAGCCGCAGGTGGCGGCCCCGCAGCGCGGCCCGGGATGCGAACAGGGCGGCCGGGCCGCGGGCGCCGGCGTATTCCAGGCCGCAGCCGTCGCACCGGACCGACATGCTCATCTCGGCGTCCTGCGTGCCGATCCCGAGCTCCCCGAAGAGCCGGAGCAGGGTGGGGTAGGTGCGCTCGTTGTGGACGATGAAGCCGGAGTCCACCGCGACCTGCCGGCCCCCGGCGGCCGGCAGGTCGCGGGTGTGGGTGTGACCGCCGAGCCGCCTGTCCGCCTCGTACAGGGTGACGTGATGCGAGCGGGCGAGGATGTAGGCGGCGGTCAGGCCCGCCACCCCCGAGCCGATGACCGCCACTGTCCGGTCTTGCACCACAACCGCTCCCGCCACTCGACACGCCGCCAGGCTGCTGCGTTTCACTCATACTTCGCAGCGGTCCGGCGGCCGGATTGGAGGAGATCCGCCAACGGTGCGGCGCCCGGGCAAGAGGCTTGGTGGGTTCAGAGGGGCAGGCGGGCGAGTTGCGCGGCCAGCGTGGCGGCTGGCGGGTAGGTGGCGCCCACGGCGGTGACGTGCTTCCAGTGCAGGCGGCCGGTGGCGGTGAGGATGAACACCGCCCGGCGAAGCCCGATCAGGGGTGCCGTGATCCCGAAAGCCCTCGCCACGGTGCGCTCGTGATCGGACAGCAGGGGCATGCGCAGATTCCGGTCGCGGGCGAACCGTTCGTGGCTGTCGAGTCCTTGCGGGCTGATCCCCCACACCGTGGCCCCCGCGGCCTGGAGACCGCCCAGGCCGTCGGAGTAGGAGCACAGCTGAGCGGTGCACACCGGGGTGTCGTCGCCGGGGTAGAAGGCGAGGACGAGGGGATTGCCGCGCTGTTCGCACAGGGTGTAGTCGCGCCGGTGGAAGGTTTCGCCGTCCAGGTGCCCGCCGGGCAGCCGGAAGTCGCCGACGGTGTCCCCGATCCTGGGGGTGTGGGCCATGTGGGATCTCGATCCGTCGCCCGGTGCGGGCGGTCGCAGTGGGTGGGTCAGGTGGGAAGGGTCATCAGGAGCAGGGGGTCGGTGGTGGGGCGGGGGGATCCTCCGGCGGGTTCGAGGGTGAGGCCTACGGCGCCGGCGTCGGCGGGGTTGCCGGTGAGGATGACGGTGCCGTCGTGGTCGATGAGTCCGGCGGGGCGCATGACGCCGTCGTGGTCGAGCCATAGCTGGTAAGTCTTGCCGGGGCCGGCTGTGGGGAGGTTGGCGGCGGTGAAGACGGCCTTGTTCTGCCGGTCGGAGGAGACGACGGTGGTCAGGGCGCCGTTGGCGGCCCGTCCGTGGACGGTGTGCGCATCGGGGGCTGCCAGAACCGTGCTGATCGTGTCGAGTTGCTGCTGGACTCGGCGGGTCTGGTCCTTGAGGTCCTGTCCGTTCTGCGTCTGCCATACGGCGATGCCGCCGAGGGCGGCGGCGGCCACGCCGGCGGCCAGCGCCAGGGGCACGGCCCGTCGGCGCAGCATGCCGCCGACCGCGGGCACGGTGGCTACGGTTGCCGGCACGCGGGGAGGCAGTTGGCGCACTTCGTTGATGGCGGCCATGACCTGCGTTTTGGCCGAGGCGGGTGGTGGCTGGGCGGCGGCTGCGGCCAGGCGCGCCGCGGTGGCCTCGAATTCGGCGGCTTCCTGCCGGCATGCCTCGCAGGCTTGAAGGTGGGCGTCGAAGGCTTGGCGCTCGTCGTCCTCGAGGGCGCCGAGGGCATAGGCGGCGGCTAGCGTGTGGGCGTCGGTGGCGTGGTGTTTCATGTGGTCACCCCCATGCAGTCGCGGAGCCGGATGAGCCCGTCGCGCATGC
This sequence comes from Streptomyces sp. NPDC001717, assembly GCF_042892775.1. Classification (NCBI taxonomy): domain Bacteria; kingdom Bacillati; phylum Actinomycetota; class Actinomycetes; order Kitasatosporales; family Streptomycetaceae; genus Streptomyces; species Streptomyces sp. NPDC001717. The sequence continues at coordinate 50,401 of NZ_JBIAUK010000035.1, read as the reverse complement.
GTGTCTTGATGGTCGGAAGAGGAGTGCGCAGGGCTTCGGCGACCTCACGGTAAGTCAGCCCCTGGTAGTAGGCCAGGGTCACGGCCTGGCGCTGGAGCTCGGTCAGACCCCGCATGCAGCGGCGTACCTGCTCGGACTCCATGCGGGTCTCGACCTGTTCGGCGACCTCGTCGAAGGCGGTGGTGTGCTCGCGGGCGGCCTGGGCCTGCTCGCGGTCGGAGGCCGCCTGGGCGGAGCGGACCCGGTCCACGGCCCGCCGGTGGGCGATGGTCGCGGCCCAGGTCGTGACGGCACCGGCGTCGGCACGGTAGCGGGCGGCCTGCCGCCACAGGTCGATCATGACTTCCTGGGTGACTTCTTCGGACTGCGCCCGATCGCGTACGACCTTGACGACGATGCCGAACACCATCGGGGCGAGGGCGTCGTAGAGCGCGGAGAAGGCCTGTTTGTCGCCGTGGGCGACGCTTTGCATGATGCCGGCGAGATCGCCGCGGGCAGGGTCGCAGGGGCGTCCGGTGCTGAGGGGGCTCGGTTGGTTCACCGGCGTGGCTCCGGTTGTGGGCAGGAGGCGAAGCGGCCGGCTGGTGCGGCCGTCGGGGGTCGGGGCGTCCATCGCATGCCGTTCCTGGTGTCGTCGCTGCTACGGGGCCGGGCCGCCCCGGGGGCGGTCCGGCGTGGCAAACCTGTGCCTCTGTTGCCTGTTCTTCGTTGCCGACGGGCCTGCGGATGGGAGAAGGCTTCGTCACCTGCCCAGGCCGGAACTCACCCGTTGGAGGGAAGCTGAGCGTTTGGGGCAAGCCGGTCCTCGGCTGGTGGCGAAGAGCGGGTGTGAGGGGCCCCGAGGGCGCTCCCGGGGCTTCCTCACCGGCCGCGCGGACCCTCCGCGCGGCCGGACACCCTCACGAGAGGTACGAAGACATGGTTTCTGTGCGACGAGGTCTGGCCGTGACCCTGGCGGCCGGCGCGATCCTGGCGGGCGGCGCGGCGGCGGCGTCCGCCGATGCCGGCGCCCAGGGCGTGGCCGCGTACTCGCCCGGCGTGGGCTCCGGCAACCTCATCCAGGTGCCGATCCACATCCCGGTCAACGCCTGCGGCAACACCGTCAGCGTCATCGGGCTGCTGAACCCGTCCTTCGGCAACACCTGCGTCAACGCCTGACCGGCGCCGGCGCAAGAAGCTCCGGTGCGGCGCCGTCACGACGGGGAGGCGCCGGCCGGTGACCCGGCCCGGCACGGTGCCGAGCGCGGCCCTGGGGACGCGTTTCGTGCGATTTTCGTGCCGGGCGGGTCGGGCTGCGGGTGGCTGTCGGCACAGCCACCCGCAGTACCCCTCTTCACCCTGCCTGCCAGGTGAGAACCGCCACGATCTGCTTGCCGCTGTCCGAGCGGCTGACAAAGAGGTCCGCGCCGAGCGCCCGGACGATGTTCAGGCCTCGGCCGCCCGAACCGGGCCGCCGCATCCCGCCCTGCGAGCGGCGACCCGACAGGCCCTGGGAACCGTCGCTGACGGCGACGCCCGCCCGTCCCGGCTCCAGACTCACCGTGAGCGCGTAGGGGCCCTCGGCGTGCAGGACGGCGTTGGTGACCAGTTCGGAAACGATCAGCACGAGGTCTTCGGCAACCGCACACGGGCAGACGGCCGGCTGCAGGGCCAGCATCCTTTCCACGCCCTGACGGGCATGCCGGGCAGCCTGCGCACCGGGCGGAAGGGGGAGGTGCAGTGTGGGCGGACACACGGTAGACGCGATGACCGTGTCCATGATCATTCCTCACGATCGGCGTCACCCGCGCAATCGGGCGGACGGAGGGCAGGGACGAGGCACGGGAAGCGGGAGTGGGGTTCCGGTGGAACCGGAACCCCGCGACGGCCCAGCAGGGGCTACCACTTGTCGTGGCAGTTCCAGTGGGCGGGAATCCAGTGATCGACGTAGTGGCCGGGCACCCAGTGCTGCTTCCATTGGCCCTTGCCCCACCAGCCGTCGTGCCACCTCCCGTGGTGGTCCTGGTAGCCGTGGTGCCAGGTTCCCTGGTGCCACTTCCATTCCCAGTGGCCCTTGACCCACTTCTGCGCCCACTGGCCCTTCACCCAGTCGCACCGCTCGTGGCGGTCCCACCGGTCGTGCCGGTGGTCCCGGTCGCCGGTGACCCTCACGGACGCCGACGACGGCGCCGACGCTGCGTCCGCGGTGGCAGAGATGCCCAGCACGGACGCGCCGGCCAGCAGTCCGGCCGATGCCGCTCCGGCCGCCAGCCTGCGCACGTTCACCGATGCGGTCATCGCACTCACCTCCTGAATCCAGTCATTCGTGGAACTCCGTTGGCTGCGGGCCCCCTCTAGGGCCTCACGCGAAGGATTCGGTACGAACCGGCACAAGGATTGCGTTCGGTACTCAAATAGGGAGAGTCGCCCGGTTGGATGACATCGGGGCTCCTGCCCCATCCCTGTCCCGCCGTGGCGTCGAATCGCCCGCGTACACCCGTCCCGGATGGGGGTCGGCGGGCTTCCGCAGGGCCGCCGGGCGGCTTCGGCCGCCATGAGTCGGATGGCGCCCTCGTACTGACCATCGGGCAGGGCCCTGGGCCGTGCTCCTGCTCTGGCTGGTCCCGGCCGTCGCCACCGGCCCCTACACCCTGCGCCTGGGCGAGGTCGCCCGATCCGGCCAGCAGGTCCAGTTGCCGGGCGGCGCCGAGTCCGCCCAGGTCGCGCGCCTGCTCAACCCGGACGGAGCGGACGAGCCGCTGCCCCTCGCAGTGATCTGGACCCCGCGCGCGGACGGCGCGCAGATCACCGCGACCCAGCAGGAGACGGCCCGTCGGGTCACCGCGCGCCTGGCGGGCACTGCCGTCGTCCCGATGCTGGCCGCGGACGGGCGGGCGGTGACGGCGGTGATCGCCGCCGGGCCCGACAACCTGCCCACCCACCTCAAGTCCATCGGCGAGGCGGCCGCAGCCGTTCCCGGAATGCGCGTGCACCTGGCGGGCCCAGCCGCCGAGCAGGCCGACCTCGACGGAGCGTTCGCGCAGACCGACGGCGTCCTGCCGGCCGTCACCCTCTCAGGTGTCCTGCTGATTCTGCTGGTCGTCTACCGCAGCGTGCTCACTGCCGCTGCTGGTGATCTCGGGCGCACTGCCGGCGCCGGCCGCGACCTGCGCCGCCTTGTACACGCTGGCCCGGCCGGGCCGGCTGCCGATCGACGGCCAGACGCAGGGCATCGTGTTCGTCCTCGTGATCGGTGCGAGCACCGACTATGCCGTCCTGCCGGCCGCCCGCCACCGTGAAGAACTTGCCCGACAGCCCGATCCCGCACAGGCGATGGCATCGGCACGCCGGGCCACCGCACCACCGGTCCTGGCCGGCACCGCGACCATCGCCTGCGCCATGATGACCCTCACCTTCAGCGATCTTCCCGCCGAGCAGACCATGGGACCGGCCGTGGCGATCGCCATGGCCTGCTGCGCCTCGGTATCCCTCACCTTCCTGCCCGCCGTACTCCTCTTGGTCGGTCAGTGGGCCCTTCGCCTCTCCACCCCGACGCAAACGCCAGAGGGCCGGCGGACGAAGGTGGGTCGTGCGATCGGACACCAGCCGCGCCGGGTATGGGCGCTCTGCGTGGTCCTGCTCGCCGCGGGCGCGGCCTGTGCCCCACTCCTGACGCGGGCCGGCGTTCCCCTGCACCAGGCCCTGCCGGCCGGTTCGCCCTCCGCCGCCGGGCACCACGTCCTCGCCCGCCACTTCCCCGCCGGCACCGCCGGCCCCTGGTCATCATCGCGCCCACCCCCGCTCGCGTGGCCGATGTCCGTGACCGGATCGCCTCGACGCCCGGTATCGCGGCCACCACCACCGTCCCTGCCGGACCCGAGAGGAAGACACAGATCGTCGCGACCCTGACGGACGCCCCGGACAGCGCGAGGAGTTCACTCTTTCGGAGGTCGCACCAATCCGCCGGGCGTGGGCTGCCGAATGCCGGGTGTGAGCAGCTTCCGCAGCACCCTCCCCCGCGCAGCACGTGGCGCACTGGCCGGCCTTCTGGCTGCGTTCACGGCGCTGGCCGTAGCCGAGCTGGTCGCCGGAATGGTGCGTCCGGCCGCCGGACCCGTGACGGTCGTCGGGGGCGCGGTGATCGACCGGACGCCTGCCGCGGTCAAGGACTTCGCGATCCGCACGTTCGGAGAGAACGACAAGACCGTCCTGCAGCTGGGAATCGTCGCGATTCTCGCAGTGATCGCCGTCGGCCTGGGCATCCTCGCCCTGTCCTACCGGCGGGTCGGCACCATCGGCGTGCTGCTCTTCGGGATCGTCGGCTCGGCTGCGGCCCTCAGCCGCCCGGACTCCGCCGGCATCGGCGACGCACTGCCTTCGATCGCCGGAGCCCTCACCGGGGCACTCGCCCTGTACGTCCTTGCGCCGAAGGCCGCCGCCCCCATCCCCGTTGATGCGGACGGTCAGTCGGGTGGCGAAGGCTGGAACAGGCGCGGCTTCCTCGCCGCGGCCGGCGTCACTGCCGTCGCGGCGACCTCGGCAGGGGCCCTGGGCCGGTTTCTCACCGGCCGCCAGGGCCAGGGCGCCCTCGCCTCCCGTAACAGCCTGGTCCTGCCTGCGCCTTCATCCCCGGCGCCCCCGCTCCCCGCCGGCGTCCAGCTGAAGGTCGCCGACATCAGCCCCTTCACCACTCCCAACGCCGACTTCTACCGCGTCGACACCGCCCTGACCGTCCCCAAAGTCGACGCTGGAACCTGGAGGCTGCACATCCACGGCAAAGGCGTCACCCGGCCCCGCACCTACACCGTCGACCAGCTCCTGGCCCGCCCCCTCATCGAACGCGACATCACCCTGACCTGTGTCTCCAACGAGGTCGGCGGCCCCTACATCGGCACCGCCCGCTGGCTCGGCGTACCCCTCGCAGACCTCCTCAAGGAGGCAGGAGTGCGGCCCCCGTCCAAGGGCGGGAAGGCCGATCAGCTGGTGGCCCGCTCGGTGGACGGGATGACCCTGGGTTCCCCGGTAGAGGACGTCATGGACGGCCGTGACGCGATCCTCGCGGTGGGCATGAACGGCGAACCCCTGCCTTTCGACCATGGCTTCCCCGTCCGCATGCTCGTCCCGGGCCTGTACGGGTACGTGTCGGCCTGCAAGTGGATCAACGACATCGAGCTCACCACCTTCGACGCCTACGACCCCTACTGGGTCAAGCGCAAGTGGGCCCGCCGCGCGCCGATCAAGACCCAGGCCCGCATCGACACCCCCAAGCCCTTCGCCCGCCCGGCCGCCGGCACCGTCACCATCGCCGGCGTCGCCTGGGCCCAGCACCGCGGCATCACCCGCGTCGAAGTCCGCGTCGACGACGGCCCCTGGCAGGACGCCGACCTCGCACCCCAGGCCACGACCGACACCTGGCGCCAGTGGTCCTACCCCTGGAAGGCCACACCCGGCGGCCACACCATCACCGTCCGCGCCACCGACGGCACCGGCGAGGTGCAGACCGAACAGCGCACCCGGACCATCCCCGACGGAGCGAGCGGCCGGCACAGCCTCTTCGTCAGCGTCCCCTAGACCACCCGACCGGTCACAAGGCCGCACCGGGCAGCACAACCGAACCACTTCAACACCCCGTAGAGAAATTCCTTCAAGGAGCAATCGATCATGAACAGCCTGAAGATCCGCCGTACCGCGATCGCCGTCGCCGCAGCCGCCCTGCTGCCCTTCTCCCTGGCCGCATGCTCCGACTCCGGCAGCGACACCAAGGCCGCCCCCACCGCGGCCGCAGGCGACCAGGCCAAGACCGGCGAGAGCACCCCCGCCGGCGACTCCATGACGGGCGACCAGCCCTTCGGCCCGGCCTGTGCCGGTGTGCCCAAGGAGGGCGCCGGCTCCTTCGACGGCATGGCCAAGGACCCCGTCGCCACCGCCGCCTCCAACAACCCGGCCCTGTCCACCCTGGTCGCCGCCGTCAAGCAGGCCGGCCTCGTCGACACCCTGAACAACGCCAAGGACATCACCGTCTTCGCACCCACCAACGACGCCTTCGCGAAGATCCCGAAGGCCGACCTCGACAAGGTCCTCGCCGACAAGGCCACCCTGACGAAGATCCTGACCTACCACGTCGTCGGCCAGAGGCTCACCCCGAAGCAGTTGGAGAACGGCAGCTTCGAAACCCTGCAGAAGGGCATGGTCACCACGAAGGGCTCCGGTGAGGCCTACAAGGTCAACGACACGTCCAACGTGGTGTGCGGCAACGTCAAGACCTCCAACGCCAACGTCTACATCGTCGACACCGTCCTGATGCCCAAGTAACCGCCGCGGCGGGATAGGCCCACGGCCGGTGGCCCTGCGTCCTCGAAGGGCGCAGGGCCACCGTCATGACCGGCCCGTATGCGTGGATCGACCACCGGCCCGGCGCACTGCTCCCCCGTCGGGACCTCTTGCGCGGGGCCCGGGCGCCCGGGGGCGGGGTGCTGCTACTTCTGGTTGATGGGCAGAGCCAGGTCGGTGACCTGGTACCGGGTCGGGAAGGCGCCCTTGCCGGTGGCCTTGCCGGTCAGCACGTCGACCGCGTAGAGGCGGTAGGAACCGCCGGTACCGACGGCGGCGAAGCCGTGGTTCGTGCCGGCCGTCGGGTTGTAGTAGATGTCGAATCCGGCATCGAGGTCGGCGTCCACGCCCAGGCTGCCGGTGGGGGCGAGAGTGCCGGCGTTGGCCGGGGACTGCAGGGAGATCCGGTCGGCCATCGTGTCGAGATCGAACAGGCTGGTCGCGGTTGCGGCGTTGAGGTCGTTATTGGTGTAGGCCGCGCCTGTGACGCCCATGGCCGTCGACGGCGGCGTGGTGGGGTTGGTGAGAGTACCGTCGACGGTTGTGGTCAGCGGGGCGGCCGGGTCGTCGATGTTGTGGCGCAGGTTCTGGCCGGTGTTGGAGATGACCCGCAGCCGGTTGGCGGCCGGGTTGAAGTCCACGCCGAACGCGGTCCCGGCCAGCGCTACGGTCAGCTGGGACACCTTCATCGCCTGGGCGTTGGCGGTGTTCAGGGTGTAGATGCCGCCCCTGTCACCGACCCCGTAGAGCCTCTCGTTCTGGACGCGGAAGTCGATACCAACGAGCTTGGTGTCGCCGGCCAGGCCCGTGACCCCGCCCAGCGACCAGGTCTTGGACGGCTTGTTGACGTCGAACTCGACCAGTCGCTGGTCGTTGGTGAGCCCGATGGCGTGCAGGGCCTTGTGGTCGTGGGCTGGCAGGGTCTGCGGCGGGGTGTCGGACGCCGCCAGCGCGGGTGCCGCGCACAGGGCAGCGAGCACGACGGCGGATACGGCACTCACGGTTCGGTTTCGCATGATTTCTCCCGCTATGACGCCGCGGCCAGGGTGACCAACGGCTTGCGGGCGATTCGCCACCGCCACCGCGATGGACGGGGCGCCGGCGTGAATGCCACCCGCCCGGCCCAAGCATCGAAGCAATCCGTGCTCCAGGCGGGTGGCCGTCGGCGCGTCGCGAACCACATCGGTGTGCGCCGCGTGCGGGACCTGGGGACGGCGCGCGGATGGAATCGACTTCAGGCCCGCAGCCGACGGACCGCGTCGGGCTGGAACTGCGCCGCGCGGGCGACGCGGTGCAGGAGCTGCCCTGCTGGGCCGACGCGAGACACTGCCCCGCTCCCTGACCGCAATTCTTGCTCCTACGGCCAGCGGAGCCCGGGCCGGGCCGGAGCCAGTTGCCGAGCGCAGCGAGGGGTCGGGCTCCGGGCCGGTGGAGCGGTTGGGCCGACCGAGCCGTCCGATGCGGCACCACCTCAGGCGTGGAGAACACCATCAGTGCCACCGGACGCATGCCATCCCCTGCGCCACGGAGCGGCGCTTCGCGCCGGAACAACCCCTTGGCGCCGGGCACTCTGTGTTGCAACACATGTGCAACTGTGAGTTGTTGGCTCGTTCGGCCTAAGCCGGCCGGACGTGTCGCAGGGTACCTGCGGCCGCCTCTTGCCTTCTTCTTCGGCCGCTTGACCTGCGGGTTTACCGGTGGGGTTGCGCCGGCACGGCCGCCGGCAGCCGGACATGCGCCGCATCGCGGCTGCCCGGCGTGGTTTCCTTCGGCCTGCGCAGCCTTTGCGCGATGGTGTGTCCGGGTCTGTTCAGTCCCCGTTGCCTTTCCTGACCCTGCCCGGGCAGTGCGAACTTCGTTTCGCCGCGGTGCCGACCGCCACTCCGGACCTTGCGCCACCGCGCCCTGCTCAACAGCAGGGCCCGGTACGCACCCAGGTGGGAAGGAACCCCCTCTTCGTGAAGGCAACACCCGCGGCGTCCGGCCGGCGCCGGATGCTGGACCACTCCCTGCTCGTCCTCGGCTCCGGCGCCCTCGCGACCGCACTGGCCGTCCTCACCCTCGGCCCTGGCGTGAGCTCTGCCTCCAGCCACCGCGAAGCGCCGCTGATCGCCGGTGACCCGCGCGCCGACAACACCGACGTGTACGCGTTCACCAGCCCCGACAAGAGCGACACCGTCACCCTGCTGGCGAACTGGATCCCCTTCGAGGAACCCAACGGCGGGCCGAACTTCTACGCCTTCGGCGAGGACCTCCGCTACAACATCAAGATCGACAACAACGGTGACGGCGACGCCGACGTCACCTACACCTGGCGTTTCAAGAACCAGATCCGCGACGCCGCCAACCAGTTCCTCTACAACACCGGCCAGGTGACCACCCTGGACGATCCGGACCTGAACTTCCGGCAGGTCTACGACCTCGTCGAGACCCGCGGCGGCAGGAGCAGAGTCCTGCTGTCGAACGTACCTGCCGCCCCGTCCCGGGTGGGGCCGGCCTCGATGCCGGACTACGCCGCGCTGCGGGCCCAGGCGGTGCGGAGTCTGCCCGGCGGCGGGAAGGCGTTCGCCGGGCAGGCGGAAGACCCGTTCTTCGCGGATCTTCGGGTCTTCGACCTGCTGTACGGCGGGAACCTCTCCGAGCGCGGGCAGGACACCCTGGCCGGATACAACGTCAACTCCGTCGCCCTGCAGATCCCCAAGAAGTACCTGGCCCTGAACTACAACCCGTCGCGGAACCCGGTCGTGGGGATCTGGTCGACGACCGACCGCAAGGGCGTGCAGGTCTCCGATTCCCGAGACAAGCACGGCGACCGGTGGAAGCAGGTCTCCCGGCTGGGCAACCCCCTCGTGAACGAGGTCGTCGTCCCGCTGAAGTACAAGGACGCCTTCAACACCCTCAACCCCGACCAGGACCGCACCGTCCAGCCGGTCGTCGACAAGGTCCTCGACCCGATCCTGCCCAAGCTGATCCAGCAGGTCTACGGAATCCCGGCCCCGCCCGCCCCGCGCAACGACCTCGTCGAGATCTACCTCACCGGGATCTGCAAGACGTGCGGGCCGATCAAGGCAGACCTCAACGCACACCGTCTCAACGGTGACGCCAGCCTCCGCAACATCGTGCCCGCGGAGGAACTGCGCCTGAACATGGCCGTGCCCCCGACCGCGAACCCGAACCGCTACGGCGTCCTCGCCGGAGACCTGGCCGGATTCCCCAACGGTCGCCGCCTGACCGACGACGTCATCGACATCTCCCTGCAGGCCGTCGAAGGCGCCGCCCAGACCGGACAGCTCATCCCCGCGCTCGCCGACGGCGACAAGGTCAACACCAACGAGGTCCCCTTCGGCACCTCCTTCCCGTACCTGGCCCTTCCCCACACCAAGTCCGTCAACAGCGGACCGTCAGGCACTGCCATGTCGAAGGAGAAGTCCGCAGCCTCCCTCGGAGGCGCCGGCGCCGCCCTGCTCGCGGCGGCCGGATGGCGGATGCGCCGCCGCAGCCGCGCCTGATGTGACGTCACCCCTTCATCGATCTGGGGCCGGAAGGCGTACCCGGTCCGGCCCCAGGACACGTCACTCACGCAGAAAAGGCACCCCTCCGATGCACCGTGATCCGCGCACGCCCCCACGCGGCCGTCGCCGACTGAAAGCCGTGGCCGTCACCCTCGCGCTGGGCGCCGCGATGTTCGCCGCCGGGGCCGTCCTCATCGACCCCGCCGGCCCGGCCCCATCCGAAACCACTGCCCCCGTGCGTGCCGGTGCGCGTCCCGCCGGCGCGGTCCAGGTCCTCACCGCACGCCTTGAAAGACTGCCAGGCGACTGGAACGCCTGGTCGGCCCTCGGCATGGCCCACATCGAACAGGCCCGCACCACCGCCGACCCGGCGCTCTATGCGAAAGCCGAAAAGGCCCTGCGCCGCTCCCTGGCACTGCAGGCCACCGGCAACACCGGTGCCGAAACCGGCCTGGCCGCGCTCGCCGCTGCCCGCCACGACTTCACAGGCGCCCGCACCCAGGCCGAGAGGGCCATCGTCGGCGCCCCCTACAGCGCTGCCGCCTACGGCGTCCTGGCCGACGCCCACACCCAGCTCGGCCACTATCAGGACGCCGAGGCTGCGGTGCAGAAGATGAATGACCTGCGCCCGGACGCCGCCTCGCTGGCGCGCGCTTCCTACACCTTCGAACTGCGGGGCAACACCGACCGGGCCGCCGACCTCATGCGCCGCTCCCTGACCGCGGCCACGACCGACAGCGAACGCGCTTTCGCCTACACCTGTCTGTCCGGCCTCGCCCTCGAAGACGGCGAGGCCGAGCACGCCCTGCAGGAGGCCGAGCAGGGCCTGCAGGCCACCCCCGCCGATGCTGCCCTCCTCGATGCCCGGGCCCGCGCCCGGGCAGCCCTGGGCCGCACGGACCAAGCGCTGAACGACTGGCAGCGAGCGGTGGACATCGTGCCGCTGCCGCACTTGGTGCTGGCCCTGGGTGAGATGCACCAGGCCCTCGGACACCGGCCGCAGGCCGACGCCCAGTACGCGCTGCTCAAGGCCCAAGACCGGCTGCGGGCAGCGGCGGGCAGCCCGCCCGACACCGACGCCATCCTCTTCGAAGCCGACCACGGCAGCCCCTCAAAGGCCGTGGCCATGGCTGAAGTAGCCCTGCGGATAAGGCCGTTCGTCGCCGTTCACGATGCCTATGCCTGGGCCCTGCACCGCGCCGGCCGCGACGAGGAGGCCCTCACCCACGCCGACCAGGCCCTCGCCCTCGGTACCCGACAGGCTCTCTGGTCCTACCACCGCGCCGCCATCCATCACTCGCTGGGCGACGACACCGCAGCGCGCGAGGACCTCGAAGACGTTCTCGCGCGCTCCTCCGCACTCCATCCCCTGCACGCCGGCCACGCGCGTGCCCTGCTCGAGCGAATCGGCACCCGCCCATGAACCCCGTCTCCCGCGCAGCCTTCACCAGTCTCGGACTTCTTGCCGTCGTCTGCTGCCTGGCCGCCCCGGCCGCCGCAGCAGCGCCGGCCCACCCGCTGGGCAACTTCACCGTCAACTACCACACCGGCCTCGTCCTGCACCCCGCGCGCATCGACGCCACCCTCGTCGTCGACCGAGCCGAGATCGCCGCGCTACAAGAACGCTCCGCCATCGACACCGACCACGACGGCAGCCTCACCGACACCGAGTCCCGCCGATACGCCCAGAGGCGGTGCTCCGAACTGGCCGGCCGGCTCCGCGTGCGTACCGCCGACGGCCTCGCCGGCTGGCAGCCCAAGTCCTCGACCCTGACGTGGGAGCCGGGTGAGGCAGGGCTGAAGACCAACCGCCTCACCTGCGCCCTCTCCGCCCCGGCCGCTCTCCAGCACGGCGGCGACGTCAGCGTCCGCACGGCCTACGACACCACCCGCATCGGCTGGCACGAGATCACGGTCAAGGGCGTCGGACTGCGCATCACCGGCACCGAGCTGCCGGCCACCTCACCCACCGGCGAACTCCGCAGCTACCCGCCGGACCCGCTCGCCGCCCCACTGGACCAGCGCACCGCCGACCTGCACACCACGCCGGCCTCCGACACCCCCATCACGCCTGCCGCGAGCAACCCGGTCGGGCAGGCCGCGGACCGGGTAGCGAGCTGGTTCGACTCCCTGGTCGCGCGGCGCGAACTGACCGTTCCGGTTGGACTCCTCGCGCTCCTGCTCGCCCTCGTCCTGGGCGCCTCCCACGCGCTGCTGCCCGGCCATGGCAAGACCATCATGGCCGCCTACCTCGGCGGGCGCCGCGGCACCCGCCGCGACGCCGTCACCGTCGGCGCGACCGTCACCCTCACCCACACCGCGGGCGTCCTGGTCCTCGGCCTCGCCCTCCCCGCGGCAACCCACCTCGCAGGCGAAACCGTCCTGGCCTGGCTCGGAGCCGCGAGCGGGCTGATCGTCACCGCCATCGGGCTGTGGCTCCTGACCGGGGCCCTCCGCAACCGCCACCATCACCACGGCCAGCATCGCCATCACCATGACCACCACGGGCACGGGCACGGGCACGGGCACCATCATCACGATCACAGGGAACACAAACTCGAGGAACACCCTCACCGTCACGGCGGGGAACACCAGCCTGCAGTGCCCTCCGCCCGTCCTGCGCCCGCCGGCCCCACCGTTTCGCCCGGACCGGCCACGACCGCCACCCTGGTCCTGCCCGAACAGGCCCCGGACACCGAGCACACCCACCCGCACGAACCCCCGCCCCACCTTCCCCGTGCCGATCGCCGGCCTGGGAAGGCGGGCCTGATCGGGATGGGCATTGCCGGCGGGCTGGTACCCAGTCCCTCCGCTCTCGTCGTTCTCCTCGGCGCCGTCGCTCTCGGCCGCACCGCCTTCGGAGTACTGCTCGTCCTCGCGTACGGCCTGGGCATGGCAGGCACCCTCACTCTTGCCGGACTCCTCCTCCTGCACGTCAAGCAGCGTCTCCAGGCCAGTGCCAAGAGCACCGCCGCCCGCAGACTGCAGAGCACTGTCACACGCATCGGACCGCTCTGCACCGCCGGCCTGGTCGTGCTGGTGGGAGTCGGGCTGACCCTCCGCGCCCTGACGGGCTGAAGAAGCCCGCAACGTTGTGTCTCGCCGGCGCGCACTCGGCGCTGCTCCGTCGTCCGCATTCTCGGCGGCCGGCTGTGGCGGCGAGACCGACGCGCGAAGAAGTGAGAGCCCTCGCGCAGCCTGACAGCGGTGAAAGGGGACGAAGACAGGCACGAGCCCATGTCTTGGGTTTCGCGTTGCTTGCCCGGGGTGCGTTTCGCCCGCGGTCGCGGTGGCGCTCTCCTGATCTTGGAGGTGCTTTGAGTGAGGGCTGTGGCCGCGAGAAGAGGGTGCGGCCACAGCCGCGCGACGGGCATGCCGCTGCTCCGTGCGTGCCCTCGATGATCCGCCGTGCGGAGCACATGACCGTGCTACCCGGCCGCTGACGGCGGGAGTCCACGCGGAGGGAGCATCCGGCACCTGCCCCGGCCAGTGGCGGCAGGGCGGTGTCAAAGCACCCGATGCGGGCGGGGCCGTTGGACGCGGAGCCGGATCCGGGTCTTCAGGCGCCGGGGTGCGAGCAGGGTCGAAATCTGCGCAAGGACGCCGTGCGTTACTGCGGCCAGGACCTCGCTGGGCCGCGCTGTGCTGTCCATGGTGAGGGTGACGGACAGGGTCATCGCGTTGCCACGGTCGGTCAGGCTGCAGCGGGTCCTCACGATCCCCGGGACGGCCGAGCACCCTGTTCGCACGGCACGGCGGACAGCCCGGCTGTCCAGGTGGCAGCCGGGCGTGGGAAGGTCCAGGCGGCGCGGAGCGCGCCGCGGGATCTGCGCGGTGAGCAGGACCAGTGAGGCCGCGAGCGCGAGGCAGATCGTGAGAATCAGCGGTCCGATCCCTGCTTGCCGCACCCGCCTGAGTCCGGCGTCGACAACCTGGTCCCCCGCCCCGCCGACTGTGGCCGCGGCCGCTGCGAGGAGAGTGATTCCGGCCAGGGCAAGGACCATCCGGTTCGCCACGCCGCGGCTACGCATCCGCCCGCTCCTGTCCAGGCTGGAGGGTTCCGCCTGCACACGCCTCGCGGGTGCCGGCGAGTGCGAGCCGCACTTTGGGTTCCCGTGCCAGGGCCATGGACTCGATGGTGCGCGAGATGCTCTCGGCCGTCGCCTCCCGGAGGTCTTGCGGCCTGCCGAAGGCCACTTGAGCCCGCACGGTGATCTTGCGGGGCGTGAAGCGGATGCTGCGCACCCGCAGTCCGGGGACTTCGGTCAGGGCCGCCCGCACCAGACGTGCGGCATGTCTCCGCGTCGTCCGGGCCCGAACCGGGACCGGCTGCGGGCATCGGAGTGCCGGCACGCGCCGGTGGCCGGGGGTGAGCGCAAGGAGGATCAGCCAGCCCCCTGCGGCAGCCGCCGCCGGAGGGACCAAGGACCAGTTCTCCGATAGGTGCGCCACCTCCTTCACCTGTTGCCAGAACGGTGGGGGGAGGCCGGGGATGTAGGGCCGGCAGACGGTCCACAGCAGCAGGACCGACAGAGCAGCCACGACGACACCCAGGCCTGTGGCGGCGAGCCGTCGCTGGGACCACGGCTGGCGCGCCGTGAATCGTGCCGGGACCGTGACTTCCCCGCTGCCCGGTTCTTGGGTGAGCCTTCGGACCCGGATGTACGCGGGCGCGATGACCAGTCCGGTCAAGTACTGGGTCCGTCTGGTCACATGGTCGAGGAGGTGTGCCATGTGGTCGGCGTTTCCCGGCGCCGTGAGCGGCAGCTCCACCTCCACGGTCACCGCCGCGGAGCGTCCGACACTGCTTGCGCTGCTGCGCAGGACGTGCCCGCCGGCCGGGACGGTGATTTCGGCGCAGGTCTGCCGGGCGATCTTGGCCGTCACACGGTCGGAGACGGTGGTGACACCCCGCTGGGCGGCGCTCACCGCTGCCTGCGCTCGGCGACCAGGAGATCACGCAGGTCTCCGCCCCGCTCGGTGTAGCGGCCGGCCGCGTAGCCGAGCCCTCCCAAGGCTGCGACCAGGAGGAACGCTCCGAAGCCGCCGAACCAGCCGGCAAAGCCCAGCGCCATCCCGACCACCAGCCCAAGAACGTCCTTGCCCATGACTGCCTTCCTTCATCGAGGACATGCCGTATCCGTACGGAGTGGAGCCGGGCGCGGGAGGGGATCAGGCCACCCGTGCCTCGGCCGTGTCCGTCTCGTCATCGCCGGGCAGGTGGACGTCGGTAATCGCGATGTTCACCTCCACCACCTCCAGCCCGGTGATGCGCTCCACCGCGGCGATCACGTTCTCCCTCACGTCGCGGGCCACGTCCGGTACCGGGACGCCGTATTCCACGACCAGCTCCACGTCGATGGCTGCCTGGCGTTCGCCGACCTCGACCTTGACACCGCGCCCGAGGTTGGGACGCCCGCCGGGTACCCGGTCGCGTACGGCGCCCAGCGTCCTGGACAGGCCTCCGCCCATGTCGTGGACACCTGGAATCTCCCGGGCCGCCCGCCCTGCGATCTTGACCACCACGGTGTCCGCGATGGAGGTTTTGCCCCGCGTACCCGCAGGTTCGCTCACCTCGCTACGGCCCGCCCGCGGCACCGCGCCGTTGACGTGTTCCGGGCGGGCCAGGGTCTTCTCCTGCGTTGCGGTCATCGCTTCTCCCTGCACTGGTTCGCATGCGCTCGTACCCCTTTGACACTGCGGGCCCGTCATCCGTTACGGACTCCTTGTGGTGAACGGGTGGACAGCAGTGCGTATCGGTGGGGCGTAACGGAAGCCGGGTCGGTGGTGTCAAAGCAGTGGAGGCTGGAAGGAGCCCGTGTTGAACGCTCGGTGGGGCCCGGACGAAGATGAGGAAACGGCGGCCGGGGCGGGGGATCGGCTGCTCGCGGTCCGGGCGGCGGAAGGAGACGAGGAGGCGTTCGAGGTGCTGGTACACCGTCACTCCCCGGCCGTGCTGCTGCTCGCCGAACGCTTCATGGGCAGCCGGAGCGAAGCCGAGGACGCCGTCCAGGACGCCTTCGTCAGCGCCTGGCGCAGCCTGCCCGAATACCGCGGCGAAGCTGGGTTCGGCACCTGGCTGCACCGCATCGTCACCAATCGGTGCCTGAACCTGCTGCGGGCCCGCAGACCCGCCACAGACCTCGACACGGTCACCGAGCCCGCAGCACCGGAACATCAGTCCTCACCCGCCCGTGCCGCCGAATCGAGCGCCGCCGTACGCGACCTCGCGCAGGCCATGGGCTCACTCTCAGCGGAGCAGAGGGTGTCCTGGGTGCTGCGGGAGATCGAGGGCCAGTCCTACGAGACGATCGCCCAGTCAATGGGGATCCGGCCCGAGGCGGTCCGCGCACGCGTCTTCAGGGCCCGGCGCGTGCTGACGGAGGCGATGGCCGCATGGCGATGAACAGCCCCGACGACGCACTCGAGAACGAAGGCCTCGAACTCCTTGCCTGCGGGCGGGACCTGGCGACCGTGTGGGAACAGGCCGGCAACCCGGAAACCGACCCTCACACCGCCTGCTGCACCTACTGTCGGCAGGCCGTCGCGGACCTGGAACACCTACGCGCCGCCGCGCTCCTCCCGGCCGCCACGCCGTCCGTTGACATCGACAGCTCCGCCGTGGTGCGGCGCGTGATGGACGCGGTCCGTCTGGAACTGCGGCCGGGACGCTACCTGCCGCTGGGTGAAACGGACGAGGACAGCTGGATCTACGAGTCCGTCGCAGCCCGCACCCTGCGCACCGCCGCCGAGCAAGTGCCCGGAGTGCGGGCCGGGAGCTGCCGCATCACCCCGCCCGGCAGCCGCACCAGCCCCGCGCGCGGACCCGTCACCGTCCGCCTCGACGTCACCGTCGCCTACGAGCTCGACCTGCAGGCCACCACGCGCGCGGTGCGCAAGAGCCTCGCCCGCGCAGCCCAGGACCGACTCGGCCTGGCAGTCTCGGACCTCCACGTCACCGTCACCGACCTCCACGAACCCCCCAACCAGTCGCAGGAGGCCACGCCGTGAAGAGCGAACGGGCGACGGACCTCACGGGGAAAGTCACCGAAGCGGTTCTGGCCGTCCCGGGCGTCGCATGTCTGCGCCCCGGCCTGCGCAGCCTGCTGCGCACGGCGGGCACACGGCCACCGGCTGCGCCGGACCCCGGGGCCCCGGGGTCCGCGGTGCGCATCACCTTCGACTCGCGGGGATCGATTGCCGGGCTGCACATCGAAGTCGTCGTCCGCGCAGAGCAGCAGGCGGCCCGCACAGCCAGGGCCGTGCGGGCGGCGGCCGCCGAGGCGGCAGCGGCCACACCGGGTGCGGTGAAGGTCACCGTCACCGGCATCGTGTGACCGTCCCCCGATACCGGTCCGGGCCTGCTAGAAGGGCGGCGGGCAGGTAAGCATCACCCACAAAGCGAGCGACCACAGACAGGCCGCGGCCCCCAGGAGCCGGAGGCGGCGGATCCGCTCTGGCGCAACAGGATCCTGCTCGCCCACGACGACACGCACCACCCCGCCCGCAGCAGGCGGGGGCTGACGCGTCGGCAGGGGTGAAACGGGCTCTCGCAGCGCGGGCGCCGCGCTGTCGGCCGGTCGGGGCACCGGATGCAGAACGCCTGCTGCCCGACTCCGATCACGGGCGGCGCCGCCCACCGCGTCACGGTGCCGGGTCATTTCGCCGTGTTGGGCCAGACCGGCCAGAAGCCGCAGGTAGGCCTCTTTGCGTCTGCCCCTGGGTGCCGAACGCCCGCACTCCCAGGACCGGACCGTTGCCGGTGTCACCCCGAACGCCACGGCCACCTGGCGGGTCGACAGGCCCCACTGCTCGCGCAGGCGGCGCCGTTCCTCCGGCTCGGGGAGATCACACCGTAGGCGCCGGGATGCCCGCGCCGGGGGGAGGGCGGCCTGATTGGGGATCATCTGCTGATGCGCTGTGGTCATACCGGTGTGACAATCCGCGCGCATTGGCTGTGACGCGGGCTTGCGAACGTTCACCCGGACGATGCATCGGTGACCGAAACAGGTCGGCACGGCACTCAGGAGAACGCAGGCCCCTCACCGTCGGGCACGGCACGGCCGGGCGGGGAATCCGTTGCCTGCCGGTGTGGGGGAAGGGCTGGGTGGCCCGTGCTCGTTGCGTGCGAGCCGGGCCACCCGATCAAGGTGTGTCAGCATGCTCCGCCGCTCGCACGATGGCGGCGCGCCGGGTCTCGCGGCCTGCTGAGCGTCAGGAAGAGCGCGAGGAGAAGGGGCACGCTTGTCATCACCCTGAAGACCACGGTCCGGTCACTCGCCAAGCGCCGGGCGCTTTCCGGCATGCCAGGTCGCGCCTCATGGCCAAGAGGCGGTGCACTGCCCTGGACGTGTACGTATGGGACAGGGTGCGGCCGTGGCGGCACCAGCCAGAGATGGCACTGAGCAATGCGGAGTCGCAAAACGTGACGGCACAGGTGTCGAGATCGACATGTCGGTAGCCGTAGGCAGCAGCCGCCGTCAGCATGATCCGCAAGGGCGCACGATGAGTCGGCCTCCTTCACCCGGCCGGTCACCGGAATGCGAGCACAAGAGGGACCGCCTTCCCAAGCGCGTCACAAACCCAAGGCTGAAGTGTCACCCCTCCGGCCGGTGGGTGAGGCCGCTCGGGGATGGCACCACTCGGCATCTCCATCTGAGCGGTGAGCGGCGTGCGCGCACGCGTGACGATTCCGTCGCCTTCACCCAGGGTCACAAGGCGCCTGTTCTTGTGCACTACCGCGTCACGGGAGGGGGCGTGATGCCGGCCGTGGTCAGTTCCTGGGTGGACCTCTTGGACTTGCGGCAGGCGCAGTTGTCGGTCAGGACCGCTGGACCGCGACGCGGTGGCTGGAGGAGAACGCGTTCGCGCGGGTCCAGATCCTCCGAATTTCGCGATGCCGACGTGGACCTGCTCGCCCGGGCCGTGAGCGTTCTCAGCGGCGGACGTTGGCCGGTGGGCCTGTCGAGCCAGACCAGTCTGTTCACGCCCCAATCCGAGTCCGAACACGCCACCCTGAGCGCCTATCAGGCCGCTGCGAGGCCCTGGGGGCAGTGTCGGCCGCGCAGCGTGCAGGGAGCCGCGCAGCGGCTGGAACGAACAGGCGCGTCTGGCCGGCCGCCGGAGACCATCGAGGAGCACCGGGCGCAGCAGCTTCAGGAGCGGGCGTCAGAGGCTTGACCAGACGAGGAAGGACAGAACCCCGTGTACGCGATGTCCACGGGGTTCTGCGCTGCTTGGCCGGCCGAGCGGGACGTCGACGTCACTTCTTGCACTTGGCCTTAAAGGCGTCCAGCAGAGCCTTGCCCGCATCGGAGTTGTCACGTACGTACGCGCTGCCGCTGACGCTTATCGAGGTGTTGCTGGTTGAGATGGGCTCGGTGCCGGTCCTCTTGTTGCGGGTGTCATCTCCGGCGACCGTCCAGATGATCTGGGACTGATCCATGTTGAACTCGCCGGTGCTGGTCACGTCCGCCTTGTCGTAAACACCATCGCAGGAGTACTCATGATGCGAGACATTGCTGCCCTTGACGACCAGCTGGCCGAGGTGGGACGTGCCGTTGACGTCCTTGACGTAGTAGATGCCGTCGAGCTTGCCGGCACTGTCGCTGCTTCCGCTGCAGGCGGTGAGTACGAGTGAGCCCGCGGCCAGGGCCGCGATGGATACGGCGATCTCGGCCCGCGTCCTACGTGCAGTCCTGGTGATTCTCATGGCGTTCTCCCTTGGTTCGTTATGGAATTCGGTTTAAGACAGAAGGCCAGTCAAAATAACCCATGGATAGGTGACTTTGGCTGACCGGGACCCTCTGCCGGGTGCCTTCTCGGAGGTTGTCGAGCCGGTGCCCAGTCAGCGCTAGCGCGACCCCGGACTGATCGAGCGCCTGCTCGCCGTCCTGGATGCGCCACTGCAGCCGCTGCACGGGCGGGGCATCTGCGGCCAACCCATTCAACCCAACGACATATCCCCAGGCCAGGGACATGACTACTGCGCGGCCCCACTCACCCGCGACAAGTGAAGCTGTCACGGATCAGTGCAATGACACAGCACTTATCCCTGCATTTCCAATTCCCATGAACCGAAATCCACTCACCCAGCTGACAACAGTCCAATTACGACAGGAAAACCAAAAGGCCAGCACACGCCACAGTGGTTGCGCTCGCGTGGAGGTGCTGTCTCCGATGGCACTGAATCTAGGACCCAAGCGGTGGGTAACTGTGTGCGTTGAGTGCCAGGTTCCTGTGCTCTGCGTGCACGTACCGAACCACGGACTGACCTATCGTGCGAGGGCCGTCTCGGGCCAGTTATCACCCCCGCACCGACCACGTGAAGGTCTACGAGGGACCAGTCCGGCTCGGCGACGCTGGAGCGGGTGTCGGCATACACGTGAACGAGGTCGGCGACGACAGTACCTTCCCGACCAGCGAGGACGAGGCACGAGTGCTGGTGCGTGCGGACGTGAGTCGACATCCGGGTGAGGGCGGCTACGTCGACCCGAACGAGACCAAGGCCCCAGCCACGATTCACACTGGCACCTCGCCCGTTCCCTTCGGGTCATCTCGCTGACCGGACGCAGGTGGCGGACCATGTGGGCCTGTGCTGCACGCCACATGCGCGTGAGCCGAGGGCAATGAGCGGGTCTGGGGGATGCCGGGGCCGAGCCAGCGTCGAGGCTTTGTTGCCCTCGCATGCCATCAAGGTATTCCAGCTCGTGCTCGCCGGCAGCATGTCCTGGATGGAGGGCACTGCGGACGGTGCACTTGAGCTGCCACTGTGGCAGCCGTGTAGACACCCCAGGCCGGGTATCGGGGTGCCTGGCCCCATCCCACCCCTGCCGGTTTCACGTGGGCCGTTCAGTGGCTCTGCAACTTCGGCGGCGCCAGTCAGGCATGGAACGTCATCTATTGACACCATCCACCCCAGGCGCCGCACTGCCACAAGCCCGGCAGCTTGTGGCAGTGCGGCGCCTCCCGTCGTTCCAGCCGGTGCCGAGGCCAGGGGCGAAGCTCAGCGTCTGGCGCATGGCCGGCCCGGCCAGCACCCGCTCTCTTGTTGACCAAAGTCCGATGGTCGGTACCGCGTGGACGGTCAGGAGGGCAGCGACGTGGAGGTGCGGGTCAGCAGCCGTGACCAGCTCGCGGTGGACCGTGCACGAAACGCGGCTGCTGTCCTGGTCCGGTGGGGAGGTATTCGCGATGCACAGGGCCCGGATAGAAGACCGCACTGTTCCAGCCGCACATCTCCTCACCGATCAGGTAGCGGTACAGCCATTCGGAGAAGGGCAGCGCGTAACCAGTCCACTCGCCTTCCCTGTTCAGGACGGCGATCCCATCTGGGACGTCGTGAACCTGTGGCGCCAGGAAGACGAGGTGTCCCTGGTCGGTACCGGCGAGAGGGATGAGGCCCTGGGCCGTGCCGAAAGTGATGGTCGGAAGGCCGCAGATGACACGGGGGTCGAGATGGGGTTCCACTCCCTGCCTTACCACCTCTTCTTGTGACCACAGCCGGGAGATACGCCGCATCCACGTGCCGAGATCCCGCCAGCCATCCATCGGGCGGTCCAAATAGAGGTGGTGGTTGATCTGACAGGCCCCGTATTTATCGGCAATCGCCTTGTAGTCCGCAGGCAGCGACCGCCCAAGCTCACCCTCCAGCCGCAACCACGCGGCAGCGTCGGTACAGCCCTCATCCGAGGGGCCGATCATGTCAATCACGGCCCGCAAGTAGTCGGTCATGGCGCCTCGAGAACTGTCGGAGTGATACAGGGCGCCCAATCATCGATCATCTCTCGGGTGGTTCGGCTTGCGGGGTCTGCACTACGGGCACCTCCTTGCTCAGCGCCCGCCGCGGCGCGGACGCCCCGGCGGGCGCAGGCAGCCGTGGCCCGGCGGAGGATCCTCCTCGCGGGAGATCCGCCACCCGTAGAGCACGATCTGCTCGAGCGTCACCACGTGCTGCGTGAGAACGTCGATGCCCTCGTCCGGGCGGGTGCCGGTCTTGTGGTGGGCAGGACGGGTGTATGCCTCGCCGGTGGCGAGGACGCGTCCGACGTCGTAGCGAGAGGCGGGCCGTTGATTCTTCGAGCCGAACGAACTACCTCGAGGCCCTGGTCCAGAGACCGGGTGCGCTGAACGGAGAGCCGCTCACCCCCGCCCCTGCGGCGGACGTCACCCCCAGTCGGCGATAGGCCGTGTCTTTCGGATCAGGCCGGGGTGCCCGGCGCCGGGCGGGGCGACGGGTTCCAGAGGCGGTCGGCCTCGCCGCGGGCGATGTGCTCCTCGTAGATCCGCACCTTGTAGCGCATCACCTCCAGGGTCTCCCGCAAACCCTGGATCTGCGCCTCGACCTGGCGCTCGTGCCGACGGAGCAGTTCCAGCCGCTCGTGTTCGTTGCCCGGTCCCTGGCGGGCCAGTTCGACGTACTGCCGGATCACAGGCAGCGGCATGCCGGAGGAGCGGAGCTTGGTGCAGACCGCCAGCCACTCCACGTCCTCCTCGTGGTAGACGCGGCGGCCGTTGGACAGGCGGCGCACCGGATTGGCGAACAGGCCTTCCCGCTCGTAGAAGCGGAGCGCGTGCACGCTCAGCCCGCTGCGCCGCGCCACCTCGCCGATGCTCAAGTCCACGAGTGTCCCCCGTCACAGAGTTGTTGATCTAGACCCGACTCTAGCTCCTAGATTCGGACCATCAGCCAGCCAGTCAGTCAGCCAGTGGGCTCGTCGGACGATCGGATCGGGAGAAGACATGGGCGTTTGGTTTGTCACCGGGGCATCGCGCGGGCTCGGCGCGGAGATCACCCGTGAGGCGCTGCGCCGGGGGCACAGCGTGATCGCCACCGCGAGGGACGCGGCGGCGCTGCTCAAGGCGTTTCCGGAGAAGCCGGACGGACTGCTGGCGGTGACCTCAGACGTCACCGCGCCAAAGCAGCTGGCGGCCGCGGTGGAGGCCGGTCTGGCGGAGTTCGGCCGGATCGACGTCGTGGTCAACAACGCCGGCTACGGACTGGTGGGCGCGATCGAGGAGACCTCCGACCGGGCCGCCCGGGACCTCTTCGACGTCAACGTGTTCGGCGTCCTCAACACGCTGCGGGCCACCCTGCCGACGTTGCGCGCCCAGCGGTCCGGACACGTCTTGAACATCGGCTCCGTGGGCGGCTTCGCCACTGCCCCGGCGGTCGGCCTGTACGGCGCGTCGAAATTCGCCTTGGAGGGCATCACCGAGGCGCTGCACGGGGAGCTCGCCCCGCTCGGCATCCGCGTCACGATCATCGAGCCCGGCGGCTTCCGCACCGACTTCCTCAGCGGTTCAAGCATCCGCGTCGAACCGGCGGCCATCGCCGACTACGCCGCCGGCGCGGGGCCGGTGCGCGAGGCGCTGGCCGCGAACGACGGGCTCCAGCCTGGCGATCCGGTCAAGGGCGCCAAGGCCGTCGTCGACGTCACCGAGGCCGCGGTGGCGCCGCTGCGCCTCCAGCTGGGCGCGGACGCGGTCGAACGCGTCGAGGCGAAGCTGGACCTGGTGCGGCGCGAACTCGACCAGTGGCGCCGGACGTCCCTCTCCACCGCCATCTGAGGAACCGCTCCCGGTCATAGGGAGCGCGGGAAAGCGGTTGCGCGGCTGCAAGATCGACGCATGGATCTCGATCCGGCACTTCAGTCCCACCACTCGGTGCGTCCCTTGTCGTCGACCTTGGGCCGTGGGACTGCTCCAAACCACGACTCATCGTCGTGATGGGCCATGGACTCGGCTGTTTCGTGAAGCCAAGAACCCAAACTCGGCCACCCCAGGAAATAGGCCTGGTCGGCATGACCAGCGTCACCGAGGTGGTTGTGCCATAGCCCTGGCCCCGCTTCGATGAACTGCTCGTCCCCGTCACTTCCCGCGAACGGCACCCACCGCGTCCCCCACCACGGGGTTTCCGCCTGCTCGGCACTGTCAGGCTCCCAGATCTCCATCCGCATCTCGCGGATCTCGATGATCTCCGCGACGGAGTACAGCCGTTGGCAGGGCAACACACCGAGCAGGGAGGTGTCGCCGTCGTGACACAGGAGTGACTCCCTCAGGTCCGAGGGCAGCTGAAAGCCCAATCGTCCCTCGGCCTCCTTGATGGACTGCCTCGACGCGGGCGGCCGGAGTTCCGACAGGGCCCTGGGCGCATGCACGGCCAGCCACGCGTCGATGCGCTGCCACGACACTGCGACAGGAGGAAATACCGGGTCTATGCCCCGCCGGGGCGGTTGGATCATCACACTCGTCAGCATGCACCACCGCGGATCGGCGAACCCGCCGCGTGGGCACGGTAGAGGCGCACCATCCGCTCCGCAACGCACACCGCGCCGGTGTGTGGCTCCATCACGCGGGCGCAGGCCGGGACCGGACCTCACCGCGTGCCCTCAACGGACTCGGCCTGGACGACGACACCCGCATGCACACCGCCGTCACCCTCTTCGCCTACGTCCGCGGCCACGCCATCGACCTCGAACCGGAATCCGAAGCGGCCGCACCAGCGGCGTGAGCGGGCAGGAGTGGATGGACGTCCAGGAGACACGACTGGCAGCGCTGATGGACGGCGGAGCCTTACCGGCGTTCGCCGCGACGAGGGTGAACTCCGCCCTCTCCCCCGAATCCCTCCTCCACCACGGCCTCACCACCCTGCTCGACGGACTCGCCACCCGCGTCACCACACCGCCGAACTGACCACTACAACGATCCGACCCCCGCCAGCCCTCGCAGCACACCCGCGTCTTCTGCGGTGGATCCGCTCACGGGGATGTCACAGGGGTCTGACAGGCTGCTGCCCATGACGAATGACCTCATCGAGACACAGAGGCCGAAGTGCCGTATCACCGATCCGGCAGAGGCTCTTGCAGCGCTCGAGCGTGCCATCCCAGGCCTGGTCGACCATCGCCGATCAATGCCGGCTGTGTTCGACTGGACTTTGGTCGAGGAGAGCTTGGGCACCGCCCTGCCATCCGACTACAAGTACCTCGCCGAGTGGTACCCGACGTTCGCCATCGGCGACTACGTTCTCGTCAGCCTGCCCGAGCCGGGCGAAGAACACCTCCTGCACTGCGGCTTTCAGAGCACGCTGGATGTACTTGTCGGTGCTTGGCTGGAACCCGATCTCGGCCTGCAGGCCTATCCCGCACCGGGCGGCCTTCTGCCGTGGTCGGAGTCGGACGAGAGCGACAAGTTCATGTGGAGCACGGCTGGCGAGACCCCGCAGGAGTGGTTCGTTACCGTGGCCGGTCGCGGCGGCGCTTGGTGGCACTACGAGGGCGGGGCGGTGCAGTTCCTGGCCGAACTCTGCGACAGCACACTGGAGCCCTGGGGCCTGCGCATTTTCGACCCCGAGGTTACGCCCTGCTGAACTGCGCCCAGCACGTCATCAGCGCGTAAACGTTGGTGACAGCTGAGGGCCACGGCTATACCGACGAAGGCGAGGAAGGGTCCGGCCTTGCGTTCGTAGCGGCGGTGGAGTCGGCGGCAGCCGGCGAGCCAGGACACGGTTCTTTCGACGACCCATCGGTGGCGGCCGAGTCGTTGTGGGGACTCGATGCCCTTGCGGGCGATGCGATGGCGGATTGCACGCCCACGAAGCCATCGACGCAGGTGGTTGTAGTCGTATCCCTTGTCTGCGTGCAGTTTCGGCGGCCGTCGGCGTCGAGGGCCGCGGCGTGATCGGGTGGGCGGGATGCCGCGCACGAGTGGCTTCAGCCCCTGGCTGTCGTGCAGGTTAGCGCTGGAGATACCAGACGAACGGCTCGACGCATGGATCACAGGTCAGCTCCTGGCCGGGTGGCGGGCGGTGAACCGGCGCAACTCCCTCGTCCTGGGCGCCAGGAACTCCGGGTGGACGGAATCGGCGATCTCGGAGACCACCGGCCTGGCCCGCACCACCCTCGCCCGCATCACCTGACCCGAGGCGGAAACAAGAGGCGCGGGCCCCCACGATGGAGGTGCCCGCGCCACGTCATTTCGCGGAACCGGCCGCAGCCGTGCCCGAGGCAAGCCGTACGGGACGGTTAGGAGCGCCGCGTGGGCGCGTACACGCGCACGGCCCCCTCCGCAACGCACGCCGCGCAGGATCATCGTGCGGATGCCCCATCCCCTCAGGGCACCGGCCCCCGCGCCTCCCCCGGAAACCGCAAGCGGGCGCCCCCACGGGGGCGAAGGTCCCCGAGGGCCTTGGTCTCTCGGGAGGTCACGGTGCCTCATAGTGGAGGCATGGGCGATCAAGAGGACCGCGACACCGGACTGTGGGTCAGCAGCAGTGACCAGCGGACTGTCGTCCATGTCGGGGGTGAGATGGACATCGACCGAGCCCCGATGCTCATCGAGGGCCTGACCGCCGTGATCACCCAGCCCGGCGGCCCCCGCGAGATCGTCCTTGACGTGGCCGAGATGACCTTCTGCGATTCCTCGGGCATCAACGCCCTCATCGCCGGCCTGCACGCCGCACAGAAGCACGGCCGAAACCTCAGCCTGCGCGGCCCACGACCCCAGCTGCTGCGCCTGCTGGAACTCACCGGCACCGACAAACTGTTCCCGATCACGGACACCTGACCGCACACCGCCAGGGCCCTAAGGGCGGCGCGGGGTCACCCGACCGGCCCACACCCACACGACCCCACGGGCCGGTTCGTGTCACGCCGACAGAGCGAGACGGTCCACGCACGCGAGGCCCGGCCGGCCGTGAGCCCCGGCCGGGCCCCGCTACGCCTCGCTCGCTGCCTGCCGGCAAGAACCAGGCGCCCGGCCGGAGTCGTACGACCGGGCGCTCGGCCACGCTGGTCACCGTAACCGGCCAATCCCTCACACGCCCCGGGGGCACACCACGGGCCACGGCGGATCTTGTTCTACCGTCGAATCCGCCTCCGGGTCCGTTCCGTCCGCAGCGACGGGAGACAGGACCCCGGTCGTGCCACGGCCACCGGACCACCGCCCCGACGGCCCCGTACGGCCCGGAAATCACGGGTGCCCCGGCCGGGCCGGGACGGGGGGACGCCGGTAGACGCGAACGGTGCGTTCGGCGACGGCCACCGCGCCATTGCGCGGGATCATCGTCCGGGTGCCACCGTGCCGGTAGCGCAGATCGGCAATGGCGACCGGGACGCCGCCGGCTTGGACCTGGTCCCCGACCCGCAGCGGGGCGGCGGCATGACGCGGCGCGCAGCCGGCCTTTCAGGCAGTCCTGCGATCCCGTACCGCGTCCGTGTACAGCTCGCGGGTCAGATCCTCCTCGTTGATGTCGAGGCCGGCCAGGAAGGCGCGGACATCCTGGAGTGCGTCGGTCAGGCCTTCGGCGTCGGTCATCGTCTCGACCTCCACGAACGTGCCGTCGATCTCGGGGACCTGGACCACGGTGGCGAGCATCCGCCGGCCCCGCACGACGATGTCGTAGTTGAGGCAGTGCTTCGAGAACGTGATCACCGGCTCGTAGCCCAGACCGCGCACCACGGCGTGCACGGCGTCCGGATCGGTCACTGCGGTCTCGTGCTCCGGCTTCGAACCGGAGGCGGTGTCCACGGCGGCGCTCTTGTAGGTCAGGACCGTGCGCGCGGTGCCGTCCGCGCTTTCCACGGTGCGTACCCGGAGTTCGGCGTCCCGGGCTTCGAGTGCCCGCTCTGCCGTGTCGTAGTAGGTGTCCTGGTAGACCTCTGGGCGGGCCTCGGTGAGCTTGTCGAGCAGCTGCACCAGGGCTTCGCGGTCCGGGACCCGGGCTTTCAGTTCTGCTTCGATCACCCTGTACTTCCGCCTTCCCAGGTCAGACGGTGCGCCGTGCGCCCGTCACCATTGCCTCGAACATTCGCCGGTGCCCCCGGAACAGGGGGCCGTGCGCGGTGGCCACCACTTTGTAGGTGGCGGACTCGTGGCCTTCCCAGCCGGCGTCGAAGGCGCCGACGAACATGGTGTCGTCGGCGCGGATCAGGCGCCAGGTCGGGAGCATCGCGTACCGGTACACCTCGATGTCGCACACCGCGGCCAACTCCCGCAAGCGGGCTTCCGTGAGGCAGATGCCCGCAGCGAGCGTCTGGGCCGACTCCCCGATCTCCGCCGCGCGCTGCACGGCGGCGGGGGCTTCGGGGTCCAAGAGGAGTACCCGTACCCGTACGTCGTCGCGAATGAGGTGGGTGCGGAGCACGGAATCGGTGAGGCCGATCAGTCCGAGTCCGCGCACGGCCAGGACATCGAGCGTGCTTGCCGTGCGGGCGTGGCGCTGGATTTCCTCACGGGCGGCGGCCTGCGCCTCGTAGACACGGACGACTTCGGGGAACGCGGCCAGGTCGAACGCGGCGCGGCCGTCACGTCGGTCGCGGGCAGCGGCCAGGCCCATCAGGTGGCGTGCGTCGTCGGGCATGGCCAGGCCGTCCGCGATCCGCTCGAAGACGTCCAGGCGGACGACGTCGCGCCGGTCGTGGATGATCTCGCTCACGCGGGCTTGGGTCATCCCGACCGCCCCGGCGATCCTCGACTGGGAGGCGCCGCCGTACTTCTGGACCGCCCGCAGCAGCGCGCCCACGTCCCGGGCCCGCAGCGCTTCGCGGACCTCCGGACGCTCCCACGCCCAGGCAGCGAGCACCGGGGGTGCGTGCGGGATCAAGGTCACGGCCGGCTCCCGTCAACGGGGGTATCTCACCGTGAGATTACCGCTCTGGTGTCGAGGCCCGGACCGCTTCGCGGACATCGTGTGGATCATGACCAGCCCCGTGTCCTGGTGTCACTGGCACATCGGATCCTCCCGTACCGCCCTGCCCATCCGCTTCGCCGGACGCAGCGGCGGACCGCCCGTCCTCCTCTACGCGTGCGCCCCCTGCCGCGAGCAGCGCGGTCTGCTCCCCCGGTGGCCACCCTTGCCCGAAGCCGTCACCGCCCCCGAGCCCGGAGACAGCCACCCCCGGCCGCGGCCGTGACCGCGACCCCGTGCGCCCGCGCCCCGCTCCCCTCCGTGAAGGGGCTGACATGGGACCAGCAAGCGGGCCGGGCCTGCGTCATCTGCAACCGCCCCCTTGACGACGGGGCAGTCCCCCGCGGCACCCTCACCGGCCACCACGGAGCACACCGCCTCGATACCGAGGCATGGGCCTGCCCCCCCCGGGGCGCCACCTGAACGTCCCTGATCCCATCAACGAGATCCGGGCCTGACCACCGCCCCCGGGCACACCCGAGGGTGCGCCCGGGCCGCGCCCAGCCGACGAGCCCCTACGCGCTCCCCGCCCTGCGGCGCGTGTGCTGCGCGCAGCGCAGGCCTCCGCCCGCGTGCCACTCCAGCAGCGGGCCGGCCGCGACACCGTGCTCGGGGCACCAGGCGAACTGGGACAGCGTCGCCCTTACGCCCTGGGGTCTGCCGTCCGCGCCCAGGGCAGACCCCCGTCCGGCTACGGGGCTGGGGTGAACTCCACGTCGATGCCGCCGCACCCGGCCGCGATGTCCAAGCAACTGGTTCCGCTCCACATCACAGGCTGCTGGTGAATTGTCCCATCGCGGGCGGGTCGCATACGGTGACCTGCATGTACAGGGGGATGGAGTTGGCGGGCCGCTACCGACTCGACAGCCGGTTGGGGCACGGCGGTATGGGCGAGGTGTGGGCGGCGACCGATCTGAGGCTGCGCCGCACCGTCGCGATCAAGATGGTGCTCGCCTCACATCTGCGTGACGATCGGCTCGCCGCCCAGGTCCTGGCCCGCTTCCGCCGTGAAGGCGAGGCGGCCGCCCGGCTGAACCACCGCAACATCGCCGTCGTCCACGACCTGGGCGAGCACCAGGAGATGAGCGCCGACGGGCAGGTGGAAGTCTCCCCGTTCCTCGTCCTGGAGTTCCTGGAAGGGCGTGATCTCGCGACGGTCCTGCACGAGGACCACCCCGGCGGGCTTCCCCCGGAGCAGGTGGTGGAGTACGGCGCCCAGGTGTGCGACGGGCTGGCCGCCGCCCACGCGCGGAACATCGTGCACCGCGACATCAAGCCGGCCAACCTCATGCTGCTCGACGACGGCACCGTCAAGATCTGCGACTTCGGGATCGTCCAGATCCAGGACGGCACGATCGGCCTGACCGAGGCCGGAGCGCTGCTCGGCAGCCCTCTCTACATGGCTCCCGAGCAGCTCAGAGGCCAGACACCGACGCACTCGGCCGACCTGTACGCCCTGGGTGCCAGCCTGTACGAGCTCCTTACCGGGCGCCCCCCGTTCACCGCGGACTCCGCGTACGCCGTCATCGCCATGCACCTGTCTACCGCTCCCGAACCGCCCAGCACCCACCGGCCCGCCATCGCGCCCGGCATCGACACCCTCATCACCTCCCTCCTTGCCAAAGACCCCGTCGACCGCCCCCGCACTGCCAAGGAGGTCGCCGCACGCCTGCGCTCGGCACACCTCGCACCCGGGCCAACCAACGGCCCTGCCGCGGAGGCTCCGGAAACCGACGAGGAGCGCCACCAACGGGCCGCCGAAGCCGGAGACTCCGACGCCATGTTCAGCCTCGCGCTGTTGCTGGCAGAGGCTGACCGCATCGACGAAGCGGAAACCTGGTACCGGAAAGCCGCCGACGCCGGAAACACCGACGCCATGAACGGCCTCGGACTCCTGCTGGAGGACACCGGCCGCAGCAACGAAGCCGAAACCTGGTACCGCAAAGCCGCCGACGCCGGACAGATCAACGCCATGAACAACCTCGGAGCGTTGCTGCAGGAAACAGGGCGCACGACCGAGGCGGAACCCTGGTACGAACGCGCCGCCGACGCCGGAAACACCAACGCCATGGACAACCTCGCACTGCTGCTGCAGAACACTGGCCGCGAGACCGAGGCGCAACACTGGTACGAACGCGCCGCCGACGCCGGACACACCAACGCCATGAACGACCTCGGAGCGCTGCTGCAGAACACTGGCCGCGAGACCGAGGCGCAACGCTGGTACCAGCGCGCCGCCAACACCGGACACACCAACGCCATGAACAACCTCGCACTGCTGCTGCAGAACACTGGCCGCGAGACCGAGGCGGAACCCTGGTACGAACGCGCCGCCGACGCCGGAAACACCGAAGCCATGAACAACCTCGGGGTGCTACTGCATAACGCTGGCCGCGAGACCGAGGCGGAACCGTGGTACCAGCGCGCCGCCGACGCCGGAAACACCAAGGCCATGAACAACCTCGGGGTGCTACTGGTAAACACCGGCCGCGAGACCGAGGCGGAACCCTGGTATCAGTGCGCCGCCGACGCTGGACACACCGAAGCCATGAACAACCTCGCACTGCTGCTGGTAAACGCTGGCCGCGAGACCGAGGCGGAACCCTGGTTCCAGCGCGCCGCCAACACCGGACACACCAACGCCATGAACAACCTCGCAGTGCTGCTGCGGGACACTGGCCGCGAGACCGAGGCAGAAGCCTGGTACCAGCGCGCCGCCGGCACCCCGGACGGTGAAATCCGGGCCTGACCGGCGCCCGGCGCATCCGAGGGTGCGCCGGGACCACCCGCAGCCGACGAGCCCCCACGCGCTTGCCGCCCTGCCGCGCGCGAGCTGCGCGCAGCGCAGGCAGCCGCCCGCATGCCACTCCAGCACGGGGGCGACTTCGCCGCCGTGCTCGTCGCACCACAGGACCGGGTCCAGGCCGCCGCAGTCGTGGCGCACGCATACGCAGTCCTCTCCGACCCTCTCGTGCGGGACGCCGTGGCGGACAACGCCACCGGTGCCGGTTGGCGAGGTGGTACCGCGCAGGCGGGCCGGCCATTCCAGCGTGATCCGCAGACCGCCCGACCCGGACCGGAACCGGTCGGTCACCCGCATCTCGCCGAGCACCGCGAGGGGGCCCGCGCCCGGTGCGGTGAGCCGGGCGAGTGTGGCCCCGGCATACCCGGCCGCCAGGGCGGCCAGCGCGTCGGCGTCGGCGACGACCCACCCCGACAACCGGTCGGTGCCCTCGATGTCGTCGGCGAGGCCCAGCCACGGGGCAGCCAGCCGGAACCGGCCCGTCGCGCCTGCCGTGCACTCCGCCGGCGGAGCGGATTCACCGCAAGAACGATGCGCTCCTCGCTCCTCGGGGCCGGTGAGCTTCTCGGCCTTCCTGGCCGCCGCCTGCGCCCGTGTCCGCGCCCTCGCGGCCGCTCGCCCTGCCTCCTTCAGACCGGCTTCCGCCTCCACGCGCGCGGCACGTGCCGTCTCCAGCCGCTTCCTCGCAGCGCGTACCTCGTCCTGAGCCACCGCGACGTCCGTGCCGGCGCGGTCCGCCAACTGCTGCGCGGCGGCCTGCGCCGCCTCCCCGCGCTTGGCCTCCCCCGCCGTCTCGGCTGCCTCCGCCTGCGCCGCCCTCGCACGTTCACGGCGCGCCTGCGCCGCACGCCCTTCGGCATCCGGTTTCGGCGGCTGCACTTGCTCCCTGGCCGGTGCGGCGGGCCGCGCCGTCCGCCGCGAAGGGGCAGTGCTGGACGCCGGTTCCAGGCCGGCAAAACCCATCGCGGCATCCGGGGGCTTCACCAGCCGGCCCGCCGCCCACAGGGCGGCCGTGTCGGCATCGGCAAGCACCGCGTGGAGGATCTGCTCGACCTCGTGCAGCACCGGCTCACTCACCGTCTGCCCGGCCTCGATGGCCAGGGCGCGCGCCGTACGCGCGAGGCGCCCGATCACCACATGCTGATCATGCGACAGCTTCCGCAACTGCTCGGCATCCCAACGTCCGGTGGGCGGTACGCAGCGCCTCGCCGAGCTGGACGAGGCTGTGCGCTTCCTTGGGTCGGCGGCGGGCCAGCAGCCCGGCCGTCCACGCCGCAACGGTCGGCTTCCGCAGCGCGGCGATCGCGGTGGCAAGCTGTCGGTCCCCGGCCTTGCGGGCCTTGGCCGCGTACTCGTTGCGGGCCGCGGTGAACTCCGACGGCCGTAGCCCGGACAACTCCACCGCCAGCGACTCCACATCCATGCCCGGAAGTCTCCCGCCCGCGCCCCAGCCCGGCCGGTACCCCGCAGGACACCGCGCGTCGGCCGACCGCACGGCTGGCGGCGGCTGATCGCCGCCCCCGGCCTCGGCGACCACGGTGTCAACCGGCGGCGCCAGCCGCACGGCCGTCGCCGACCTCCCAGCCCGACCAGTCGTCGTCGATTGGGCTGCCTCGGTCGCATTCGCCGCATACCCGTCTGCGACGGCCGCGCCAGCGGCGAGCAGGCCCACCACCAATCTCGAGCTCGCGACAGGGGTCAGGGCCGAAATTCCGCGCGCCAGGAGCCAGCCGGAGGGCACTCCCGGGCTGCGGGGCGGGGTAAGGCCGCCAGGGCGGGGTAGGCGCCGGGTAACCAGCCTGGTCTGGTGGGAGACCTTGCGCCACCAACCGGCCACCGCGAGCGGCCGCCGGCCGGTGCGGGTTGTCCTATCCGGCTTTGCGCGGACCCAATGCCGCGTGCTTGACGGCCTCCTCCGCCCCGACCCTGGGGAGCCGACCGTGATGGGCTCCAATGAAAGGGCGGCCCCGGCCGTGCAATCCACCCTTGACGTGGCTGTCCGCACACATCCGAAGCGGACCGTGGTGACCCTGGCAGGCACCATCGACACGGACACCTGCCCCAGCCTCACCAAGGTCACCGACACCCTGCCCCTCGACGGCCGGCCCCTGGCCTTGGACCTGACCGCGGTCACCTTCATGGCCTCCTGCGGCCTCAACGCCTTCCTCGCCTTGCGCAACCGCGCCGAGGCCCACGGCAACCGCCTGGAACTCATCTGCGTCCCCCGGCCAGTCCTGCGCATGCTCGACCTCACCGGCACCCGCCGACTCTTCGCCCTCACGCCCTGCCCCACACCCTGAAACCACCCAAACCACCGTAACCGCGCCGGCAGCGGCCTGACCACCACGCCAAAGGTGCCCGTCAAAACGGAACAAGCTCATCGCGCCGGGTCGGCCTGTTCGCCTTCTCCGTTCGCCGGCCCGTACCAGTCCAGGCACAGGAGGGTGGCGTCGTCCTTCGGCGGCCGGCCTTCGTAGGCGTCGGTGACCGCACCGACCAGGGTCCGCACGACCTCGCGCCGAAGGGGAGGTTCACGGCGAGGGTGAGTTCGGTGACCGCGCCGTCGCGCAGGAGGTAGGGCCAGGGGTGGCCGGCGTTGACGAGTCGGGCGCTCGTGCCGTTGAGGGCGATGCGCAGGAGTTGTCCGGTGGCGATGCTGTGGTGGCCGTGGTCGAGGAGGGCTTGGTGGGTCTGGCGGGCTTGTTCTTGGAGGTCGCATCCGGCGCGGCGGGCGCCGCGGGAGGCGTTGACGAGGAGGGTGGCCATGAGGGAGGCACTGACGTCGTGGCCCATGGCATTGGTGGTCGACAAATGCAGGGTGTCGGTGTCGAGGCTGTAGTCGAAGGTGTCGCCGGCGATGTCGGAGGCCGGGACCAGCGCGCCGGCCAGGGTGAACTCGGGGGCCTCGCAGCAGGAGGCGGAGGGCAGGAGCTGGCGCTGGATCTCAGCGGAGAGGCTGACCGGGCCGGTGCGGTTGCCCCAGCGGTAGAGGTCGGTGACACGGCGGTCGGTGACGATGATGTACGCCAGTGCGTGCGCGGCCTCCTGGACCTGCACCCGTACCTCGCGCGTGACGCGGGTGAGGAGCAGTTCCAAAACGCCGATGGTGTCGGCGCGGTTGGTGACCGGCGCAAGCACCCGTTGCCCGTCCTCGCCGTCTGCGGCCACCACGGGCTTCTGGCTGCGCAGCACGTCGTCGTAGATGCTGCTGCCGGCGAGGGGGACCTGATCGGCGGGCTGCTGGTCGGGCTGGGCTGCGGTGTCGTGGACACGCAGCAGGCGCCGGCCGACGAAGTCGACGAACAGGAAGGACACGTATCTGGCATCGAACCGGTCGCGCAGATTGCGCGCCACCAGGTCGAGGGAGCGCACCGCAGCTGCGCTCTCGGCTGCGGCCAGTACCTCGGCCAGCCCGATCCGGTCACGCCCCGCAGCAGCCTCCACGGGTTCCCTCGCCCCCCCCGATGGGCAGGTCTAGGCATTTCACCAGACCGGAACCCGAAATCTCTCAGCACACGACCCATCGCTGCGACCGCGAGGTGTTCGGACTGTCAGTAGTGCGGAGTCCGGTTCCAGTGTGCGCCCGTATGCTCGTCATGGACCCAGTCCCCGCCCCCATCACGCAGACTGCGCGCCCGGCCGGGCGGACCCGGCCGGGCTCCAGCCTCCAATTCAGCGTACCGAGCCCCACCCGACCACCCAGGCACATCGCAAACGGGGGCTACTACGTGTGTCGTCATCAGGCGGTCGCCGCCGGACTCCTCACCGCGTTCGATACCGCCAAAGGCGGACAGCCGCTTGGTGTACCGTGGTTCCGCAGCAAGCGGAGGCAACCGAGGCCACCAGCCCGTGGGGCGGCCCCGCCACGGCACCCTGGCGTCTCCCGGTTTGCTCCCCCTCCTGGACCGGGAGGCGGTCGGCGGCTCCCATCGCGAGCACGATTCCCCCGACCGGCCTACAACATCCGGCGGCACGGGCAGGCCCGTGTCACGGTGACAGGGCGAGAGAGGTCCACGCATGCGGGGCCCGGCCGGTCGAAGATGCCCACACCCGGCCGGGCCCTGCCCCGTACACCGCAGCCCGGCACCGGTCAGTCCTTCGCATGGAGACCGATCCGGGCGGGCGACCGGCACACGGCCCTCGGCCGCGTCCCGCCCCGGCTGACCCCCGCACACGCAACGATGCCCGGGCCCACTTCCGAACGGTTGGAGACCATCGTGCTCGAACGCAAGCAGCTCAAGGGCCGCACCCAGGTCACTTTCGTCCTCCCGGAGGACACCCCGGCCGGCCCGGTCAGCGTGGTCGGGGACTTCAACCACTGGAACCCCGCAGCCCACCCCCTGACGCCCCGCGGTGACGGCACCCGCGCCGCCCAGGTCTCCCTGCCCGCGCGCAGCAGCCACTCCTTCCGCTACCTCGCCGCCAGCGACTACTGGTTCGACGACGAACAGGCCGACCTGCACGACGGCACCAACAGCCGCATCCACACCTGAACCACCCCCGGGTTCCCGTGCCGGCCCGGTGCGTCAACGCGGACCGGAGGCGGCGGCCGGGTTCAGCCGGCCAGCGCGAGCAGCCGCCGGTACTCCAGCTGGTCCGTCCGCCTGGCCGTGAGATGGACCCGCACATCCGGCAGGTACTCCTTCAGAGCGGTGTAGCCCGCCGTGTAGGCCTCTTCCTGCGGACCGGCAACCGCCGGCATCCAGAGGACGAGCAGATGTTCGTGCCTGCGCGTGCCTTCCGCGGTGGCGAAGGCCAGCTCGTGGACGACCAACCGGGCATGGTCTGCGGGCAGGGCACCGATCAACTCGTCGTGCGTCAGATTCCCCTCCACCACCTCCACCACCTCCGCCACCAGCACACCAGGGCTATCGGCATAGCGCAGGATGACGGTGTTGACTCCCGCGTCTGCTTCAGGTGGTGGAGGGCATCCCCGCAGCCTTCCGATAGGGCGATCGGGGAACTCACCAGAGCCTCGCTTCGCTCATGGCTGTGCCGCTCATGCGCGCTCACCTTCCCATTGTGGGTGGTCCGGCGCCTCGGGCAGCAGCCCGAGCATGTCCAAAAGCAGCGCCAGATCTCCCGCGTCGACGGCGCGCGCCGCTACAGCGCGGGCCGCCGCTGCCCGGTCCGCGACTCCGGACCAGGCCAGAAGCGCCGACTCGTCACAACCGAAAGGATCCTTCACCCGCCGATCCCACCACCCCCACCCACCCGCCACCCGCGGCCGCACTGCTCCACCTGCCCCCAGGTGGCCAGGCACGGCCTATGCAGGTGCCTTTGAGTTGTGGGGGATCGTCGCCCTGTCTGTGACGGAGTAGGGCGCGGGCCGGCAGGTCGGACACGCTCCGTACCATCAATAGGTGATCAACCCGTTCTTCCACGCACCCAGACGCCGCTTCGTCACCCTGGCCACGCTGGCTGCCGTCGTCGCCTTCGGGTGGTACGCCGTTCAGCCGGTCTATCCACGATGCACGACCTACGCAGTCGGCTCAGGGTCCCTCATGTCCGGCGGCACTTCGGCAGAAGAGAGGGAAGCCCTGGCCCGGCAGGCTTACGAGGACGCCTTGGCCGACGGCACATGCGGACCATCCCACGCCCGATTCCGAGACTGGATCGGCTGACCTGAGCCCGCAGCCCCGACAGGCTGCGGCCCTTGGCGCCGTCGTGGGACCCGCGACGAGGTAGACCCCCGAGCCGCCCCCTCCCCCGCGCGGGGGAGGGGAATGGCCCATAGGGCTGATGCGACCGGCAACGGACCCGGCAGAGCATGAATTGTCAGGATTACGGAAGCCGGAGGTCACGGTGGCTATCCCCGCAACGACACAGACACATGGGGGGACAGCACCCCTCGCCCCGACCCGCGGCTGGACCGGCTGGTCGCGGCGTTGGCCTGATGGGGCGCCTGCCGCCGCTGTGACCTGTGGCGCGGTGTACGCCATCGTCGAGGCCACCTGGGCCGTGAGGGGGACCACGGTACCTTTCACCCTGCACACCCCCTACTCTCCGATCGCCCAGATGATCCTGGCCGGCCTGGCCATTGCCGCCGGTGTCGCCTGCTGGGCCACCAGACGACGGAC
Organism: Streptomyces sp. NPDC001717; assembly: GCF_042892775.1. Lineage (NCBI taxonomy): Bacteria > Bacillati > Actinomycetota > Actinomycetes > Kitasatosporales > Streptomycetaceae > Streptomyces > Streptomyces sp. NPDC001717. Next base: position 13,012 of record NZ_JBIAUK010000035.1, on the reverse strand, counting down.
GGCCCAGCCTGGCCGGATGGCGATCAGGGGTGTGCTCGTGTTGGCCACCCCGGTATTGACGATGGGCGCGGCGGGCCTGCCGGGCTACTTCGTTGCCCTGGCCTCCGGTTCAGGGCTGGAGAGCGCCACCGGCCTGGCCCATGTGCTGCTGAGTTCGGCCCTCACTGCTCTCCTCGTCCTCGTCGCTCTGTCGTACCGCCGACGGCTGGCTGGCGCCTGCCCGCGCTGCGGGCAGAAGCACACGGGCGGCCATGATGCCCCACTCGTCCATCCCAGTGCCTCGACCGCCTCCCCGCGTACCAGGAGGCTGGCTTATCTGCTGATGTGCGGGATGCTGCCGTGGGCCGGAGCAAAGACCATCTGGACGCTGGGTGGTGACGCGCTCGGCATCACGGCCGAGAAGTGGAAGGAGTCGAACTCCGGCGGATCGGAGGTGGCGAAGGCGCTCGCCGATGTAGGCATCGATGTCACTGTGCTGGCCGCGGGACTCGGATTCTTTCTCCTGACCGGGCTGATGTACCCGTGGGGGCAGGTGTTTCCCCGCTGGACGCTTATCCTCTCCGGGCGCCGGGTGCCGCGTCTGCTGCCCTTGATCCCAGCCTGGCTGACCGCGTTCGGTCTGTCGGTGTACAGGGTCCTCCTGGTGATCTACGCTCCGCTCGCCGCCCTCGGAGTGTTGCCGGCCCCCAAACTCGACACGGATCTCGGCGCCACCCTCTCCGGGACTCTCTGGCTGGCCGCCTTCGGTGGAATGGCCTTCGGCGGCCTGGGCTTCGCCCTCCTAGCGGCCGCACGCTCCTACTCCGCCCGGACCCGCCCCGTCTGCGCCACCGCGGCGACCTCGGAGGCCCCACCCACCGAGACGGCCCGCGCAAACTCACCGGCCACAGCGGTCCCGGCCGACTAGTGCTGTGACCGGGAAGGTTTGCCGGGTTGCTCGTTGTGCTGGTCGGATGTGACGACTTCGACTGGCATGGGGAAGCGGGATGGCGTTACCGGTCAGGGTCCGCGGGCTGACCGAGCAGGAGGGGCAGAAGCTGCAACACGTCGTTCGGCGGGGCAGCACCAGCTCGGTGCGGTTCCGGCGGGCGATGATGCTGCTGGCCTCGGCCGGCGGTAGCACGGTCCCGGTGCTCGCGCGGCTGGTCCAGGCCGACGAGGACACCATCCGGGACGTGATCCACCGCTTCAACGAGATCGGGCTCGCATGCCTGGACCCTCGGTGGGCGGGAGGCCGTCCCCGCCTGCTGGATCGTGACGACGAGGACTTCGTCGTCCAGAGACGGCCACCACCCGCCCGACCGCGCTGGGCAAGCCCTTCACCCGCTGGTCACTGCCCAAACTCGCCGATCACCTGCGGCGCAACATCTCCCGACCCGTCCGGATCGACCGGGAGGCCTTGCGCTGCCTGCTGGCCCGCCGGGGGATCTCCTTCCAGCGCACGAAGACCTGGAAGGAGTCCCCGGACCCGGCCTTCGACGCCAAGCTCGCCCGGATCGAGTACGCGCTCAACGAGCGTCCCGACCGCACGTTCGCCTTCGACGCGTTCGGCCCCCTGGGCATCCGTCCGACCGCCGGATCCTGCTGGAAGAAGCAAGGCCGGCCCGACCGGCTGCCGGCTACCTTCCGCCGCACCCACGGCATCACCTACTTCCACGGCTGCTACTCGGTCGGAGACGACAAGCTGTGGGGCATCAACCGAAGACGCAAAGGCATCGACTACACCTGGGCCGCCCTGCGGTCGATCCGCGCCGCCCGCCCGGATGGCGCCCCGATCTACGTCATCCTCGACAACCTCTCCGCCCACCTGACTGGAAAATCCGCAGGTGGGCGGACCGGAACAAGGTCGAGCTGTGCTTCACGCCGACCTACGCGTCCTGGGCGAACCCGATCGAGGCCCACTTCGGGCCGCTGCGGCAGTTCACCCTGGCCAACTCACACCATCCCAACCACACCGTCCAGACCCGTGCCCTGCACGCCTACCTGCGCCGGCGCAACGACAACGCCCGCCACCCCGACGTCCTCGCCGCCCAACGACGCGAACGCGCCCGCATCCGAAGCGAGAAGGGCATCCGCTGGGGCGGCAGACCGCTACCCGCCGCGGCCTGACCACCCAACCCGGCAAACGATCCCGGCCGGTCGGTTCCGTCCGCCTCTCAGGTCTGGCCCAGCAGTCGGCGTCTGCGCTCCGCCGCGGTCTCCCCGGCATGTACGTACTTCCACTCACGCACCAGCTCGGCGGTGCTTACCCGGCACAGAATTGCTTTGTGGTCGATTCCCCGGACCTCGACGAGCCACGAGCCGTCGGCGACTCGGAACACCTTGCGTGCGGGCGTGTCCCCGGCCGAGCCCATGCTGACCTCTCTGGGGACGTACTCCATGGCGAGCTTGCGTGCCAGTCCGTCAGCCGCCGCACGACCTCCGTCCGGGACGGCATGCTTTGCGACGAGCTGCCAGCGGTGGTCCTCCTCGTACCCGGGACGGGTCTCGGCCTCCACGAGGACGACCCACCGAGCTTCCTTCTGCGGAACCGTGTCATTGATCACCGTCGAAACGTAGTGCTTGGTGCCTTCGCAACTGAAGGCCTGTAAGGGGAGCCGGCCACGACCGGCGTCCACATTCGCTTGCAGAAGGGGGCGACCGGGACCGAGCTGCGGCATCAGGCCTCTGGCCGATGGTTCCCGCCCTGCCCCACAACGAGCAACCCGGCAAACGTTCCCGTTCACAGCACTAGTCATCGACAGCCCCCGGGGCCAGAGCCGGGGCAGGGAACGCGAAGCGCGCCTCGGCGCCCGCCCACCAGACGCCGACTGCGAAGACGGCAGTGGCCTCCAGCAGGGCAGCGCGATCGAGCCCGCCGCAGGGCAGAGATGTGCAGCCCATGGAGGTGATGATCTCCGCCACCCGCGTGGCGGCGGCCGGCTGGTCTGTGCAGAACGGGACCGCCAGTGGGGCCCCTTCGAAGGCCGGCCGGTCCAGGGTCCAGATGCTCTCGTGGCACACCCCGAACGCCTTCACCACATGGGCGCCGGGCGCGGCGTCCGCGATGAGTTGGGCGACGGAGGTGGCACCGCCGGTAGTCAGGGTCGGGCCGTTTCCGCCCGGTGCCATGGGAACGGAGCAGTCAATCACGGTCCGCCCGGCGAGCAGGGGGGCCAGTCCCCTGGCCAACTGCGGGGCCACGTCCGCCGGCATGGCGAGGAGCGCCACCTCGCCGTGAGCCGCGGCATCGGCGAGGCTGCCGTGCTCGGAGGCGCCGGTGAGCAGGGCAGTGCGGGCGGCCGCTTCGGTGTCCCGACCGCCGACCCGGACGTCATGGCCGGCGCGTACCCAGGCCGCGCCGAGGGCCGTGGCCATTGCCCCTGTACCGAGAATGCCGATGCGCATGTGCTTGCTCCTGTCGTCCGTGTCGCAAGATGTGCGAGGTCTGAGGAAACGACGCTAGGCGTGCCGATGCACACCACATGGTGTGCATCGGGCCGGGCAGGATGATCGCATGAGCGACACTGCGGCAGTGGCAGGCGAAGAAGGTCTGGGCGCGGACCTGGGCGGCGGCGAGTACGCTGCGGACTGCCAGGCGAGGGTGGCCTTCGAAGTCCTGTCGAACCGCTGGGACAGCGTGATCGTGTACATCCTCGGCGAGAACGGGCCCATGAGGCCGCGCGCGCTGATCACCCGCATCGGCGGGATCAGCCCCAAAGTCCTCAACGAAGCCCTGCGCCGCCTTGAGTACAACGGCCTGGTCGCACGCCAGGCGTACGCCGAGGCCCCGCCGCGTGTCGACTACTCACTCACCGAGGCGGGCCTCGCGCTGCTCGGCCCGATCCATGCGATGGGCGCGTGGGCGGGACGCTACACCGAAGCCGTCCTGGCGGCCCAGGCCCGCTTCGCACCACGGGAAGATCGCCTGGACAGGAGCTAGTCAGAACGTTCCACTACTCGTGACGCGGTCAGCGCGCTGCCGCTGCAGGCGTGTGACATCCGCGGTCGTTGGCGTACCGGCGGCGCCGCTGCGTGGTCAATGTCGATCCCGGATGACCCCTGCACAATCACGTCGTCGTAGTACGAGTGCCACACCCCGCCGGTGAGCGTGCATCCGACGCCCACGGTCGGGGCCTCGATCGCCTCCGCGGTCAGCACGTCATTCCTCGCCGAGCAGCCGTTCTTGTCGTCGTCCTTCCGGTGCGGGTAGAGCTCGCGGCGGTAGCCGTCGCGGACTTCCTCGGCGACCGGCAGGGAGGTGATGGCCTCCGTGAGCGTGTAGTCGTCGGCGTGCGCCGGAGACGCGGGAGCGAGGGCGGCGAAGGCCAGGGCGGTGGCGGCGAAGCCGCGGAAAGGGTTCTTGATCACCGCCCGGTAATACCGCCCCGGCCACCTCCACCGAGGCACCCCGGAACGGGTGCTCACTGCGCCGGAGTAGCGGATTCACCGAAGGAACGATGCGGCGCCTCACCCCTCCGCGGCGGCGAGTTTCTCGGCCTTCCGGGCCGCCGTCTCCGCCCTCGCCCGCGCCGTCACAGCCGCCCGTCCAGCCTCCTCCAAGCGGGTGGTCGCACCCGCGCTCGCCGCGCGCGCCGTCTCCAGCCGCTCCCCCGCAGCCCGCACGTCGTCCTCGGCCGCCGCCACGTCCGCACCCGCCCGGTCCGCCAGTTCCTGATCTGCGGCCTGCGCCGCCTCCAGGCGCTCCGCCTCCGCCCGCGCCTCAGCAGCCTCTGCCTGTGCCGCCTCCGCGCGCTCACCACGCGCCTGCGCCGCCCGCTCTTCGGCATCCGATGCCGGCGGCCGTACCTGGCCCTTGGCAGGTGCGGCGGGTCGAGCCGCCCGCCGGGGAGGCACAGCGCCGGGCGCCGGTTCCAGGCCCGTGAAACCCATCGGGGCGTCCGGGGCTTTGACCAGTCGGCCCGCCTCCCACCGGGCGGCCGTGTCGGCGTCGGCAAGGACTGCGTGCAGGATCTGCTGGACCTCGTGCAGCACCGGCTCACTCACCGGCTGCCCGGTCTCGATGGCCAGGGCGCGCGCCGTACGGGCGAGCCGCCCGATCACCACATGCTGATCATGCGACAGCTTCCGCAATTGCTCGGCATCCAACGTCCGCTGCGCGGTACGGAGCGCCTCGCCGAGCTGGACGAGGCTCTGTGCTTCCTTCGGCCGGCGCCGGGCCAGCAGGTTGGCCGTCGACGCCGCAACGGTCGGCTTGCGCAGCCGCGACAGCGGCGGCAAGCTTCCTGTCCCCGGCCTTGCGGGCCTTGGCCGCGTACTCCTCACGGGCAGCGGTGAACTCCGACGGCCGTAGCTCGAACAACTCCACCGCCAGCGACTCCACGTCCATGCCCGGAAGTCTCCCGCCCCGACCGGCCGACACCACGCACGACACCGCACGGTGGGCGGAGACACTCAGTCATGTCCCGTGCCAACGATTGAGCAGGGATTCGTGCGCAGGATGGGAGGCTTCGTTCAGCGGGCAGTCCTGCCCGGGCGCCGGGTGGACGCTGAAGGCGCAGTCCGGTTTTGGTGTCGCCGGCCGTGCCCCACCTCTGCGACACCAGCCGGAGCAGAAGAAACGGCAGGTCAGGACATGGTTTACGTGACCGAACCGCCCGTCGTCGAGCTACCCGGCCGGGAAGACGGCACCGTGGTGTGCCGGCTCCGTGGTGAGATCGACATCGAGGCGCGCAGCCACCTGCACGCGGCGTTCACCGATGCTGCCGCCTGTGCCACGAGAGCCGTCGTGATCGACTGCTCGCGGCTGGAGTTCGCCGACTCCACCCTGCTCAACGCTTTGCTCCAGCTCCGCCGGGACGCCGCCGCTCGCCGCCTGGCGCTGATTGTGGCCGCCCCGGCACCGCAGCTGCTGCGCCTGCTGGAACTCACCGGCACCGTCGATCTGCTGCACACCTCCCCCTCCCTCGCCCAGGCTCTCGCCGGCCTCCGTCCCGCCCCCAGAGCCTGGTGCAGCAGCGGGTAGGGCTCAGCTCCCAGCGTGCAGGGTGCCGCCGGGCGAGGTCCCGTACGCGTCGCGGTAGTGGGCGGCGAAGTGCCCGGGATGCCCGAACCCCCATCGGGCGGCGCCAGGGCCTGTCCGTCTGGTCGGCGGGTCGGCCGGATGCCTCACGCAGCAGTGAGCCGGGCAGGCTGATCACCTGGACGTCGAGGTGGTCGGTGGTGCACCGGTAGTTCATCTCCGGGCCGACGACGACGGTGACGTCCCCGGCGGCGTACCACTCGGTTGTGTCCCCTGCTCGCCGCTCCAGCGTGCCTCCGTGGAACACGTCGATCGCGAGCATGTCAGCCGGATCCACGGTCACCGCGATCTCCGGCACCATCACGATCTTCGCCGTACTGACCGGCCCGGCGACCGTCTGGTCGACCGAGACGATCGGACCCACCGCAGGCGGCCCGGCAAGCCGCAGATGGGGCGCCTGCTGATGGGTGTCCTCCATGCACAGCCGAGCGGCATCCGCATCGGCCGTCTCGAACGTCACCCGCCGGGTGGATGCGGCAACCATGGCCTGCTCCCTCCGGCCGGCCCACGCATCGAGCGCACGGGCTACGGGGGCTCCCGCCACCGACACCACGCCCCTGCCGACACCCGCACGAACTCGCTGGCCCCGGCCTGGGCGCCGTGCACGCGATCAAACTTCCCTGCGTCGAACCGGGAAACGGTCACGTCCAGGCGCAGCCGCTTGTACCGGAGCGGGTGGCGGAAGATCCCGCCGTGGTCGATGGCCCGGTCGGCGCTGATCTCCGCGGCCGGCTCGGGGCGGACCAGGACGGCGTCCAGGGCGTCACGGGACCGGGTCGGGTGCAGGGCGAGCGCGGCAGCCTTGTCAGCGGACGACGTCGAAGACGTTTTTCTGCAGGCCGTTGGCGTAGGCCTCGTGCTCGACGAGCTTCAGCTGTTGGGTGTCCTTGTCCGTGGTGCTGAAGAGCCGCTTGCCCGCACCGAGCAGGAGGGGGAAGACGACCAGGTGGTAGCGGTCGATCAGGCCGGCGTCCGAAAGTGCCTGGTTCAGGGAGGCGCTGCCGTGGACGATGATCGGCCCGCCCTCGGTCTCCTTCAGCGCGGCGACCTCGTCGAGCGACCGCAGGATCGTGGTCTCACCCCAGTTCGACACCAGCTCGTCTTCGCCGAGGGTGGTGGAGACGACGTACTTCGGCATGAGTTTGTAGTCGGCGAAGTCCTCCATGTCGGGCCACACCGGGCTGAACGCCTGGTAGCTGGTCCGGCCCATGAGGATCGCGGCGGCTTCCTTCTGCTCCCGGCCCTTGATCTCGAAGGCCTCGGGGAGGAACTCGATGTCCTTGAAGGTCCACCCCGCGTTCCGGTAACCGGGCTCGCCGCCGGGGGAGTCGACAACGCCGTCGAGGGAGATGAAGGCAGTGCTGATCAGGGTACGCATTTCAGGGTTCCTCGGTCTCTCGTAACTGGTTCTCAACAGGTTCGGTCAGTGCGCGCTTCGACCACCGTCGTGACGGCGGCGCACCAACCATGAGCTCTGACTGCGGATCACAACGACATTCATAGGCCGTCGCCCGCCTGTCCGTACGGCCTCGCGTCTGGAGGGGAGCCACACACGTGCCTGCCCCCGAGACCTGCCGGCAGCGCAACAGCGCCGAGCGCGTGCACAACCGCCTCGACCAGCAGGGCGGCATTTCGATGCTTCGAGCCCCGTGATCCAGACGGAACTGCTTGGCTAGTGCGTGACGCGGTAGCGGATGGGGGTCACCTCAATACCGCGGTCATGCGAAGACCCCGTCTCAGGCGAAGAACGTCGTCAGCAGCGGAGCCAGGGCGGCTGGGTCGACGTCGTGGGTCTGCCCCTCCAGGGTGGCGTGGCCGGCCGTCGGCAGCAGCTCGGCCAGGGCCCGGGCGCCGGCCTGGAGCGAGGGGTCGCTCGCGCCGCCGCCGACTGCCAGCACGGGAATCCGTACCGACGCCCAGCGGCTCGCCGACAGCGGGCGGCCCGACATGGTGTCGCCCATGACGGCGCCGTCGTACGGGAGGGTGTGCGCCACCGAGCAGAGCCGGTCCCAGGTCGCGGCGTCCGCGCGCATCGGGGCGAGGTACTCCGCGGGGATGCCCACGGCGGCGGTCATGAAGACCTCGACGGCCCCGCCGCGGTCGCCCCGCGCGAGCGCGCCGTGCAGGCGGTCGAGGTAGTCCGCGGGGAGCGGTGGGCGGGCATCGTCGAGGACGAACGGCGGCTCGTAGAGGGCGAGCGCGGTGATCGGGACACCGTGGGCAGCCGCCTCCAGGGCGAGCACTGCGCCCGAGGACATGCCCATCACACCGGCGGTTGCGCCGACCGCGTCGATGACGGCCGCCAGGTCCTCGAACTCGCGGGCCACCTCGTACGGCGCGGTGTCGCCGCTGTCGCCGCGGCCGCGCCGGTCGTACGTCACCACCGTGAAACGGTCGGCGAGAAGGCGGGCGAGTTCGACCCACTTGGCGTCGTCACGGACCTGGAAGGCACCGCCGACCAGTACGAGGACCGGGCCCGCGCCGATCCGATCGAACGCGATGACGGTCCCGTCGCGGGATACGACCTTCTGCACGGCAAACCCCCATGAACAGTTATGTGGACGGCGTCCACTTCCTGTCCGTAGGCTATACCTGTAAGTAGACGCTGTCCACATCTGAGGGAGGAAGCGAATGTCCTCAAAGCCACCGGGCACCGAACCGCCTGCCAAGCGCAGCACGTACCGGCACGGAAACCTGCGCAACGCCCTGCTCGACGCGGCGCTGGAACTGGCCCGCGAGGGCGGGCCCGATGCCGTCTCGCTGCGCGAGGTCACCCGGCGCGCCGGGGTCTCACCCAACGCCGCCTACCGGCACTTCGCCGACCGCGGGGCCCTGGTCCACGGGGTCTCCCAGGCCGCCATGGCCCAGGTCGCGCTCACGATGGAGGCAGAAATCGCCCGGGCGGCCCCCGTCGGCAGCGCCGACGACGACCCCGCCGGGCACGCCCGCGCACGGTTCCGCGCCGTCGGGACGGGCTACATCCGCTTCGCCGTGACCGAACCGGGCCTGTTCCGCACCGCCTTCCACGTCCCGGCCGACATGGCCTACGCCACGGACACCACCGCGGCCGGGGCGGGCGGTCTCACCCCGTTCGAACTGCTGGGCACCGCGCTCGACGACCTCGTCGAAACCGGCCTGCTGCCCGCCGAACGCCGCCCGGGCGCAGAATTCCTCGCCTGGTCGGCAGTCCACGGCCTGGCGGTACTGACGATCGACGGCCCACTGCGCGGCATCACCCCGCAACAGGCCCACGACGCCGGACAGGACGTGATCGCGATGATCGAGCGCGGCCTCTAGTTCGGCAGCACGAAGCAGACAGCCGCCGTCGCCGACGAAACGGCTCGCTCGCCGCCCGCGTGGCTCTCCTCCCCGGCGCTGAACCGGCTCCGTCTAACCCGCGCGGCCCACGTGCAGGACATCCGCCGGACGCCGAGGGCGGGCGCCGCGTCCGTATCGACGGTGAGATCCTCGGCCGCGCCCTCGGCCCGATGCGCTGCTGATCAAGTGGCGCGTCGGCGGGCCGGCCGTGTGGACCCCGCACCCCGGCGGAGCGTGAACACGTGCGGGCCACTGCCCGATGCCGGCCCGTCCGGGACCGAGGCAGGCCGCCTCGCAGCGCCGGCATCCAGATCGGGATGGCCCAAGACGTCGGGGCCCGGCAGCCTTTCACACTGCGCGGCGTGGCCCCGAACGGCGGGGACGGCGCCGCCCCACGGGCTCTTCAGGAGCAGCCTGCGGGGAGGAAAACCCGCCCGGGACCGCCGTCGGTGCGGCCGCGGTGGCCGGTGGCGCGCCGGTGCGGGCCGGTGCGGGCCGGTGCGGGCCGGGCTCTGCGCTCGGGCGAGGATCGAAAGGTGGGGGGTCTGCGAGGCACAGGTCTGACACGTCTCGGCGAGAGTCCAGACCTGTCCCACGGCCGGGTTGTGGACGAGGACCAGGAGCGCGAGTCCACCGCACTGGACGCTGTTCTTGTGAAACACGCACTACGTGGCGCGGCAGGAGCAGGCGGCGTTGGGGCGGACCGTGGCGAGCCGGGCGTCGGCCTTGATGTGTTCGGCGGCGAAGCTCCGCATGGCCAGGGTGTCCTTCGACCGCGCCAGCATGCGGCAGGCCTCGGTACTGCAGGTGACGGACACGCTGTGATCGCCATGGCCGGAGAGCCGGACCGTCCAGGTCCGTCCGGGCACCCGTGATCCGGGCATGAGGGTCAAGTCGGGACTCCTGTCCTCGTCGTTCAGATGTCTCTCACGTGCTGCTGCGGTTGCCGAAGTCAGCGTGGAGGGAGGGGCGCCACGCGCCGAGGGCGGCGCGGTGGGAACAGTGACAGCCTCGCGCTCCAGCCTGGTGGTTGCCGTGGCTGAGCCGGCTCTCAGATGGACTTTTGTCGCACGAGCCGAACCATGGTGTCAACGCCGTGACAGCCCTCGCCTCAGGCGTCGACCGGTCGTACCACGCGGACCGAGAAGAGCAGCGTTGTGCGGTAACCCGTGACTGCGAGTGCGGTTCAGCCAAATCCCAAGTCCTGCACCGCCCGGAACGGGAAGTCCCACCGGCCGGCAACACCGCCGGGGTCGCGACGACCTCGCGGGACATGTCCGACGTCCTGGCCCATCTGGCCTGAGTTTGTAGCAACAAGTCGTGACAGTACAGGCCGCCCGTGAAGGGCCGACGCGCATGCCATGGACGACTTCATGGTTGGACGTGCGGAAGACAGAACCCGAGGGACTGGAGGGACTGAAATTCGGCACTATGTCAGATCCTCAGCCGGCCTCGCGTAGGGGCTGGAGGGAGCAGAGGGACTGAAATTTGGGCAACTGTCGGTGTGGAAAGCCCTCGCTGCGAGCGCATGTCCTTTCTGCAGACTTGCCTGAATTCGATCGTCCAGGGGTCGGCTGCCTCACCCGGCGCCCCCGCCACGTACAGGCCGCGGGGCTCGGCGTCGTACCGACGGCTTCGGGCTCGGCGGCGGCGAGCCGGGCCGCGAACGCCGCTTCTCGGCGGCGCCGTCGGGGCCCAGGCGGTGGGAGTTCGCCGATCCGCCCGGCGTGCGCGAGAACCGGCTCGGGGTCAGAAGGCCGGCGGCGGCAGCTCGTGCGGCCGGGGCGCGGTAATGCCACGGTGCGGGGCCACGGCGTGGGCGGGCCAGGTGTCAACGCGGGGCCTGGACGTCGCCTCCCGCGTGCCGGCAGGTGAGTGCCGGCACGCGCCAAGGTGGCGTCAGGCGGGCTGCGGGGCGGGCGTTGCCGGAGCGGTCGCGACGGTGCGGGTCTCTCGCATGATCAGCAGGCCGTTGACCACCATCAGTGTCGCGGTCAGGCAGTGGACGCCGAGCGCGGTGGCCACGGAGCCGTGGTGGGCCAGCACGTTGGCCATGTCTCCGTACGCGGCGAGGGCCTCCACCAGCAGCGCCCAGCCCAGCGCCCGACGGTGGGCCGTCACCAGCAGGATGCCCAGGACCAGGGCCAGGACGACGTCGCGGATGCCCTTGATGACCAGGAAGCCGTCACCGTCGCCGGACGGCCAGCCCGGCAGGCCGTAGCCCGGCGCCGTCGTCTGGGGGCTCAGGATGTACTCCGTCCCGAACCAGAGGATGAAGAGGATGAAGGCGGCGGCCAGGATGGTGTTGATCTTCTTCAGCGACATTGGTCTTCTCCTTGAGTCTTCGTCAGCTTGCTGAGCCGTGTGGGGCCTGATCAGGCTGCATGGGCGCGACTGATCAGGGGGCTTGCGGGGATCGCTGTTACGGGGTCCGTGCAGCAGCCGCATCCCCGGATGTCGGGGGTTCGGCATGCGCATGGATGCGCGCTCAGGGGGAGGGCAGGGCTTGTCCGGCTGCCCTCCCCCGGCTACAGCTGTCGTGTCACAGGTCGATCTGCTCGAAGATGTGGGGGTACGACACGATGTCGTCGGGGAACTCGGCAGCCATGCGCTGGAACTCCGGGCTGCCGAACGCCATGGCGAGCGCCTCGGTCGACTCCCAGACCGCGACGTTCATCAGAAGTTGGCTGTCCGCCGTTCCCTTGTGTATCTGCAGGGAGACGAATCCGGGCTGAGCCCTCATGAACTCGGCCTGCCTCCGAAAGAGGGCCAGGAAGGCCTCTGCCCTGTCCTTCGGGACGAAGAAGGTGTTGGCCAGGACGATGGGTCCGGTCTTCTCCTTGAACTGCGCGAACATCGGCGTATTCGGGTCCAGGTTCCGCAGCTTGGCCATTCTCGGTACTTCCTCTCGCTAGAGGTCCGCAGGTGTCGCCGGCGCCCGCGTCCTGGGGATGCCAGCGGCGTACGAGGGTGTTGGTGTCCGGGGCTCGGAGGTAGATGGAGGGGCGGTGGCGGTGCGCTTCGGATGCACGGCCGAGCGGCTGCCGCTGACAGCCGGTCAGCCATGGCCGTCCGGCTCAGACGAGGGCGGTGACCAGCAGGGTGAAGGCGGCGATGATGACGGCGACGCGGGCGTAGTGGTAGCGGTCCCAGCGGTTCATCTGCTCCTTCCAGTCGGCCGGCCGGTTCTCGGGGGTCCACGTCTTGCCCTGGTTGTTGATCGGGACGAGCAGCAGGACCGACATGATCACGCTGAGGACCAGCAGCGCGGCGGCGATGACGACGAGGCCGGCGCCGGGACGGTGCCATCCGGCGATGGCCCAGACGGCGGCGAGACCGAGCGAGGTGAAGTACCAGACCGGCATCAGGGCGCCGAGCATCCGGCCCCCGTGGGAGCGGGCGAGCTGGTCGCTGTCCTCGGGGAGCGCGCTGAAGATCCGGTTCATGACGAAGGCGACGGCGAACTCCACCCCCACCATCAGGCCGACGACCACGGTGGTGAACACCTCGAGTGCGTTGAGCATGACGACCCCTCCAGGATCTAGCGTTGCTAGCTGATGAGGCAACGCTAGTACTGCTGCCGCTCGATTGTCTAGCGGTGCTAGGATCGAATCATGTCGGTACAGGAACGCAAGCAGCGCGAACGGGCGGACCGCGAGCGCCTCATCGTGG